>JBCCEK010000199.1:0-8075 GCA_039030295.1 Myxococcota bacterium | reverse complement strand
GCCGTGGGTGGTCGATCCGGTGTCGTTGCCAAGTCGGGGTGTCCCGCTCGGGGACGGCCGGCTGACCGAGGCCCTAGCCACCGAACTCCTGCCGCACGTGACCTTGGTCACGCCGAACGCCCGCGAAGCGGAAGCGCTTGCCGGCTTCGCGGTGGAGACGATCGCCGACGCCCGCCAAGCAGCGGAACAGATCGCCGCCCTCGGGTGCCGGTCGGTGTTGGTGACCGGCGGACACTTCTCGGGTGAGGCGCAGGGAACCGATCTCCTTTGGGACGCAGGCGACACCTACGAGCTCCCGCCGTCGCACGTGCTTCCTGGTGAGTTTCACGGGACCGGCTGCGCGCTCTCCGCGGCGATTGCGACCCGTTTGGCCCGAGGCGAGCCGTTGCCTGACGCGGTGAAGCGGTCGAAAGCTTGGCTCGAATCTGCGCTGAAGACCGCGTTTGCCGTGGGCGCCGGCGCCAAGCCCGTGAATCATTTTGCGCCCGCCGAGCCCGATGCCTGAGCCGGTTGCGCCCCGGTCGCGATCGCGCCCGTAAATTACTTGTTTCGGGCTTCGGGCTGTGCGACATGCCCGGGGGTTCAGAAGAGGGGCTGAGCGGAGCCGATGGCGCGTCGTCGCAAGAAGAAGACCACACCACAGATCGAGCTTCCCATGGACAGTATCGAGGACGCGTCGCTCGTCGAAGAGGCGCAAAAACGATACTTGAACTACGCCCTCAGCGTCATCACAGCGCGGGCCCTTCCCGATGTCCGCGACGGCCTCAAGCCGGTTCAGCGCCGCATCTTGTACGACATGTACAACGAGCTTCGGCTGCGGAGCGACACCAAACACCGCAAGTCGGCGGCCGTGGTCGGCGACGTCATGGCGAAGTTCCACCCGCACGGGGACACCGCGATCTACGACGCGCTCGTCCGGATGGCTCAGCCATTCACCATGCGCGCGCCTTTGGTGGACGGCCGTGGGAACTTCGGATCGCCCGACGGGGACTCGGCTGCGGCCATGCGTTATACCGAGGCGCGCCTCCACAAGCTGGCCGAGGAGCTCTTGGTCGAGCTTGCCAAGCGGACGGTGGCCTATCGACCGAACTACGATGGGCGACAGTTCGAGCCAGTCGTGCTTCCCGCGCGCTTTCCGAACCTCCTGGTCAACGGGTCGCAGGGGATCGCGGTTGGGATGGCGACGTCGATTCCGCCGCACAATCTGGTCGAGGTTTGCCAGGCGTGCGTTGCGCTGATCGACGGAGACTTGACCACCAAGCAGCTGATGAAGTTCGTCAAGGGGCCCGACTTCCCGAGCGGTGGCGAGCTGGTTAGCACGAAGAACGAACTTGCCGCGGCCTACAACTCGGGACAGGGCTCGCTGAAGCTCCGGGGCCAGTGGAAGACCGAGACACCGCGAACCGGCAACCCGCTGATCGTGATTCACTCGATCCCCTACGCCGTCGAGCGTCGTGCGGTCGTCGAGAAGATCGCCGAAGTCATCATCCAGAAGAAGCTCCCGGTGTTGATGGACGTGCGCGACGAGAGCACCGACGAGTGCCGCGTCGTCTGTGAGATGAAGAAGGACGCCGACCCGAACCTCATCATGGCGTACCTCTACAAGCACACGCCGCTCCAGACGAACGTCCAGGTCAACCTCACGTGTCTGGTTCCGACGGCCAACCCGGAGGTGGCGGCGCCGCAACGGATCGGCCTCAAGGAAATACTCCGGCACTTCCTCGACTTCCGAATGGAAGTCGTCACCAAACGACTCGAGTTCGAACTCGACCAGCTCGAGAAGCGAATCCACATCTTGCGCGGCTTCGTCACGATCTTCGATGCGCTCGACGAAGCGATTCGGATCATCCGGCGTTCGGAAGGCAAGCAGGACGCTGCCGTCAAACTGATGAAGCGGTTCAAGCTCGATGAGCTTCAGGCGGACGCCATCTTGGAGCTGAAGCTCTACCGGTTGGCCAAGCTCCAGATGCTCGAGATTCGGGGAGAGCTCGACGCCAAGCTCAAAGAAGCCGCTCGCGTGAAACGGCTGCTCAAGAGCCCGGCCGCCCGTTGGAAACTGGTCCGGGCCGAGCTCCAGGAGCTGAGCACGACCTACGCCGACCCTCGCCGAACACGGATCGTCGCCAAACTCGATGAGCCGGAGTTCGACGCCGAGGCGTTCATCGTGGACGAGGACGCCATGGTGGTCGTGACGGAGCAGGGCTGGGTCAAGCGCCAGCAGCGCGTCAAAGACGTGAGCTCCACTCGCGTGCGAAAGGGCGACCGAGTCTTGGCGGTGCTGGCAGGGTCGACCAAGAGCACGGTGGCGTTCTTCAGCAGCCACGGGGTTTGCTACGTCACCAGGATTGTCGACGTGCCCGCCTCGACAGGGCACGGAACCCCCCTCCAAACCCTCTTCAAACTGGCGGACGGAGAGCGCATCGTCGGGGCGATAGGCTTCGACCCGCGCTTCCTCGAGGTCCCTGAGGGCGACGCCGACGCCGACGAACCCGAACCCCCGTACGCGATTGCCGTGACGCGAGGTGGACTCTCGCTCCGCTTCTCTCTGACGTCCCATCGAGAACCGTCGACCCGATCGGGCCGCAAGTTCACCCGCCCCAAAAAGGGCGACGAGGTGGTCTACGTCGCCCCCGTGTTCGAGGAGGACTGCATCACTTGCGTGACGCGTCAAAGACGGGCGCTGGTCTGCGAGGCCGAGGACGTGTCCTTGCTGGCGGGCGCTGGGCGTGGGGTCATGCTGATCAAGCTCCAAAAAGACGACTACGTGATGGCGGCCCGCGTCTTGTCGTACGACGACGACGTGTTGATCGCGAAACGCGAAGGCGGGAGCGAGTACCGGATCACGCTCCGGAAGTACGAGGTCGTGTCGCGCGGGGGCAAGGGCTTCCAGCTGTTCACCCGCGGCGCTGTCGAAGGCGAAGTGTACCAAGAACCCGAGATTCCCATGTTCCCGGAGGAGTAGTGGCGTACACGGCAAAAGACATCGACGTCCTCGAAGGGCTCGAGCCGGTACGAAAGAGGCCGGCGATGTACATCGGCGGCACCGACACGCACGGCTACCACCACCTCCTGTGGGAGATCCTCGACAACTCCGTCGACGAAGCGATCAATGGGCACGCCTCCCGAATCGAAGTGGTGCTCGACAAAGATCACCGCGGCGCGACGATCACCGACAACGGGCGTGGGATTCCGGTCGATACGCATCCGAAGTTCAAGCGTTCGGCACTCGAGCTCATCCTGACCACGCTCCATGCGGGCGGGAAGTTCGAAGGTCAGAACTACCAAGTGGCCGGCGGCCTCCACGGGGTCGGCTCCTCGGTCGTCAACGCGTTGTCTTCCGAGATGACGGCGACCGTTTGGCGCGGGGGCAAGACCTACTCTCAGAGCTACAAACGCGGCAAGCCCACGGCCAAGCTCAAGCGCGGTGGCAAAACGAGCAAGCGAGGGACGTCGATCCACTTCAGGCCCGACCCGGAC
Organism: Myxococcota bacterium; assembly: GCA_039030295.1. Classification (GTDB taxonomy): domain Bacteria; phylum Myxococcota_A; class Polyangia; order Polyangiales; family Houyiibacteriaceae; genus SG8-38. The sequence continues at coordinate 4,598 of JBCCEK010000199.1, read as the reverse complement.
ATCTTTGGCAAGCGCGCGGCTTTCGACACGGCCAAAGTGGCGGAGCGCCTCGAAGCCAAAACGTATCTGCATCGCGGGCTGAAGATCACATTCGTCGACGACAAGACGGGCGAACGCAGCGAGTTCGAGCATCCGGGAGGGATCGTCGACTACCTCGAAAAGCTCGTCGCCGAGCGCGGCAAACCCTCGGTGCACCCAGAGGCCTTCACGTTCGAGCATGACGAGGACCCACGGATCGAGGTTTCGCTCCGGTGGACCGAGGCCACCGACGAGGTGATTCGCACCTATGCGAACGGGATCCCGACGGCGTCGGGCGGCACCCACGAGAACGGGTTCAAGCAAGGTCTCGCCAAGGCCATTCGCGGCCACATGGACAGCCAGAAGCTCACACCGAAGGGCGTGAAGATCACCGCGGACGACATCAGGGAGGGGCTCGTGGCACTCGTGAGCGTCTACGTTCACGAGCCGCAGTTCCAAGGCCAGACCAAAGACCGTCTGAACAACCCAGAGGTGACCGCGCCCATCGAAAGCTCGGTTCGAACGGCGTTCGAGCAATGGCTCCTCAACAACAAGACGTCGGCCGAGTCGATCATCGCGCGCGTCATCATCGCGGCTCGGGCGCGCGCGGCGAGTCGAGCGGCCAGCCAACAGGTGTCCCGCAAGACGGCGATCAGCCATCGGCTCAACCTTCCTGGAAAGCTCGCAGACTGCTCGAGTACCAACCCGGATGAGAGCGAGCTGTTTTTGGTCGAGGGCGACAGCGCGGGCGGCAACGCCAAGATCGGCCGTGATCGCAAGACCCAGGCGATCCTCGCGCTACGCGGCAAGGTCCTCAATGCGGAGCGCGCATCGCAGGCACAGATCCAAGGCAACCGCGAGCTTCAAGACATCGTCAGCGCGCTCGGGTGCGGCATCGGCAAAGACTTCGACATCTCGAAGCTCCGGTACGGGCGGGTGTTCCTCCTCATGGATGCCGACAGCGACGGGCACCACATCGCGACCTTGTTGCTGACCTTCTTCTTTCGGATGTTGCCGGGGCTCGTACGCGGCGGGCATGTCTTTTTGGCGCAGCCGCCGCTCTACCGACTCGATGTTGGCAAGCAGGTGCATTGGGCCCTCGACGACGTCGAACGCGATCGGATCATCGCCGAGGCTCCGAAGAACGCCAAGGTCGACATCAGCCGATTCAAGGGCCTTGGCGAGATGACTGCGGAGGAGCTTCGCGAGACCACACTCGACAAGACGCGCCGCCGCGCACTCCGCGTGACGGTCGACGCCGAACTCGAAGCCGATCGCGTCTTCAGTGATCTCATGGGCAAGGACCCTTCGGCGCGCTTCGAGTTCATCATGGAAGCCGCACCACGGGCCGATGCCGTCGAGCTCGACGTCTGAACGCTTTTTTTGACGGCCCCCTCGCTTCGGGCGACACCGCTTACGGAAGCACTTCAATAACCCCGGAGCGGTGATGCAATCCACTTGTCACGTGTGCCAGAAGCCTTTTGAGGCGCGTTTTCGATACCAGGTCAGGGAAGAGGCAGGGGAGTACATCTATATCTGCTCGACCGCCTGTCAGCAGGCCCTGCTGCTTGGCGAAAGCGGCCATGCGACGTGCGACACGTGCGGGACGGAGTTCGAGGTCGAGTATCCGTATCAGATGTCGGTTCGCGACGGCCAGCGCCAGTACTTCTGCTCGACGGCATGCCGGGACCACGCCGCTGACCGACAAAGCGCCGTACAGCTCATCCGGCCGACGCCGAAGCGCATCGCGGTGTTCAATCACAAAGGCGGCACCGGCAAGACCACCACGTCGATCAATCTTGCCGCGGGCCTTGCCGAGGCGGGTCGCAAGGTGTTGCTGATCGACGCCGACGGCCAGGGCAACGTCGGCGCGTCTCTCGGGATCGCCGGGCAGCGAAGTCTCTATCACGTCCTGGTCAACGGGGCGAAGGCGTCGGACGTCGCCGTGCCGGTTCGCGAGGGGCTCGACGTGATCACCTCGAACGAATCGTTGGCTGCCGCGGAGTTGTTCCTCGCGGAGCGCCCCAACCGCGACCGCATCATGCGCGAACGGCTCGGCGACGCGTGCCGCGCCTACGACACCGTTGTCGTCGACTGCGCGCCCGCGCTTTCTTTGATGAACCAGAACGCGATGGTGTACGCGGATAGTGTCGTGGTCCCGGTCGCGTGTGATTACTTGTCCCTCGTCGGCGTCAAGCAGGTGTTGCGGACGATTCGAAACGTCCGCGACCTCTTGCAGCACGACGTCCAGCTACTCGGGGTGCTACCGACGTTCTTCGACGTCAGGAATCGCATCTCACGTGACGCCATCCTGACGTTGCGAAAGCACTTCCAGGGACGGTGCTACGACCCGATTCGGATCAACACCAAACTCCGAGAGGCTCCGAGCGCGAAGCAGACGATCTTCGAGTACGCGCCGAAGTGCCACGGAGCAGAAGACTACATGCGCCTCGTCGAACGGGTGACGGCCGTTGCAGCGCCGGGACAGGCTACGGTTCAAGAGAGGGCGCTACCAGCAGCGTAGGGGGACAGATGAAGCGGCGAGGCGGGTCACGGGTCAACGAGATTCTCGAGGAGGATGAAGTCAACGCAGTACTTCGCGAGACGTTCTACAGCGGTAGCAGCAAGAAACGGGCGCCGGCCAAGGCCAAGGCGAAGAAGAGCAAGAAGGCGGATCACTACGACGTCATCTGCATCTCGCTCTACAAGGAAGACCTGGCGCGGCTGGACGCGATGGTCGCCAAGCTCAAGAAGCGCGGACATCGGCGAGTTAGCCGAAGCGCATTGATTCGGTTTGCCCTCGATCAGGTGGATCCGAAGGACTTTCCGCGCGCCTACTAGCGTACCGGGACCTTGGCGCTATACTCGCCGCCAACTTTTTTCGGCCCTTGGGAGGTTCCGTGAAAGAAGGCACGCTGCGGGAGGCGCTCACTTTTGACGACGTTTTGCTCCTGCCGGGGTACGCCGATTTTCTGCCCTCAGACGCTGATGTTTCGACTCGGTTCACGAGGGAACTAGAGCTTCGGATCCCTTACGTATCGAGTGCGATGGACACCGTGACCGAGTGGCGCACCGCCGTCACGATGGCCCGCGAGGGCGGGATCGGGATCGTCCACAAGAACATGAGCCCCGAGCATCAGGCCCTCGAGGTCGAGCGGGTCAAGCGCGCGGAGACGGGGATGATCGTCGATCCGGTGACGGTGGGCCCTGGGGAGTCACTCCACGACGCCCTCGAACTCATGCGTCGGCACGAGATCTCCGGGCTGCCTGTGGTGGAAGGTGACCGCCCAGTCGGCATTTTGACCAGCCGAGACGTTCGGTTCGAGCAGAACCTCAACCAGAAGGTCGCGCAGCTCATGACCAAGGAGCTCGTGACGGTGCCCCCCGGGGTCGAACAGGACAAGGCGCGCGAGCTACTGCACAAGCACCGAATCGAGAAGCTCCTCGTCGTGGGCGAACAGAGCGAGCTCGTCGGGTTGATCACCATCAAAGACCTGCTGCAGGCCGACCGCTATCCGCATTCGATCAAGGACTCGATGGGGCGGCTCTGTGTCGGCGCGGCACTCGGCGTCGGGCCCGACATGTCGGTTCGAACCGAGGCACTCGTGCAGGCCGGGGTCGACGTGCTGATCATCGACACGGCGCACGGGCACACCAAGGGTGTGATCGAAGCCGTTCGGGAGACCAAGGGCAACCACCCAGGCGTGCAAGTCGTCGCTGGCAACGTCGCAACCGCCGAAGGGACCAAGGCCCTCATCGACGCGGGAGCTGACGCCGTGAAGGTTGGCATGGGTCCCGGGTCGATCTGCACGACGCGGGTCGTCGCGGGTATCGGCGTGCCACAGGTCACCGCCGTGATGGACTGTGCGCGCGTCGGGCGCGAGCACGGCGTTCCCGTCATTGCAGACGGTGGCGTGAAATACTCAGGTGACGCCGTGAAGGCGATCGCCGCCGGGGCCGACAGCGTCATGATCGGCTCGCTCTTCGCAGGGACCGACGAAGCGCCAGGCGAGTTGGTGCTCTACCAGGGCCGAACCTATAAGTCCTATCGGGGCATGGGATCGCTCGGTGCCATGAAAGAGGGGTCGTCCGATCGATACGCGCAGGCTGATGTTTCCGACGTCGGGAAGTTTGTTCCTGAGGGGATCGAGGGCCGAGTGCCGTACCGTGGCCCGCTGTCGACGGTCGTCTATCAGCTGGTCGGCGGGCTTCGGGCCGGGATGGGCTACACAGGTTGCGCGTCGGTGAAGGCGCTTCAGCAAGACAGCAAGTTCGTGCGAATCAGCTCCGCGGGCCTCCACGAAAGCCACGTCCACGACGTCATGGTCACCAAAGAAGCGCCCAACTACAGAATCAATAATTAGAGCGCAGGTTCAGAACGTCTCGGTCGGTTCTCGCCCGAGATGGCCCGATCTGCGCCCGTCCCCTCACGCTCGAAGATGCGCTGCATCTCCTCGGTTCGCGGACGGCACATCTCGCACCATCTCGAGCGAGACCCTCGGTCGTCGTTCTGAACCTACGCTCTGGAGCGTCGGTCGAGAGCGTCTCGGTCGGTTCTCGCCCGAGATGGCCCGATCTGC
>JBCCEK010000198.1:0-8149 GCA_039030295.1 Myxococcota bacterium | reverse complement strand
TCGCTGTGAGGGGTTTTTGCGGATACCGAAACGTTTACCGCGTCTACGCGTACCCCCCGGCATGACTGTACATATTCGTCACGCGCTGTTCGCAGCGATTGGTCTGGTGTTTGCCGCGTCAACAGCCTCGGCTGCGCCTCTGAAACTCGACAAGACCCACAGCAAGGTCGGCTTCACCGCAGAGACGCTGCTCTTCGATGTCGATGGCCAGTTCTCCGACTACTCGATCGAAGTAGATGGCGACCCGAGCACGCCTGCGAAGACCAAAGTAAAGGTCAGCATCAACGTCGCGTCGATCGACACCGACAACGACAAGCGGGACGGTCATCTCAAGAGCCCCGATTTCTTCGATGTGGCGAATCATCCAACGATCACCTTCGAATCGACGAGTATCCGAAAGAAAGGCAATCAGCTCATCGTCAAAGGCAATCTGACGATGCGCGGCAAGACCAAGCCCGTCACGATCCCTTTCAAGGTCGCCAAGGGAAAGAACGGCGCGGGGGTCGATACCACCGCCTACAAGGGGAAGCTGACCGTCGATCGCACCGCCTATGGTGTGGGTACCGACAGCATTGCCGCGAAGATCAGTCTCGAAGACGACGTTGACCTGAGCTTGACGATCGTCACCTTCGACGACTGAGACGCGTGACCCTCGGGCGCAGGGAGCGTACGATGCGCGCGTGGCCGATCCCGATGATCTGACGGTGCGGCTCCTCGATCACGAGGAAGCGAGCCTTCTCGTCGCGCTGATTCGCCGATGCTACGGGGAGACGTACATCGACCCGTCGTTCTACGACGAGGCTGGTGTCCGTGGGCGCTTGGCGTGTGGCGACCTGTCCTCTGTCGGGGCCTTCACCGCGCTGGGCGAACTCGTGGGACACATGGGCATCACGCGACGCAGTTGGGGTGGAAACACAGCAGACGCAGGCATGACGCTCGTCGACCCCGCGCATCGCGGACGGGGGATCGCGCGCAAGGTGGCCGTCGGGCTCGCCGAGCAATCGATCGCGATGGAACTGGTCGGTGTGCACGACTATCCCGTGACGGTTCACGGCGCGACGCAACGCTTGGCCAAGGGGTACGGCACGGACACTGGCTTGATGCTCGCGAACATGCCCGGCGACGTCTCCTTCGAAGACATGCAAACAGACGCGAGTGCCGAGCGTACGAGCTCGTTGGTTCGCTGGCTGCCGTTCGGCCGTGCGCCCACGCGAGACGTGTACCTCCCCCCGATCTATGCCGACTACATCCGCACGCTCTACGAGGAGGCGCTTCTCTCGCGCACTCTGCGCGAGTCCGAGACTGCCGACCTTGCAGGCGCCACCGAGCTCGATACGCGGATCGACGGGCGTCGTCAGATCGCGCGCTTCACCGTCGCGCGTTCTGGCGCGGACCTGGCTGACCGGGTCTCCAGTCGACTCAAAGAGGCGGGAGGCGTCGTGGTTGCGCACCTCGATCTCCCCTTGGGCGATCTGAACACGCCTCGAGCGACGGAGGCCTTGCGCGGACTTGGCTTCTTCTTCTCGGCGCTTCTACCGGAGTACCACGATGGCGACGTGCTTCGGCTCCAGTGGCTTGCGACCTCCGTGCAGGTCGCCGAGGCCGAGGTCGTGGCGCGCGACGCGACCCGTGCGATCGAGGCCTACGTCGTCGAGGATCGGGCGTCCTTGTCCTGACGGAACACTGTTCCGCCATTGGTCACACCCCCGTGGTGAACCCGGAGTGCCGTCGAGGTGCTCCCCACACGGAGGAAGACCCATGACCCAGAAATCCACGATCGTTTTGTTTTGCCTGCTCTTTGGTGCCGCCGCCGGCGCCTGTGGCGATGCGGCCGCCCTCGAGGCGTCTCTCGCCGAGGCCCCCGCTCCGGAGAGCGGGGAGGATGCGTTTCCATCGAATCCCCACGGCCCGTATGGTTTCGACGTCGCCGAAAACATGGCGCGGTTCGCGTTTGACGACGCGCCGTTGGACGACGACGGGATGCCGGCCTACGGCAACTCTTTCGTCACCCAAGGCTACATCTACCCGTTCGGCTTCCTCGTTCACCATGCGGGAACAAACGCGGACGGCAGCCCTGCGCACCCGGAGATGGTGATCGGGCTTTGGACCTGCCGCGGCCACTTCGTCGGTGAGGGGGCGCAGACCACCACCGGTCCCTGGGTGATCACGACCCAGTTCTACGATTTCTTCGAGACACCCGGCTACGCGGAAGGCAAAGCTTCCGGTCGCCACAACTTGGTCTCCGAGGGTTACGAGATCGCCGATGTCGACAAGCCGGTGCGCCGCGTGATCACAGGCGCGTCCGGCGGCGCTCGCGAGGCTGGTCGTGACCTCAGTCAGCAGCTCTTGGGCTTCAACGAGAGTGGAGGGGTCGACCTCCGGCTGGTGATTCCCCAAGGCTTCCGGCCGATCATCCCGTACGCGGATCTTCCGAGTGACTCGGTGGCTCGTCAGGACCAAGCGCGCTGCGTCTTCGACCTCGCCGATGGCCTCGTGTGTCCCAATGACTGAAGCCGACCCTGCTGGCGCTCAGGGCGTGTCGCTGGGCGTCAAGACGGGGCTGACCTTCAAGACTTCGCCGCTGTCTCCGCCCCCGTCGGTGGTCACGTAGAGAAGCCCGTCGGGTCCCATTCGTGGCGAGCGGAGCCGGCCCTGGTCTTCGATGTACCGGCCGCCATCCGTGATGTTTCCTTCGGAGTCGACGAAGTAGAGGTGCAGGTGCTGGGCTCTGAGGGTGGCCACCACGTACGCCCCCTCCCAGTTGCCCCAGCCTGGATCATTCACGAACTCAGACCCGGAATAGGCCAGGGTCGGGGACCCCGTCGAGAAAGCAGCCCCAACCGCGTCGGGGAACTTGTCGAAGTCGGTCATCGGAACGCCTTCGTTGTAGCCCGGGCCGGGGTCCCACCCGAAGTTGCCCTCCACCAAGAGGTTGATCTCGTCGTCGACCGAGGGGCCGTGCTCGGCGGACATGCCAAGCCCGTCACTGAGCCGGAACGCCATGCCCTGGATGTTGCGGTGCCCGTCCGAGTACCAACGACGCCCACTCGTGTTGTCCGGTGCAGCCGTGCCGTCGCGGTCGATCCGAAGCACCTTGCCCCCAAGCGAGTCCGGGTCCTGGGGTGTCGACGCGATCGCGGCATCGCCGGTGCCCACCCAGAGGTACCCGTCCGGCCCGAAACGCGGCCGGCAGCCGCTGTGCCTGCCGGTGCTGTAGGGCATCCCGACCACGATGTCGTCGCGGCCGACGACGCTGTCTGCATCGGGCATCGATAGGGTGAACCGCACCACGCGCACGTCAGGCGCGCCGTCTTCGGTCGAGCAGAAACACGCGTAGATGTAGCCGTTTTCATCGAACGCCGGGTCGATCTCGAGCCCCAGCATGCCGCCTTCGCCGTTTGCGATGACGTCTTCAGGCGCGATCACGAAAGGTGTCTGGTCGAGGCCTTCGTTGTAGACGTTGATTCGGCCGGGTCGTTCGGTGACGACCACGGTCCCGTCCGGGAGCCACCCGATGTCCCATGGCTTGTCGAGGCCACTGATCACGGGTTCGACTTCGAGGGCTGTGACCGATCCCGTCGAGCCCCCTTGGTTGCCGAAACCTCCGGTGCCAGGGTTTCCACCGCACGGTTCGCACGACTCTCCGCCGCTTCCATCACCCGAGCCGCCAGCACCTGCCACGGCGCCCGTACCTCCGGTTCCGCACTCACCGCATCCGTCGCTCCCTGAGCAACCCCAGGCCCCCCATGTCAGCGACGCCAAGATTGCGCCAAGCCATACCGTCGTTCGCATCGTTCCGTTCATAAGCAGCTCCCCAAGACCCCCATTTAGCCACTGGTCCTTCCGGTGCGCCAGCCGACATCAATCGGGGGTTGTCCGGGACGAGGTGCCGCGATGTGCGTGGCGCGGCGCCTTGCCCGAGAAGTCTTCGGATACAGCGTGCAATACGGGGGCGTCGATGTCAGAGTCAGGCTCTTTCGCAAAGGCCTCCGGTGAACCCCGACGTCATTCGAAACCAAGGTGCTCCCGCTCCTCAGGCCGCGCTGAAGCCGCGGCAGATGCTCGGCAAGTACCGGATTCGCCGGCGGGTGGGGAAGGGTGGTTTCGCCACCGTGTACGAAGCCTACGACACGATCGAGGGCATCCGTGTCGCGCTCAAGGTTCCCCATCGCGATGTGCTCGGTCGCTACTCGCTGAAAGAGATCCACAAAGAGGTTCGCCTCACCGCGCGCCTCGATCACGACCACATCCTGCCACTCCGAAACGCGATGATGGTCGACGACTACTTCATCATCGCAACACCGCTCGGCGAGCAGACCCTCACGCAGCGCCTCCGCTACCGTCTCGGGCCGACCACCGCGCTCGACTATTCCGACCAGCTCGTCGACGCGCTCGCCTACGCGCACGAGAAGCGGATCATTCATTGCGACATCAAGCCGGACAATGTGATCCTCTTCGAGGGTGGACAGCTCAAGCTCGCGGACTTCGGGATCGCCAAGGTCGCGATGAAGACTCGGACGATTCTCGGATCGGGTCAGGGTACCGTCGGGTACATCGCGCCTGAGCAAGCCATGGGAAAGCCCTCGTTTCGTTCCGATGTCTTTTCGCTTGGTTTGGTCATGGTGCGGATGTTCTCAGGACATTTGCCCGAATGGCCTTTTGATTGGCCGCCACAAGGTGCCGACCGACTTCGGCGGACCCTGAGTCGCGACTTTATCGACTTTTTGCGCCGTTCGACCGAGGTTCGGGAGCGAAAGCGGTTTCGCGATGGCGTTCAGATGCAAAGAGCATTTCGAAAGTTGGCGCCCAAGGCACTCCGCCTCCGCAATGGGCGAGGGGCCACGTGAGCGATAGCCACATCTTTGCAGATGTGGATTTGGGGAAGAGCGAGCGCTTCGCATTCGCGGGTGGCGAGGCGGCCGTGGTGAGTGCGCGAAAGCCTGAGCGGGAAGGACCGAATGAAGACGCCGCCGCGCTGATCTCCATTGGAGAAAACGCTGGCGTTGCCGTCGTGTCGGACGGCGCGGGGGGCCACCCGGGCGGTGCAGACGCGGCGGCACTCGCCGTGCGCGCGGTGTGCGATGCCGTCGCCGCGGTCGGAGACGACGCACATCGGCTGCGCGACGCGATCATCAACGGGTTCGAGTCGGCCGACCAGGCGATCTCGTCGAAGGGGACCGGTGCCGCGGCGACACTGGCCGTCGTCGAGATTCAAGGTGACACGATGCGCACCTATCACGCGGGCGACTCCATGGTGTTGGTGACCGGGCAGCGCGGCCACATCAAATGGCTGACAGTGCCGCACTCGCCCATTGGGTACGCGGTCGAAGCGGGCTTTCTCGATCGGGGCGAAGCGCTTCACCACGAAGACCTGCACTTGGTCTCCAACGTTCTCGGCGGGCAAGACATGCGCATCGAGCTTGGTGCGACGGTCTCGTTGGCGCCTCGCGATACGGTCGTTCTCGCCAGCGACGGACTGAGCGACAACGTGCACCTCGATGAGATCGTCGAGCGCGTCCGAAAGGGGCCGCTTCAAAAAGCTGCGGACGACCTTGCGAGCTTGGGTGCCAAACGGATGCGTCCGTCGACCCACAGCACCCCGTCGAAGCCGGACGACATGACCTTCATCGCGATCCGCCGCCGCCGTCCTCGCCGAAAGCAGCCTGCGCCGCAAGCGTGACGGTTTCGGTCTTCGGATGGGCCGTGTCCTCTGCGAGCGCCTTCAGGGTACGAAGTTGCTTCTTCATCATGATGAGGTCGGCCCTCGCGAACCACGGCCGGAGCAGAATGTCGGCGAGCCCGCCCCCGTACTGCACCAGTACCTTCACGACCAGACGTGTTCCGCCGGTCTTATCGGGAAGGGTCACGTAGGAGATCGCGATGGGAGGAAAGACCGAAGAGTCTTTCAGCCGAATCGTGAGGTGCTCTCCGCGCTCGAACGACACGACCGTGAACACCGACATCACGCTTTGACCTTGCGCGAGGGCATCGGCGCCAGGGGTCAACGTGCGGGGGCTGGTTCGGCCCCAGTTGTCGAGCCAGTCGTAGCTGTACGGCGCCACGCGGAGCTGGCACACCCATCGGAACACGACGTCGGGCGGGGCGTCGATGTGGACAGCCCGGTACCACGGCTCTGATGACTCGTGAACGAGCGGATCACAGGGGTATCGACGGGTTAGGTCCGCGGGTTCGATACCCCATTGGTCGCCCCAGCTCATAGGCATTGCCTAGGGTCAGGGGTCCGTGGCATCAAGCCTCCATGCGGTTTGACCCAGAACTGACGAGGAGGGTCCGCGATCTCATCGTCTCGCGTGGATCGCTCGATCCACCAAGCGACCATCTGGAGCTCGATGGGATGAGCCACGAAGGGACCCCCGAAGCGAATGCCGTCGTTCGTCGCGTCGCTCCGATGGCGGAGGCCCTCTATCTCATCATGAGCGCTGACCAAGTGTGTCGAGAGTCGGAACGTGTTGCTCTTCGCGGTGCCATTCGAACGGTGACCGACGGTGAGGCCGGCGAGGCATCGATCGACGCGTTGATCGATCAGTTCGGTCGCGCGCTGGCCGAGCAGGGGCTCGAAGCGCGTCTCGATTCGGTTGCAGGCCGCCTCGCGGCGGATCGTACCGATAGCGCGGTCGTTTTGGAGCTTGCTGCCGCCGTGATCATCTCGGACGGAGAGATTCACCCGGCGGAGCGGGAAGCGCTCGAGCAACTTGCCGAGCGGACGGGCGCCGACCCCGATCAGGCCCTCGCGCTGCTCGGCTAGGGTATCGAGTCACCCGCTAGCCCCATTCGACCTCCTCGAGGTCGAAGCCTCCATTGTCGAGATTGAGAGCTACGTGGTAACGAAGCTCGCGGTCACCGCGAGCGTAGATCCGTGGAACCCGGGCTGGGTTGACGTGCGGAACACCGAGGCTCTCCGCCCGCCACTGTCGGAGGCCCCCGCCAAGCACGTGATGATGCATGTGGCCCGCGACGACGAGAAGGTCGAGCCCGCGGCCCCTCGCGCGTTCGATCGCCGACGCCAGGTCGTGGTCACCCCAGTCACCATGCTCCGGCCGAAAGTCGCAACCCCAGATATCGGTGGGCGAACCGCCTAGTCCGGAAGGTCCGTTGTGCCCGAGGATGATCAGTCGCTCCGTCTCGACCCCGTCGACCAAGGCGTGCAGCCGGCTCGTCGACTCCTCCATCGAGCGGATGCCGTAGTTTCGTGCGAGGGAGTCGGCGAAACTCAACTCGTTTCCGCCCATCGCGAACGGGCGGCCTGTGACCATCGTGAAGCTCTGCGTCCCGAGTGTGAAGACAAGCGCCTCGTACCCCGTGAGCCGAACCTGAGCGCGTCGCGTATCCGTGGCCTCCCCAAGCTCTAGAATGTCGGCAAGCCCTCGCTGGTGCCCGAACTCCGCGGCGATCTCGGGGAGGAACGGGACGTCGTTGTTGCCGGGCATCACGACGGTCGGCTTCGTGAGGCGAGACATCGACTGGGCCATCGCGACCCCGTTCTTGGCGGTTCCGCTTCCGAGGTCCCCGGTGAAGACCAGAAGATCGTAGTCCGACGCGTTGAACGCGCGAACGTCGCTCTCGTCCCAGCTTCCGTGCAGGTCGCCGACCAGTGCGATTCGTGCGGTCATCGGGCAGAGGTAGCATTCGCGCGTGACGCCTGCACCGCGTGCTTGGCGGTCGCGCCATCGAGATACCCGAGTACGAGTTGAGTTAGGGCTTCGATGAGATGAGGATCCCCGAGCCTGTTCGTTGCGATGGCGGCTTCGATGACGCCATCGACGGCGTTGGTCAGGACAAAGGCGGCCACGTCGAGGTCGACCCCTCGGAGCTCCTCTGCATGGTTCTCGAGAACACTGCCGACGAGACTTTGCGTTTGTGCGATCGTCCGTTGGAGATAAGCGGGCCCATCGAGCTCGAGCATCGTTGCGTGTAGCGCCATCGAAAGCGACGGGCGTGCCGACTTCACCTCGAGCAAGGCGCCGAGCATCTGCTCGATTCGTTCCCCGATCGGGAGCGTCTCGGTGCTCAGTGCTTTGTCGGCCAACGCGCCGAACGCCCGACCGACTTGTTGCTGGTGCACGGTCCTCACCAGCTCTGCTTTGCCTTCGAAGTACTGGTAGAGGGTGCCGACGCTGACCCCCGCACG
>JBCCEK010000197.1:0-8183 GCA_039030295.1 Myxococcota bacterium | reverse complement strand
GTCGACGCCAGCTACTACACCGAGTTCGCCGAGGCGATGGCGGAGGTCGGGATCGCGGTTGCGTTGTGCGACCTTCGCGGGAACGGAACCAGCAGTCTTCGTCCCAAGCGGGGCGACGACTTTGGGTACAAAGACATCGTCGAGCAAGACATCCCGGCCGCCATCGCGCTGGTGCAAGCGCGGATGCCCGGAGTGCCTCTGTACGTCGGAGGTCACAGTCTCGGCGGGCAGTTGATGCTGCTCCACGTGGCCGCGACGCGTCCTCGGATCGAGGGCATCATGCTCGTTGCCTGTGCGATTCCGTACTACCGAAGCTGGCATGGCCTGACCCGTGCCTGGGTGTTGTTCGCGACAGCCCTTTTTCCTGTGGTCGGCGCCGTCCTCGGTTACGTGCCGGGCAAGCAACTGGGATTTGGGGGCACCGAGGCCAAGACGCTCATGCGGGACTGGTCGCGCAACGCGCGTACCGCGCGCTACGAGCCGATCGGGAGCCAGGTGGACTACGAGGCCGCGCTCCAAACGCTCGACGCCGAGTTCGTGACGGTCAACATTGCTGGAGACGAGATGGGCCCTGCAGAAGCCGTCGACTTCATGTTCGAGAAGGTTCCGAACCTCCGAGGGGAGCGCATCGAGGCTCGTCTCTCGAAGCCCACCAAAGGTGCCCATGTTCGATGGGCGCGCGACTCCGCCGAGGTGGTTCAGGCACTCAACGGCTGGATCGACCAAAAAGTGACGGGAATGTAACAAGAGGGGCGGCTGCCGCGCTGGTGCGCCCCATGCCCTTGCGATATCGTCCCGCCGCTATGCGCACGGGTCTGCCTCTCATTGGTCTCGTTGTTCTGCTGGCGGTCGCGTGCGGCGACGGCCGCTTTCCGGGAACCGCGGGTAACGAGAGCGCCCTCGTCGGCGGCCCGTGCATGGACAACAGCGATTGCGATTTCCAGCTTTGCGAGTCGTTCGACAACCTTCCCGGAGGGATTTGCACCCTGTCGTGCGAGAACGACAACGACTGCCCAAGCGGCTCGTCCTGTGCCGGGCTCGACACCGGTTGGGTGTGCCTTCTCAACTGCGAGTCCACCAGCGACTGCCGGGAGCAGTGGACGTGCGAGGCCGTCCCGCGCCCCCAGATCGGTGAAGAGGACTCAGGTTCGTTCCAGGGATGCATCGGCCCCCCCCTCGAGTCCTGAACCGAGACGCCGCCACGGGTCCCTATCCATCGCTCCTCCGGGTGTGGTAGTGCTGCCTCCATGGGTCGAGCTGGTTGGATTGCGACGGCGCTCTTGGTCGTCGTACTCGGCATTCTGTTGTGGGGTGCCAACGAGATGGGCGTCTTCGACACCGCCGAGGAACTCGAGCAACGTGCCGACTTGGTCGACATCGAAACGTCTGATGACAGCGAAGAAGCTCCGGCGGTGGATAAGCAGCCCAAACCCCAAGACGGCGAAAGGTCCCTCGCGCTTTCGGGTCGGGCATCGGTCTCGCTCCACGACTTCGTGATGAACGACAAGCAGGGCCGAGAGGTCCTGCGCGTGGAAAAGATGCGCGGGGCGTTCGATGTCACCGCGCTGCGGCACGGCGTCTACCGAATGACGAAAGCCACCGTCGAGGGGATCGAGGTGACGCTCTATCGTGATTCCACTGGCCAAGTCTCTCTGACCCATGCCCTGAGCCAGGCGCCGCCACCCGTCCGGCAAGGCTTACACTTGCCGCCCAAGCAAAAGCCCAAAGACGATTCGCCGTGGTTGCTCGAGATCGGGCCTGTGGACGTCGTCAACGCGACGCTGACGTTGGGGTTCACGGCCAAGCCGGTCCAGTTCGAGGTTGAACACGCTCGGATCTCCGTGAGGCGCCGCGCCGAGGACGCCGGCCCGATGATCTACATCGAGGACGTGCATGGCATCATGAGCAAGCCCAAGCCTCTGCCGAACCCGGTCGGTATTGCGTACGCGACCGGCTTGGTGAGACTCGTGGGCGAGCCGCTGGTCGACCTTACCGCACGAACGTGCATCGGGCGCGACGAGCTCAGAGCCCACGCCGTGGTCCCGGCTCGCCAGGCCGCGGTGACGATGACCATCGACTCGCAAGGGTTGATGGGGGCGCTCGGGCGCATGGGGCTCAAGATCGCGAGTCGCCGCGACAGCGAGAAGCTTCACTACGTACACGCTCCGGTGAAGATCGAGGGTGGCCCCCCTTGCGGCAAGCGCGGTTCGATCGAGGGCACTGCGGACGAATCAGGTGTCGGCGGTGGCGAAGCCGGCAACCGTCGCGAGGAACGAAAGGAAGAACGGGAAGAGCGAAAAGAGCGCAAGGAAGAGTAGGCGACCGTGAACTGTGGCGCGAAGCCAAACTTCTGAGGGCCGAATCGGTCCACGGTCGCCCTTGCGAGTCCGCGTCATACGACGAATCCTTTGGCCGCCGCGGCGACGACGCCACGCTCCGCCTGGGCGAAGGCCTCGTACACCTGGACGAGGCTGTCGACGACCGTCTCAACGACGCCGAAGGCGAAGCCGAAGTCCGAGAAGTCGAGCGCTTCGGTGAGCTCCTGGATGAAGCCGTCGAATTGGATGTCTCTGGTTTGGGATTGCATGGTCTTGTCCTTTCTTGGTTTAGGCTGCCGTCCTCTCGGCACGCAGAGGCGCGTCGATGAAGCCGACAGAGCGCTTGTTGACGTACGCATCGCGAAGGATTCGCCGATGGCCGAGGCCCTGCGTCGCGACGAGGCTTGCATTCGGCCACGTCTCCGCGATGGAGATTCCGTGTTCGATCGGGACCTGGGAGTCGTCTTCGTCGTGAATCACCAGGAGAGATTGCGCCTTGCTTGGCGTCAGCCGATCGACACGCAACTCTTCGAGACGGCGCCCGGCACGCCGCTCGATGTTCGCTCGCAGACGCAGCTCGAGCTCCCGGGAGAGCCCGAGCGCGCGCGCGAAGTGCGTCACGAACAACGCCGGGTCCGACGGAGGCGCGATCAGCACCGCACGCTCGATGGCGAATCCTTCGTCGATCGCGAGCAGGGTCGCGGCGCCTCCCATCGAATGAGCGATCACGCCGTGGATCTCGCCGAGTTCCGCGGAGACCTGGTGAAGCGCGCGAACCATCTCAGGAATGGTGGTCTGCTTGCCTGGCGACTCGCCGTGTGCCGGCGCGTCGAACGCGACGACCCGGTAGCCCCGGTCCACCAGCGGCCCGATGAACCCGGACAGCTGGGACGCGCGACCGTTCCACCCGTGAACCAGGAGCACGGTCGGGCCATCGCCCCACGACCACACCGCGAGTTCGCCGGCTTCGACCCGGCGACCACGTGAAAGGGCCTCGGCGCCTGCTCGGCCGGGTGCCCTCCGTCGCGTGGTGAAGAAGAGGCGAGTCGCGAGTTTCGCGGCAAGACTGGGGCTGAGGGCGCCGCCCAGCCGAAACGCCGCCTGTATCCAACGTGGTGCTCGTCCATAAAAAGATCGAACGTTCGTGCTTTTATCTAAGGTCTGTGGGCTGGCTGTGCGGTCTGATTCCATCTCGATTCTCCTTTACCGTGAACGCGCGAGGAGCGATTCGAAGGCCGCTTGGGCGCGTTGCTCAGCGTCGGGCCGTCCGAGGAGCCGGCCCGTGAAATGAAACGCCGACGAGATCGACCCAAACTCGAACACGAACTGATCCAGATCGAGGTCTTTCCGGAAGTGGCCTTCCTCGACCGCGATCTCGGCGGCGCGACGGATCGTGTCTTGAAAGTCAACCTGGGTCTGCACGAGAAGATCTCGCACTGGCCCTGGTTGGTCGTCCAGCTCGGCGGCCATCGCGTAGAAAATGCAGCCGCCCGGCAGCTGGTCATCCCAGGGCTTCGATGAGTTCTCGAAAAGGGCTCGGACCCGAGGCTCCCCACGTCGCTCTTTGAATGCGGGTGCCACGACGAGGTCGATGAAGCGCTCGCTCGCCGACCGGATGACTGCGAGCTGAAGGGTTGTCTTGGAGCCGAAGTGCGCGAACAGGCCGCTCTTCGACATGCCCGTCGAGCGAGCGAGCGTGCCGATCGAGAGGGCGGTAATGCCCTGCACGCTGACGAGGCCGAGGGCCTCATCGACGATCGCTTGCTTGGTTTCGGCGCCCTTGGACATGGTCTCAAAATAGCACGACCGTTCGTTCTGTCAAGCGAGAAAGTCCAGAAACCCATTTTCGCCATGGTTTCGGGTGCTTCCCGGGTACGGCTGGGATGGAAGGGGGCCTTTCGGAAGACGATTTGCCAAGAATCAGCGGCCTAGTCTAAACATCGGGGGGGAAGTGGCCGTCGGTCGTAAAGAACGAGGATGCGGTTCGGGCGTGCGAGACGGAAAAGGATGAGATGGGTTTGAGTAAGACGTGGGCGTTGGCGGTCGCTCTCGCGGCGTCGTGTATGTGGCCTGCCGCCCCTGTCGCCGCGGAGGTGACGGATCCAGCGGCCAACAACACCCTCACGGTGCAGGTGAACGGCATCCGAGAGCCAGGCGCGCGCCTCGCGTGTGCGCTGTTCTGGAAGAACAAGGGCTTTCCACGGAAGCACCGACGCGCTCTTCGGCGCACGTGGGTCGATGTCGAGTCGACGGACGTCGACGGCGGAAGCGCTTCCTGCGTCTTCAAGAGGACCGGGCTTGGCGAGTACGCCGTGTCGGTGTTTCTCGACATGAACAAGAACGGCAAGCTCGACACCAATGCGATCGGGAGCCCGAGCGAGCCCTGGGGTGTGTCGCGCAACGCCAAATCCAAGCGCTTCGGGCCACCGATCTTCAAGGACGCGAAGTTCGACTACGCCGGGGGTCCCGTCACCATCGAGATCGACCTCCTCTACGAAGACTGAGCCCTTCGCTCAACGTACGGATGCTTCGAGTTCGGCGAGCTTCGACTCAATCCCCTCCCAGGCGGGGCCGAGCGTCTTCAAGACGTCATCCTGCGCGCGTCGCCAGAGATCGTAGGCGACATTGTAGGTCGCGGTCCCTTGCGGGGTGAGCCGGGCGAATCGTTTCCGGGCGTCGCCCTCATCGGTGAAGTCGACCAGGCCGTCGCGCACCAACGGTTGGATGCTTCGGCTGATGGTCGACTGGTCGGTGCCCAGCTGTTCGGCGAGTTCGCTGACGGTCAGTGCACCGGCGTGGCGCAGCGCGGCGACCAGTGGCCACTGGGTAATGCGGAGCCCCGATTCCCGGATGCGGTCGTTGAAAAAGGACGTCAGCGCGCGACTCGTCCGGCGGACCCGAAAGCCCACGCATCCCATCGGAGCCGTGAGATCGAGGTTCGCATCGCCGTCCATGACATGAATATGCATTGATTTACCAATGCCGCAAGCATCGTGCCATTAAAGGCGTTTCGCAAGGACTTGACAACGTCTAGGTTGATTCTACATGCATATGCATCGTCATCTGCCGGAGACCTACGATGCAACACGTTCCCTCAACCCCTGCATTCGCCGCCACCCTCCTCACGCTATCTCTCGCGAGCGCCTCTTCGATCGGTTGCGCTCCCAACGAGAATCACGCCGCTGCAGCGGCCGCCCCGCTTCGCGTCGAGACGCTGCGAATCGAGCCGCTCGACGACTACGCGGTACGGCGCGTCTTCAGCGGGATCGTGCGCAGTCGTCGCGCCAGCCGTCTCGGGTTCGAGCGAGGGGGTCTAGTCTCGAAGGTCCTCGTCGACGAAGGCGACCGAGTCGAAGAGGGGCAGCTGATCGCGCGCCTCGATACCGCGCAGCTCCGGGCCGCGCGCAAGCGGATCGTGGCGGCCCTTGCGGAGGCCCAGGCGGGCGTCGGCATTTCGACGCTGACCGCCGACCGGCTGTCTCAGCTGGCCCAGGAGGAGTTCATCTCGCGTCAGTCGGCCGACGAAGCCAGGTTCGGACTCGAGGCTGCGAACGCCAAGAAGCTCGAGCTGCAGGCCGCACTCGCGCAGGTCGACGTCGACCTTCGCAAGTCTCGACTGCTCGCCCCGTTCTCGGGGATCGTCTCCGCGCGCATGGTCGACGAGGGCACCGTTGTCGCAGCCGGGACTCCTGTCGTCCGATTCCGCGAGAGTGACGAGAAAGAAGCCGTCGTCGGGGTCCCGACGTTCGTAGCGATCCCCGTCGGTACCGAACAGGAACTCGAAGTCGGTGGCACCATCCTGCGTGCGCCGGTGACCGCTGTTGTCGATGACGTCGATGCACGAACCCGGACGGTCACCGTCATCGTGGCGCTCCCCGATGACGTCCCCGCGGCTGACGGCGAGATGGTTCGTCTCGTGCACCGCCGCCAAGTGGACGGGTCAGGGTTCTGGATCCCCACCACCGCAATGACCGAGGGCTTTCGTGGGACGTGGACGGTCTACTCCATCAAGGCGGATGGCGAGGACCAAGTCGTTGCACGGGAAGCGGTGGAAGTCCTTCACACCGAGACCGATCGGGCCTTTGTACGCGGCACCCTCGAACCCGGGGACCAGGTCATCGCCACGGGGCTACACCGGGTCGTCCCAGGCCAACGGGTGCTTGTCGGGGAGCCTAGAGCCGACACGACCGAAGGCGAGGCGTCGCCATGATGCTCTTGTTTCGAGAGCCCCGGTTCCTCGCCACTGCCATCGGACTCGTCGTCGTTGCGGGCCTCTCCGCACTCGCCACGATCGTCCGTCAGGAAGACCCGACGATCACGAACGGGGTCGCGATCATCGTGGCGCCGTTCCCGGGAGCCAGCGCAGAGCGCGTCGAAGCGCTCGTCACCGACAAGATCGAAGATCAGCTTCGGGAGCTCTCGGAGATCGAGAACGTCACGTCGACATCGCGCAATGGGGTCGCGGTGGTCGGCATCGAGCTCGATGAGCAGATTCAAGGACGCCAAGCCGATGAGGCCTTCTCGAAAGCCCGCGACGCACTCGGCGATGCCTACGCCGAATTCCCACCCGGCTTGCCGCCGCCGACCTTCGACGACGAGCGCTTCGGCGCGTACTCGCTGATCACCGCGCTGACGTGGTCCATGCCGGGTGAGCCGAGCCGAGGTATCTTGAAACGGTTTGCCGAAGAGCTTCAGGACATTCTTCGCGACGTCCCAGGGACCGACGCAGTACGGGTCTTTGGCGCTCCACGCGAAGAGATCGCGGTCACCTTCGATCCGCAGACGCTCGCTTCCGCGGGGCTGACGGCTGGGCGCGTCGCCCAGGCGATCGCCGGGGCCGACGCGAAGGTCTCTGCGGGCGTGATGCGCGGGGCTCGCAACAACGTCCTGATCGAAGTCACTGGCGAGCTCGACTCCCTCGAGCGGATCCGCGCCATTCCGCTGAACACCACGCGGGGTGGGGCGCTTCTGACGCTCGGCGACATCGCTGAAGTTCGTCGTTCGGTCGAGACGCCTCCGAGCGATCTGACCGTCATCGACGGAAAGACTGCGGTCGTGGTCGGCGCCAAGCTCGCGGTGGGGACTCGGTTCGACACATGGTCGGAGCGGGCCAAGTCGAAGCTCGCCGCCTTCCAAGGGGAGCTTCCGGACGGCGTCGAGCTCGAGACGGTCTTCGACCAGGCGACGTACACCGAGGCCCGCCTCTCCGGGCTGGTCAACAACCTGCTGGTCGGATTCGCCCTGGTCGTGGCGGTGCTCTTCCTGACGCTTGGCTTCCGTTCCGCGCTCATCGCGAGTGTTTCGCTGCCGCTGGTGAGCTTGAGCGCAATCTTCGTCTTGCGTGTGCTCGGGGTGCCCATTCACCAGATGTCGGTCACCGGCCTCATCGTCGCGTTGGGTCTTCTGGTCGACAACGCCATCGTCGTCGTCGACTCGATTCGCTCGAAGCGGCTCGAGGGAGCGACTGCAGCGAACGCGGTGGAGTCGAGCCTTCGACACCTGTGGTCACCGCTCCTCAGCTCGACGGTCACGACCATCCTGGCGTTCATGCCGATCCTGCTCCTCAAGGGCAGGGTGGGCGAGTTCGTCGGGGCGATCGGTCTGAGCGTGATCATCTCGCTGGCGATCTCTTACGTCTTCGCGATGACCATCGTGCCGGCCCTTGCCGGTCGTACGCTCAAGGGCGGCGAGGCCGGCGCCGCGCCGACATTCTGGCGAAACGGGCTGACCTTTCCGAGGCTTCGCGCCCGGTTCGAGCGTTCGATCGACTGGAGCCTGGCGCATCCGCGCCGGTCGATGCTCATCGTTTCCATGCTCCCAGTGCTGGGGGTCTTGGGGGCACTCACCCTCCCGCAGCAGTTCTTC
>JBCCEK010000196.1:0-8253 GCA_039030295.1 Myxococcota bacterium | reverse complement strand
TTGGTCGAGGCCAAGATCGGCATCATTATTGGGTCGTTCGTCAGTGCCGTTGTCGGCTTGTTCGTCTTGTCCCGGGTCACCCGGTAGTCTTCGTTCCCACTCATGCGTGCCCTCCTCGTCGTTGCCGTTTTCGTGGTCGCCCTGCAGGCCGGCGCGCAACACGCACCCGTGTTCTACTCCTATGTCGGGGACTCCGGCCGGACGGTGTACGTCAACCGATTCGCGCTGATCCCTCCGGAGAAGCGATCCAAAGCGCGCGCCGTTGATCTTTCCGAAGTCAGTCTCAACTCCGAGCTCGCCGAAGAGCTTTCCGGCGCAGTCGTCAAGGAGATTCAGTACCTCAAGAAGTCCGACCCCTGCGAGAAGGCGCGCGCCGAAGACAAGATCGCCGCCTGGCGACACGTCTGGTCGCGCCACGGCCCGTGGATTCTCTCAAGCTTCGCCGCCCTCGTGCTGCTGTTCCTCTCGCCTTGGATGATCCGGCGAACCCCGCAGGGCGTGTGGGCACGCTTCCTGCTCGTTGCGTTTCCCGCGCTGGCGGTCACGACGCTCGTGGCGATTTCCGCTTCGCGCGCAACCGAATCGCTGTCCGCCGTCGACGAACTCGCCAAATTGTGCGACGCCAACGAGCAGGAGGCGAGTCCGCAAAAGCAGCTCCTGCGTCTTGGCGAAATGAACGAGTATATCGAGCAGCTCTACCAGGAGCAGTACGAAGAGCTCGAGCGTATCGGAGAGATCAAATGACAGACACCTCGAACGAGCTCGACACGACCCGGTGTCCGCTCTGTGGCGAGGCCAACGAGTGCGCGATTGCGGCCGGGCGCGACCCAAGTTCTTGCTGGTGCATGTCGGCCGTCATGGACGCCGGCGCCTTGGCCCGGATTCCCGCCGAAGCTCAGGGACGCGTCTGCATCTGCGCGCGCTGCGCCGCCGGCGACGGGGCCTAACGCGGGCCGCACCTATAGAGCTTTGCCGGCGGTTGTAGTACATACCGCATGAATGGGAACTCACCGGGCAAGGAGGCGAGGACGATGAGCGGGAGGAAGATCAGGTTTGCCGGAACCAAGGTCGATGTGGATTGGGACGAGCGTCTCTGCATCCACATTGGGGAGTGCGGCCGCGCCAACAATGATCTCTTCGTCGGGGGCCGAAAGCCGTGGTGCCAACCAGACGGAGTCGCACCGGACGAAGCCATCGAGGTGGTCGGTCGCTGTCCTACCGGTGCGCTCACCTATGAGCGCAAGGACGGTGGGCCGGCCGAAACTGCAGATTCGGAGAACGTCGTTCACGTGATGTACAACGGGCCGCTCTTCGTTCGAGGCGACCTGGAAGTAGACGGTGCGGCCGACGACATGGATGGCGTCCGGTTCAGGGCAGCCCTTTGCCGATGCGGGCTCTCGAAGAACAAGCCCTTCTGTGACAACAGCCACGAGGAGGGCAACTTCAAAGACTACGGTGCCGTCGGGGAGTCTGGGGAGGGAACCGAGGCGACCGGCGGGACCCTCAAGGTCGGGCGCGCCAAGGATGGTCCGTTGCTGCTGAACGGCAACTTCGCGATCGTCGCATCGAGCGGGCGTGTCGCGTGGTCGGGTACCAAGGCAGCGCTCTGCCGATGCGGTCAATCGCAGAACAAACCGTTTTGCGACGGTGCGCACAAAGCCGCTGGGTTCGAAGCCGAATAGGCCAGCACGAAGGATGTCGGGTTGAGTTTTTCGACGATGATGGATCGGCCGCTGTTGATCGCGGATCTATTTGAGCACGGCCGAAGGCTCTACCGCGACAGCCGAGTGATCACGGTCGAGGCTGGTGGCGACCGCATTGGGACCTACGCCGAGGTTGGGGACCGCACCTGTCAGCTCGCGCACGCGCTCGTTGCGCTCGGCGTGCAGCAAGAAGACCGGGTCGCCACGTTCTGCTGGAACAGCCAGGAGCACGTCGAGGCCTACTTCGCGATCTCGTCGATGGGTGCAGTCATGCACACACTCAATATTCGGCTTTTTCCGGAGCAGCTCGGGTTCATCATCAATCATGCCAACGACAGAATCATCATCGTCGATGACAGCCTGATTCCCCAGCTTGCGACGGTGGCCAAAGACATGAAGTCGGTGGAGCACATCATCGTGGTCGGAGACGGCGACGACACCGCGCTTCGTGACGCCCCGAAGGCGAGTTTCCACCGTTACGAGGAACTCATCGCGGGGCAACCGACCACCTTCGATTGGCCCGAGCTCGACGAGCGAGCACCCGCATCGATGGCGTACACCAGCGGGACGACGGGCGACCCGAAGGGTGTTGTCTACAGCCACCGGTCGACCGTGCTTCACTCCTTCGGCATCACCTCGGGAGCGGTGACCGGGCTGAGCGAACGGGATACGGTCCTCACGATCGTACCGATGTTTCACGCCAACTGCTGGGGCCTCCCCTATGCAAGCTGGTGGGTCGGCGCGGACCTGCTCCAACCCACGCGCTTCTTGCAGCCCGAGCCCCTCGTCGCGATGATCGAAAAGCACCAACCGACGTTTGCCGGCGCGGTGCCGAGCATCTGGACTGGGGTCCTGAACCACGGCGACAGCCATGACATTGATCTGTCCTCGTTGCGGCTCGTGATCTGCGGAGGCTCCGCCGTTCCCATTTCGTTGATGCAGGCGTTCGAGAAGCGGTACGGCGTCAAGATCCTTCAGCTCTGGGGGATGACCGAAACCAGCCCCCTCGGTGCGATCTCCGAGCCACCGCAAGACATCGATGAGGACGCCCACTGGATGTACCGAGGTCGGACGGGAAGGCCCGTCGCCGGCGTCGAGCTTCGAATCGTTGGTGAAGACGGGAAGCCACTCCCGTGGGATGGTAAGTCAGTGGGCGAGATCGAGGCCCGCGGGCCATGGGTGACAGGCAGCTACTACGGGGTCGACGCGGCCGATAAGTTCCACGACGGCTGGCTTCGAACTGGCGACGTCGGGTTCATCGACCCGCGTGGGTACGCGCAGATCACCGACCGCGCCAAAGACGTCATCAAGTCTGGTGGCGAGTGGATTTCGTCGGTCGAGCTAGAGAACACCCTGATCGCGCATCCTGACGTGGCCGAGGCGGCCGTGGTCGGGGTTCCGGATGAGAAGTGGGACGAGCGTCCCCTCGCTTGCATAGTCCGCAAGGAGGGGAGCACGGTCACCATCGACGAGCTTCGTGCATCGTTGGTCGGCAAGGTCGCCAAGTGGTGGCTCCCGGAACGCTGGGCCTACGTTGATGAGATCCCCAAGACCAGCGTCGGCAAGTTCGATAAGAAAGTGCTTCGCGCTCGGTACGCCGAGGGCGCCCTCGAGACCGAGGTCGCGACGGAGTCCACAGGCTAGCAACAGGTCAACTCGGTTCGGGTGCGCTCGGCGGCCTCTCGGAGAAGGTGGAGGCTCTCGATCACCTGGCCGCGTTGCTGCTTTGGGATCTGTTCGAGAATGATGGCGATGCTCTCCTCGGTGAGCCGAACGAGCCGGTCAGACTCTTCGGTGCCGCGCTTGGTCAGGGTGACCGCGAAACGCCGTGCGTCCTCGTCGCTTTGAGTGCGTTGGACGAAGCCCCTCGCTTCCAGCCCGTCCACCAGGCGCGTCATGGCGCCTTTGGTAACACCGGTGTGTCGAGCAAGGCTCGACACGTCCCAGTCTCCCTCTCGCAGTGTCTGCAAGAGCACGCATTGCGCGGAGGTGACCGTTCCACAGCAGACTTGGTCTCGCTCGAAGAGCGCGAACATGCGGCAAAACGCGACGATGTCGTCGAACACTTGGCTCATGGTTTGACGGCGGTGATCGAGTAGCTGAAGATCGTGTCGGCGATCGCGTCGATCTGATCCTGGCCTATCTCTTCGACTGCGGCCTGCCACATCGGGTCTTGCAAGTCAGCGGTGATCAGGTTGCTTGCGGGGGTCCTCGTGTACTCGATGCGCTCGAACCCGGCATCTTGCATGTGGCCGAGATAGGCCTCCTCGGTGGACGCTCCCCCGACGCACGCGATCCAGCTGGATGCGAGTTGCGCCACGCTCGACGGTAGCGCCTCGCTCAGAACGATGTCGCTCACCGCAAGCCGGCCCCCGGGTTTGAGGATGCGGTACGCCTCGCGGAAGACCTGCGGCTTGTCGGGGCTCAAGTTGATCACACAGTTCGAGATCACGACGTCGACCGTGCCAGATGCGACGGGAAGGTCCTCGATGAGGCCCTCCCGGAACTCGACGGTGCGAGCGAATCCGGCGTCGACCGCGTTCTTGCGCGCTCGCTCGAGCATCTCCGGAGTCATGTCGACGCCGATGAAACGACCTTCTTGGCCGAGGCGCGGTGCCGAGAGGAGCGCGTCGAACCCCGCTCCCGAGCCTAGGTCGACCACCACCTCTCCTTCGCGCAAACCTGCAAGTGCCGTGGGGTTCCCACACCCGAGTCCGAGGTTGCCGGCGGCTGCAGGGCCGCTGACGTCGCTCTCGGTGTACCCCATCTGGGCCGCGGATTGCTCGCCTGCGGGCGACCCGCAGCAGCTCTTTGACTCTCGCGCGACCGCGCCGTAGCCGGCCTTCACAATGTTGTGGACTTCTTGCTCATTCATGGTGGTTCCTCCAATAGTTGAAGCATGCAACTAAATGGTTGCAGCTGTCAACCAATTTAATTCGAGACCTGAATTCACCGAACTTCGCTGAGGAATTGGAGCAGCTGCTCGACGAACATCGGTTCGTTCTCGCGGTGTGGCCAGTGCCCTGCGCCCGGTACGATCAGTAGTCGGGAGGGGCCCTCGAGGAGGCCTTGGGACTTCTTGTAGGGGCCGATGTGTCCGCCGAAGTCGTTGGCGCCACCGACGAGAAGCCCCCGCGTGCCCACGGTACCCATGAGTGAGGGGTCGAGGTTGGGCGAGAGGGCGCGATAGTAGGCGATCGCGCCCTCGAGGACCGCCGGATCCGAGAACGCCTCTTTCACGCGCGCGACCGACGCCTCTCGCTCGGCGCCGTGCCAGTCTGGAGCCCATCGCGCGTAGAGCGCGTCGATGTACGCCATGTCGTTGCGCCGGGTGAGGGCGCTTGCCCAAGGTGTCTTGAAGAACACGAAGTGCCGCGCCAACACCAACAGTCCCGCCGCCTGGATCGCGGTTCGAGGCTTGAGTGTGCTGGGATGTGGGATCGCGATGGGAACGATGGCGTCCACACGTTCTGGGGCGAGGGCCGCGGCGCCCCAAACCGTCGACGCGCCCCAGTCGTGCCCCACCAACACCGCCGATGGGAGTGCGAGGGCGTCGAGCAAACCGATGGCGTCTTTCGCCAGGTGGACCGCGTCGTACGGACGCCCCGCTACGAGGGTGTCGGGATGATAGCCGCGTAGGTAGGGCAGGATCGTTCGATAGCCGGCCCGGTTCAGCTGATCCGCGATGCGCGCATAGGAGTGCGGCAGGTCCGGGAACCCGTGGAACATCACGACGGCGGGACCCTGGCCCGAGTCGTGGATCCGCCACGTTTGCTCTCCGCTCGTGACGTTGTCGAACTCCGACTCAACTAGCATCTGCTTCTCCTCGCCCACGACACGGTCCGTACGCTGATATACTCGCCGGGGTCCGTCCGGCAAGAGTTGACCAGAGACATCCACAGGCGTACTTAGAGCCTCCACGCCAGCGCAACCCGGCTCAGGGACTGCGCGTGGCCGCGCGAACGAGGTGACGTCGTGCCAACCAGTCTTCCCGACTTCCTTCAAGACCGTCAGCTGTTGAGCGACATCGTCGCGACGGTCGTCTTGTTTGTCGCCGCTTTTGGGCTTCGACACGTCGCGCTTCGGTTCATTCGTCGACGGCTTCCCAAGGACGACCAACTCCAGCTTCGCTGGAACGCGCAGATCCGCGCGTTCTTCTTCGCGGTGCTGGGTTTCGGCCTCTTCGTCATCTGGGCTCAGCAGCTTCAAGCACTCGCCGTCTCGTTCGTCGTCCTTGCGATGGCGTTCGTCTGGGCCACGAAGGAAACCATCGCTTGCGTTCAAGGCGCCGTCTACCGGGTGAGCTCCAACGCCTTTACGGTCGGGGACCGAATCAACATCGAGGGGATTCGTGGCGACGTGATCGATCAAGGCGTGTTGAGTACGCTCGTGCTCGAGGTGGGTGAGGGGCATCAGCGCACCGGCCGGACGATCAGCATTCCGAACAGCCTCTTCCTCGGGGCGCCCGTGCTCAACGAGAGCCTTGCCGGCCAGTACATGCTTCACGTCATGAAGATCCCTCTCGATCGGGGCGCCGACCTTGCCGCGATCGAGGCCAAAGCACTCTCAGCCGCACGCGACGTTTGCGCCGAGTTCCTCGAGGATGTGCGCAGGTCCATCGCGCTGCGCTATCGGCGTCATGGCCTCAATCCTCCTTTGGTAGACCCCCGCACGACCTACCAGATCGTCGACAAAGAAACCGTCCATCTTCTGCTGCGCATTCCCACGCCGGTTCGCCTCGAGCGTGACGTCGAACAGAAAGTCCTTCGTGCGGTTCTCGGTGTCCCGATGGGGCGGGACACCTTGGTTCCGCCGTCGCCCCGCTAGGCGCCGGAGCGTCGCCCGCGCCGACCCGGGGCTTCATCATTCGCCGCGACTTGCGACCCCCTACCTTCTTCAGATAAAGCCTTCAGTTCGATGCCCGACCGCACCATCCAATTCGAGGCGTTCGCCGAGCTCCTCCGTCACATCCACCAATGCGAGCCCATCGGGGAGGGCCGGTCGTGAACAACGGTACGTCGACGACCAGGCCGATCGACTCTGAGGTCTGCTTGGTGACGGGGAGCGCGGGTTTCACTGGCCGCCACCTCGTCCAAGCGCTGCTTGATCGAGGTTGCACCGTCCATGGGGTAGACCGGGCCGATGCCTCGACCAAACACCCGGATCTCCGATGGTTTCAAGGCGACGTTCGCGACCCAGGGCTCCTTCGGCGGGCCTGTACCGGCGTCGACACGATCTTCCATACCGCGTCCCTGATCGAGACGGTCACGTTCGCACCGAGTCGGTTCGCCGATCGGGTTCGGGCCGTCAACGTCGAGGGCACCAAGGCGCTGCTCGAGGCGGCCGTGCGGGCCGGGGTCAAGAGGTTCGTTCACACGAGCTCGGTGATCACGGCATGGGGAGGGGGAGGGACCTTAGGGAACGACGAGTCGATCCCCTACAGTGACCGGCAAGACCTGTACTCGTCGACCAAGGTCGCGCAGGAGCGGCTGGTGTTGGACGCGGACGGTGTCGGAGGGCTTCTGACTTGCGCGATTCGCCCTGGAGGGATCTACGGCCCCGGCGAGCGCAACTTGATGGTCGGCCCAATGGTCGAGGCGCTGAAGCAGGGCATCCCGGTCATCACGTTCGGCGATGGCAAAGCCAGGATCGACTACACGTACATCGACAATGTGGTGGATGCCCAGCTGCGGGCCGCCGAGCGCTTGGTCGAGGAGTCGCCGGTCCGCGGGCAGGCGTACTTCATCACGGACGGTCAGCCGATCAACACCGGAGCGTTCAGCCTCAAGCTCGTCGAGAATATGGGCCTTCGTGCCAAGAATCTACGCGTCCCCGCGCCGGTCGCCCGCACACTCGCTGCCGTAGGGGAGGGTGTGTTTCGCGTGTTCGGTCGACCCAAGCCTGTGCTGAGCATCATGACGGTGAAGATGTGCGAGGTAGACAGCCACTTCTCGATCGGCAAGGCCAAGCGCGACCTCGGGTACGAGCCGCTGGTCGACACGAATGAAGGGCTGCGGCGGACCGCGATCGAAGCTCGTCAGTACTACGACAGCCTCTGACTGAATGCTCAGGTCTAACGCGTCCATGTTGGCGCTTTTCGGTCGCGTGGTCGTCTTCGGCGACATTCGCAGGACATCGACGAAAGGGTCGTGACGGTTCCATCCTTTTTTGGTAACAACGGCTCCCTTGACCCGTCCAAGTCAGTACCTATGAATGGCGCAATGCACCTCGGGCAGCTGGTGACCGACTTCGAACGCGTTCGCGCGCAGACCGAGGCGCTGAGCGCGCCGCTCTCGGCGGAAGATCAGTGCGTGCAGAGCATGCCGGACGCAAGTCCCGCCAAGTGGCATCGGGCGCACACCACCTGGTTCTTCGAAACGTTTGTGTTGCGACCTGCCGGGATAGAGGTCCTGTCGCCCGCGTCGTTCGAAACGATCTTCAACAGTTACTACAACACCGTGGGAGTTCCATATCACCGACCCTCCCGCGGCATGCTCACGCGGCCATCGGCGAGCGAGGTCGCCGGGTATCGCAAGCGTGTTGACGAGGC
>JBCCEK010000195.1:0-8314 GCA_039030295.1 Myxococcota bacterium | reverse complement strand
CGACTTCGCGGATCGTGCCGTTCGCGACCGCAAAGGGCTCGCCGCCGGCGGTGATCACGGCGCGGTCGGTCCACTCTTCGAAGTCGAGCATGGCGTAGAGAACCACGTCGGTGCGGCCCTGGTAGATATCGGGGCGGTAGATGATGACTCCGACTCGGTCGTCCATCTTGCTGTAGCTGTACGAAGCCTCGCCCGCGGGCTTTCCGGACGCCGTGACGTAGCAGTGGTCGGCGGTTTCATAGGTCACCGTGTGCGTGGAGAGGTCGGCGAAATCGCCGCCGGGCGTGTGGTGAACACCACGCCACTCGAGGCTCTTTCCTACCAGTGAGTCGAACGCTGCCACCATGGCGAAGAGCGTAACCCACTTTAGGAATCAGTTCACTTCCCCTGGGTTGGTTCCCGCGCGCGCGTCGGCTTCGTCGGTTCCGTGACGGCTCGGGCCTCCTGCCCTAGACGGAGCGGCGCCCCTCACCAGCATGATCGAAGTGGGGAGGGGCGACGCGCGTTTGGGGCAGGAGTTAGGGAAGCGTGACTGAGACGTTGTCCCAGAAGGTGTCGACGGTGCAGCCTGGGTTTCCGCCGCAGTCGGCTTTCAGCTGGAGGGTCACCCCGCCGCTGACATCAGGGCCCGTCGTCGTGTTGAACTCGTAGGTTACCCAGCCGGCCGTCCAGTCGTTGGGAGCGTTCGGGAAGAGCGGTCCGCCGCCGAGGATCTCGCTCTTGGATGTGCCGCCTCCGGAGAGTTCGGAGAAGAACTCGGCGAAGACGACGCCACCTGCACCGGCCAGCGAGCCGAAGAGGTCGAACCGGATGGTCACAGGTATATTTGGCTCGACTGTGCCGATGCCGATGTTGGCTTGTTTGATGAGCGGGAACGAAGCGGGCCCTCCGCCTTCGGGAACGCTCGCGGTGACGTTTCCGGAGTAGACGCCACCGTTCGACTGGGCATCGGTGGCGGAGCAGGTGCCGTTGTTCTCGGTGCAGAACAGCGTCCAACCGTCGAGGTTGCCTGTCTCAAAGTCACCGTTCACCGTCAGCTCGTCCCCGCTCTCTGGGATCAGCGGGACGGTGGCGGTGGCGTCGACGAGCGCCCACACCTGTACCGAAAGGCCTGGGCCGGTGTCCTCATCCACTGCAACGAGGATGCTCGTCACGTCCGGATTCACCGGGGCGGTGAATGGGACGGCGGCCTCGCAGTTGTCCGGATCGTCAGAGAGATTGAAGGCCAGGGCGTAGTCGCCTTGCGGAAGGTCGAGCGGACCCCTCGTCTCTTCGAACATCAGATCGGGGAGGAGCTGCGGGGGGCAGTCCGTGGTCAGAATGATGTTGACCGGGTCCAAGTCGGGGTTGTCAGCGCCGTGGCTCACGAAGGCTCGGCCGCTGCCGGCCGGCAGTCCCTCGGTTGACAGGTTGTACGCGAAGAGCGCAACTGGTGCCATCTCGTCGCCCGTTCGATAGGCCGCCGCGGCGATGTCGTCGCCATCCTCGAGCTCGACGTCCAAAGACGTGATGGGTCCGTCACCACCGGGGAGCCCGACTCCGATGTTGTATTCGGCGGGCGCGGGAAGCGCGACGCGGCCCGTGGTCTCTCCGTACTGGATCGTGCCGAGGGCCGTCACTTCGACCCCGTCGACGAAGATGGCCACTGAAGTGTTGTCAGCGGCTGGGATCGCTGGGGCAAAGTGCGCTGCGGTGACGTCGGCACTTCCCGTTGGGGCACCACCTGCGCCGCCAGCACCGCCTGCACCACCAGCACCAGCCACGCCGCCGGTGCCGCCTGCGCCTGCCGCGCCGCCGGTGCCACCAGTGCCGCCGCCGCCGTCTACGCAAGTGACCGACACGGGCCACTCGGCCACGCAGAAGTCAAACCCATCGTCCGACACGGCGATGGTGATGACCTGGTTGCCGACCTCACCGCAGGTGAACGTCGTGGTAGCCGCAGAAGCGTCCGCGATCGTCCCGCCGCTGGCGGTCCAAAGGTACTCGATATCATCGCCCTCCATGTCGACGCCTTGCGCTGAGAGGTCGATGTCGTTGCCGATCGAAGTCTGAAGCGGTGACACGACAACTTTGGCGAGCTCTGCACAGATGTTGAACTTGCCGTTGACCCGTACCCCCCCGAGCTGGTTCGGAAGCTTGCAGTTGAGGAAGACCATCACGTCAGTGGCCACACCAACGGTGACTGAGAAGTTGGCGTCGCCCGCGCACGTCACCTCGCCGGTCTCATCCATTGCCGTAAGGGTTACGGTGTATCCATCGCCAGGCGGGAGCCCAAAGACTTCAACCGAGGCGGTAGAACCGGGGGCACTCGTGTCGATCGTCCCGCTCATGGGCTCCATGTCTCCGCCGGTGATCTCCCATGCGACTTCGTTGATGATGATTCCAGATGCCAGCTCGAGGCTGAGTTCGAGTGAGCCTGTGTTCTGGTTGGTCGTCGCGTCGTTGGTGCAACCGGCAAGCGCGACCGGCGCTGCAACGCAACAAAGGACGAGCCACTTGGCAAACGATGAACGGATCATGAATCGGTCTCCTCTGCGTCGTCGTGGGGGGCGTTCCAAGACGCAGTACTTAGGGCGTTGAAGGTCATCGAAACTATCACTCGACCGAACGCGAACTCAAGCCTTTCAAGCGTTCGTCACCGAGGTTTGACATGCACATGGTTGACCTAGACACGTGGTCCACCTCAGGTGACTGTCCAAGACGACGAACCGGTCGTGCGCGCGATCGAACACCGAACCCGTGTAGGCCTTGCAGAGCAGTCGCGAACCCGTGCACCCGATACGATGACCAACGTTGGACCTTCGTCGGTACACGTTGGTTGTTCGGACAAGGACGTGCTCACTCGCATCGCGATTGGCTTGCGCAGTCCTGGACAGAGTTCTCCGAAGCGAGCGCGCCGAGTCAGAGCATCGTGCTCGAACTCGCAGCCTCGGAGGACTGGCGGGCGTTGGTTTCTCTGCGCGTTGCCCCGTCTAGCCTCACCTCGAAGCAGGCTCCGTTGCTGCCGCGCGACTGGGCGGAGATCCGGCCGCCATGGGCATCGACGATGGTCTTGGCCACAAACAGTCCGAGGCCGAGGTTGTGGGCCTTTGGACCGTTCGGATGTTCCGACATGAAGGCCTGGAACAGCCGGTCCGCCCGATCCGGTAAGGGATCCCCGTCGTTCTCGACCTCGAGGATCGAGGTCCCGGCCTGCTGAGACAAGGACACTCGTATGGTCCCTCCGGCGCGCGTGTGTTGAACGGCGTTGTCGAGGAGTTTGTTGAGAAGCTGTGCGATGTGATCTGCGCTTCCGTCGACCCGGACATCGTTCTCGACCTTCGCCACAAGGATCCGATCTGGATTCGAGTGCCGATAGATCGCGATGCACTCCCTGACGACTTCGCTGAGGTCGACCTGTGAGCAGTGCATCGTCGCGATGGCCGCTTCGAGGCTCGTGGCTTCCGTCGCATTCCCGATAAGACGGTTCATTCGGCCAAGGCTCTCTCTCGCGCGCCCGATGTAGCGCGAACGAAGATCAGCGGAGTCCGCCGTTTCCAGCAGGTCCAACGACGAATCGAACCCGGTGACTTGATTTCGAAGCTCGTGGCGAAGGAAGCGCGCCAGGTTCTCGAGCCAGTGAAGACGTTCATCCCGCATGGCCCTGACTTCCCGAAGGAGCCCGTCAGTTTGCTGTTTCTGCTTCGCCAGTTCGAGCCGCTGAGCGAACTGGGCTCTCGCTGCGTTATAGCGAAGCATCGTGAAAGTGACGCTCACCACCAGGCCCGTGACGAGGTACGCTTGTGCGGCGAAAAGGTCGTAGCCCTCCGTGGCAATTCGGCTCAGCCCTGTTTGCCCAATCGCGATGAGGGCGAGGCCCATCGTCAGTGCCATTGGCCAACGCCACACCACGACCGCGATCGAACCGAGTTGTGCCATCACGATCTCGATCACGTGGACCAAGACATGCTCTGGTGTGCGAGGCGCCATCAACGCGGTATCGAGAGCGAGGGCGAGGAACCACAACCAAATCGCCGCGTACCTACCGCCAATGCTTTTGGCCCTGAGTGCGACTGCGCAAGTGGTGCCAAGCCAGGCGACCTCTACCAACCGAATGAGGAAGAAACGGTTGGCGAGGTCTGGGAAGTAGAGGAAGTCGCCGACGGCCCAGAGGAGGATCAGGCTGGAGGTGGCGACTGTAACCACCAAGAGGGTGCGCGCGCCACGTCGGGACGACTCATCTCTGAACGCGGTTTCTTCATCGCTCGACCAGGTCCGCCCGGGATCTGCGGCTCGCTCGGTGCACCAACCGAGGTCGAACTTCACACCTTCCCGGCCGGTCGATTCAAGAGTTGCTGTACTCGCCATGCGGTCGCCTCCTGGTTCGCGGGTCGAAGCGACCCAGGTTCGCAGGGAGTTTCGACGCGCAGCGATCGAGTCTACACCAATCTTGTTCCCTTCGGGCGAAGCCTTGACGGTGTTTCGCCCCCGTGATGACATCCCGCGCATGGAAATTCGTATTGGTCACAACAAAGTGATGGCGATCGTGCTCATCGTTGTTGCTGCAAGTTTGTCACGGGCGTGAGCGCGGCGGTCGGGTGCCTGATGCGGATCATGACCAGGTGAGGCTGGGAGACGGACCGAAAGGACTCGGCGGTTGGCTCGTCCTCGTGGGCCTTCGGGTCATTCTTTCACCGGTCGGTCAAGCCGTTGGTGTGTATCGGATCGCGGAGGTGCTGCGAGGGGAGGGGGCCTGGGAAGCGCTCTCGGCGAAGGCCGGCAGTCATCCGTTGGCGCAGCCGCTGATCGCGGGCGAGCTCATCGCCAGCGTGCTTATGCTCTGCGCCTCGGTGTACATCGTCTACTTGTTCTTCAGGAAGCGCCCGGCGTTTCCGAAGTTCTTCATGGGAATCCTCATTGCGGAGTTGGCCATCGTCGTGCTCGACGGGTGGGCGCTGTCGCTAATCACTCAGTCTGACGCCACCGACGCCGACTCCATGAAAGCCATCGCGCGGGCGCTCCTTTCGTGCATTGCCTACATTCCATACATCCTGGTATCGAAACGCGTGGCCAACACCTTCGTCACCACGCCGTAGAACGAACCGCCCCCTAGGGGCCGGGGGGCGTCAGCAGCGTGAGGAGTGTGCGTGCCGCCTCGCGGTCACCGCGGATGCGGCGTCTCGGAAGATCATCGATCGTGAGAGAATGACTGAGGATCCCGATCAACTCGTCGCCGCTCAGGCGTACCTCGGTATCGGGCGCTGCACGCCTCGCTCGCGTCTCCCCAAACGTGGACATGTGACTCGGGCCTACGGCGACATCGACACGGATGTCGTCCACAGTCAGACGAACCGATGCGTCCTGCTCGACCGCGGCAAGCTTGGTCGCCGACAGCTTGGCGGCGAGCTGCACGAGATAGCGCAGCTTGTCCTCGGTCAAGGGCGCCTCGGGCAGGAGCGCTGCACCAAAGGCATAGATCGCGTCGATCACGGGCTTGATGCCGCGCCCGCGCGCGCTCAATCGGTAGTTTTTGGGTTCATGGGGGTCGCGCTCGACCAGGCCCGCAGCAGCAAGGTCGCGCAGCCGGCCGGACAACATGGAAGCCGATATCCCGGGATTGGCCTCCTTGAGCTTCTGGAACGAATGGGGGCCGTGCCAAAGAAGGTCCCGCAGAAGCAGCAACGACCAACGACTTTCGAGAACATCGAGCCCGATTGCGACCGGGCACAGCTGTTCGTAGGAGCGCGTGAGGGGCATCGGGTCGAAGACTAGCGCGACCGCTCCAACGTCTGCCATCCAGAAGTGCGAATTTCATATTTTCTCAGTACTTTTTCAGTACTCAAGAATTTTCCTTCGTGATACTCAAGCGGTATGGCCCGGTGCCCCACATGGTTGCTCACGGTTCGACCATGGGGCCTCGCAGCATTGGCGCTTGCGATCGCGGCCTGCAGCAGCACCGAGACACAGCCGGGTGGCACCGGCGGAAGCGCGACTGGCGGCACCGGCGGACCAGCCGCAGGAGGGACGGGCGGTACCGGCGGTACCGGAGGAGGACCGACAGGAGGAACTGGCGGGACGGGAGGCGGCGTGTTCGAAGGGCGGGCGGTCGAGATCGACGAAGCCATGAGGCGTTCCGACCTGGTCTTCGAAGGCGAAGTGGTCGACGTCCAGTACGCGAATGCGGTCGACAACGGTGTGGGCGAACCGGCCGCGGAGGACGGGAAGACCAACGGCTTGCCGCACACCTTTGTCACGTATCGCATGGCGGAGGTGTTTACGAACAACCAAAGCGAAGAGACGTTCACGCTCCGCTTTGCGGGCGGAGTCGACACCGAAAGCGCCCCCGACTACGACATCCTCTCCGTTGCACAGCACCCGCATTTCGATATCGGCGACCGCGACATTCTTTTCGTCAAAGGCAACGAACACGCCCTCTGTCCGCTAGACCGTTGCAGCAACGGCCGGTATCGCGTTCTTTCTGGACCGAACGATTCGGAGGACGCGCTCTACACCGAGCTCGGGCAAGAGATCCGAATGCGCATGGAGTCCGAAGATACGGCCCGGCTCTTCGCGATCGGTCACCATCCCATCGAGGCCTTGTTGGTCAGCAGCTTCACGATGCCAGACGGGGAGGTGATCACGAGGGAAGCCGTTTCGATCGACGAGCCGGGAGAGACCGATCCCGTGCTTCGGGCACCGGCCGCGTTGCAACCCAAGCATAGTTTCGGCCCGATCGAGAACGGCGGACCGCCGCTGGCGGAAGAAGGCGACAACTCGCTCGGCGAAAGACTGACACCTGACGATCTCCGGCGTCTGATTCGAGCTTTCGTGGACGCGCATCCCGACTTCGCGTGGCTTCCCACGGCATCCGCCGACCCCGACGAGCCCTTTGCCTTGGGGTTGGTCCTCGCGGACGTCACGCCCTTGAGCGATGGCTTGGATCCGGAGCCGCCAGTGCGCGAACCAGACGAGATCGACAAGATGGAGATCGAAGTGTTCGACGCGCTCATCGAGGAAGCAGAGTGCCAGGACGGGACGCCCGGCGAAGGGTGTGACGTGTCTCCTTCCCAAGAAACCATCGACGAGATGCGAGGTCGCCGCGAAGCCATCACCGGCGTCATCGAACGGCCAAACCGCCGGACCAGGGACGCCGAGGAGGAGGACATGTGGACCGACCGGAACGAAGGGGACGAACGATGAGCTCGCTTCGCCTGGTCTTGCTCTTGGGCTCGATCCTGGTGGCGAGCACGGCGGCGCCGCACCATGCGCACGCTTACTATTACTACAAGTGCGGCGATACCATTCTGCGGTTTCAGAGCGGTGGCCTCGAGTACGAAGCCGGGACCAACTCGTTCGCGAGCCCTCACCGCCGGCATTCCTTGCGCCAGGCGCTCATTCACTGGAACGACGCGCCCGCAAACTTCGTGTTCTTCGAGCCCGAATGGAACCAGGGCGTCAATACGAACAACAACGTCAGTGAGGTCTGGTACAGCACCGACGGAGGTATCCTCGATGGTGCCCCAGCGCGGGCGCTGATCAAGTGGAACTGTACGGCGTTCTCCAAGAAGTTCGTTGCGGTGGACATCGTGATGAATGCCAACAGAAGCTGGATGAACTTCGAGGATCGGTACAATCACCAAGCTTGGAACGGTGGCTACCGTCCAGCACAAACGACCCTGATGCACGAACTCGGCCACGCGCTCGGGCTGGCGCACGAGAATCGGCGTTACAACATCATGGGGAGCGATCCCCGGGTCATCACGCTCAACAACGAGAAGTTTCGTTCCTACAGCAGTGAAGACAGCTCTCGCGGCGCCGCCGTCGTGTACGGGACCACCAACAGCAGCAAGCCCGACCTCGCGGTGAGCGTATTTCGCTACAACGGGACCAGCGGTGAGTACTCTTCGCACGCTTTCAACCGGGTCGTCTTCGCGGTGACCGATACGACCGTGTTCTCTCTGCCTTGGAAGTGGGACTCGGTGCGGCAAGAGCACTACGTCGAGGTGAAGCGCGGACAGACGTACAAGTTCGAGTTCACGTACGAGCACCTCGGACCGGGCCCCAACATCACCACCAAAGCGGGCTACTACCTATCGACCAACACCAACATCACCACGCTCGACTGGTTTCTCGAAGATCGGAACTTCCTCCTCGGCTGGAACACGCCGCTCACCACCCTCAGGACTTTCCAGATCCCCGCGAATGCCGCACTACAGCGCTACTACTTCGGGGTCATCATCGACTACCAGAACACCACGAACGAACGCTACGGCGGCAACAACCAGGCCTACATCGCGATCCAAGTCACCGACTAGCAACGCAGGGTGTCGACGCT
>JBCCEK010000194.1:0-8370 GCA_039030295.1 Myxococcota bacterium | reverse complement strand
GAGACGTACTCGTCGCAGCAGGTGATGCAGACCGGGCCGGCGAGCCGTTCGTCCTGGCCGACCAAGTCTCGCTCGAGGGCCAGCATCTCCTTCTCAACCCGCTCGGCACGAGAGAGCATGCGGCGCCCCGCGTCGGTCAGCGTGTACCCGTCGCGGTTCCTGTCGAAGAGTCGGGCGGCGAGTCGTGCCTCGAGCGCTTCGACGCGACGCGCGACAGTGGAGTGACTGACTCCGAGCTTTGCTCCTGCGGCCCGCACCGAACCAAGTCGCGCGAGGGCCAGGTAGTATCGGACGTCGTTCCAGTCCACGACGTCAAAGGTTACCACGACGGCAGGGCCGGTGGGTTGTCGGTACGGGGCCCGAGTTGGCCAGCTAGAGCTGTACGCGCACCGTCTGCAACGAATTGGCCGGCACGGTGACCTCCGCGGATTGGGCGCCGATCTCCAGTTGGTAGTCGATGGGGCTCTTGGTCGTGTTGAGGACCTGGACGCTCAGCAGATTGTGGTCGTTCAACGTTGCACTGGCATGCAGTGCATCCTCGTCTCCGAGGCCTCCGAGGATTGCGGTGGTCTCGACCGCCCGGTCGCCGGGCCGAATCGTTCGGCTGAACTGAGCGAGCACGTAGAAGATCGGCGTGTAGTAGACATGGCCAGAGTCGCGGTCGATCATGATCGGCGCACCACAGAAGTTCGAGACATGGTTCGGGCCGCCCCGTGCGTCCAAGACGACGTTCCAGTCGATCCAACCCTCGACCCAGTGGTTGAGACTGACGATGATGTTGCGCGCGTAGCGATGCACGGGGGTGTACATGGGATGGTCTTCGGGGTTGGGCGCCCAGGTCGCGGTGTACGCCCAGTCGGTGGCGTTCGCGTTCCACCAAAACGCATCGTTGTCGAACCAGCCCGACTCCTTGAATCCAACCGGATCGGTCACACCTTCCGGCGCATCCGTGCCCAAAGCGTCGATGGTGCCTTCGGTGTGGATGAGGGCAAAGTCCGGGAACTTCGCATGGACCTGGTCCAGCACGTCTTCGAACACCTTGAATGTGCTTGCGTACCAATGGATCGCGGCTCCGTACACGAACGGTGCTGTTTCCGCATCGGCGAAGATGACGTCGACCCACGCCTCGAGGTGCTCGCGATTGTGATCGTAGGCAAGAACCTTCACGTCCCCGTTGCCACTCGCACGCAACGCCGGCCCGAGATGGTCCTTGATGAACACGCTCTGGGACTCCGGGGTGAAGTGCATGCTCTCCCACTGACCGCCGTTGCCCTCGGGTTCATTGACGGGCGTCAGGCCCCAGATGTCGACACCTGCGGCTTCGTACGCTTCGAGGTACTTCACCAAGTAGTCGGCGTAAGTCTGCACGTACTCCGGCTTCAGGGTGCCGCCGTGGCCTTGGTAGTCGTTGTGGGCTCCCATCGGCTCGTACCAATCCTCGATGTCCTTCATCCAAGACGGCGCTGTCCATGCGGACGCGACGATGCGGAGGGCGTCATCCTTCTGCCCGGCCTTGATCGCGAGCGCCTCTTGGATCATCGGAAGAAGGTCGAACGTCGCATCCTGGACGCCGGGGTACGTCGCCGGATCAAAGCCGTCTTCATCGACTGCGAGGCTGAAGTGTTCGAGCGCCTCGTCGCCCTTCACGTCTGCGTAGGAGTACCTGCCCTCGACCGAGAAGTCGGTTGCGCCGATGGTCGTTCTTGCCATCGAGAAGTTGGCCCCACCCTCCCCGTAAATCTGTTGCATCACTTCGAGCCGCCGTGCCTTGGGAAGGTGGGCCAGGACGAAGGCCGAAGCCTCGGTAAAGGAGCTTCCGATGCCCGACATCGTCTGCTTGATCACGTCGGGCCGAACGACGATCCGGGTCTGCCGAGAGACGCGACCGCCGAACGACACGTTCTCCTGCGGCGCGATCTTGTCCCCTGCTTCGCTCGTCAGCAGAATCTCCGCTGTCTTCGACAAGCGGTAGTGCGTGGCGTTGCCGTCGGAAACCAAGTTCACTCCTCGCGTCTGGGGATGACACGACGTCAGCACGCAGCAAACGGCGGTCACTGTCGCCAACTCACGTGGCGTGCATTTGATGGGCGACGCTTGTAGCACGAAGCGGGAATACCACGATCACACGCGTGCGTGCTCGTCAGAACGAGCCAGAGAGCACGACCCCGCCCAATGTCGGGCTCAAGGCCAGCGTACTGCGATGCTCGGCGCGTTTCGAGAGCCTCCGCGCGCGGACCAACAACGGGAGCCCGACGGCCGTCGCGGTCACGAACCCCAACGCCAACGGAATCGTGGACACGATGGTGCGACCGAGGACATCGTCGTCGTCGCAGTACGGATCGGACCGGCATCCCGAGGTGCTCATCGCGATGACACCGCCGGCGAAGACCAGCCCGCCGACGGCGGTGGTGGTCCAGCCTGCGATTCGCATTCGGGCCACCTTGGGGGCGACGTCCGGGACGGCGCCCGACGCTTCGAGGGAGAGCACGTCGCCTGGCGTCGATGTGATCTCTTGCGCCTCGACCGAGAGTTGGGCGGCGTCGATGCTCTGGGCCTCGCACACGGCAGACATAGACGGCCCTGAGAGCGCCACGACGACGCCGAGAAGGACCGCGAGAGAAGAGGTTTGATGTTCCATGCCCTCGGTCTTGCAGGCCGCGTGCCACCCTCGTTGTTAGTAATCATTAGGTTTTTCGGGGTCTAACAAAACCGGTCGTGTGGCCGAAATTCACGCCTGTGACCGCGGTGCGTCGCGCCGCCGCGCACGATGACCGACGACCACGGCGAGGGCCGCACCGGCTAGGCAGGACTGCTAGGAGAAGGCATCGTAGCGGTCATGGTTCGTGATGGCGTCCATCTCGCGCAGTCGGAGGCAGAGTTCGAGGCGATCTACCGGTTCCGCTACGGCGTGTACGTCGAAGAGATGGGGTTCTTCAAGAACGTCGCCGACCACGCGAACCGCCGACTGGTTGAGCCGGAGGACGAGACCGCGCGCATCTGGTACGCGGCCGAGCATGGCGCGGTCGTCGGAACCCAGCGCATGAGCTGGGGGGGCGACGCCCCATTTAGCGAACGCCTCATCGATCAGTACCAACTGGGGCCGTTCCTCGAGGAGGTTCCACCCGAGGCGATAGCCGTCGGCGAGCGCCTGATGGTCCTGCCGAGGCTCCGGGGGAGCTCGTTGTTTCTCCAGCTCACTGTCCCGACCGGAATCTTCATTGCAGAGAAGCGGATCCAGCTCGTCTTTGGGGTCTGCGAGCCCCACCTGCTCAACCTCTACTTGAGTCAGGGGTGTCGGACCTTCGCCAGAAAGAACATCAACGGGGAATCGGGCTATCTGATCCCACTTGTGACCGTGGTGGAAGACGTGGACTACCTGCGACGAATCGGGGCGCCGTCAGCGGCCACCGCCCGCGACTGGGGAGCAGAGGCGCGCATTCCCGAGTGTGTCCAATGGCTCGTCGATTCGAGCGGCGTGACGAGCCAGCGGTTGAGCGCACCCGCAGAGTACCGTGGGCAGATCTACGGCGCACTCGAAGAACTTGCGGAGAATCGTCTGTCGGCCCTCGAAGGGCTGTCCGACGAGGAAGCGGAACGGGCGCTTGGCAAGAGCAACATCATCGACTGCGCCCCGGGGGACAGGGTCGTCACCCAGGGGAGCGTTACGAGAAACATGTTCGTCGTACTCGAGGGGACGTTTGAAGTTCGCGACGGCGAACGGCTGCTACGTGTGTTGTCGCCCGGCGACGTGTTCGGCGAGATCGCCTTTCTTCTCGAAAGGCCTCGGTCTGCGGACGTCATCGCGGCTACCGATGGCCGCGTTCTTGCCCTTTCCGAGGGAACCCTCCGAAAAGCGATCGCCAACGATCCCGAAGTTGCGGCACGCCTGCTCCTCAACGTATCGAAGATCCTGTGCCAACGGATGCTCTAGGACCCCGGGGTGCGATCGGAGCCTTGAGGGTCGTGTGGGGCGCGGGCCGGACTCGAGTTTGGTGTCGAGCCAGCGGCTCGGTGGGTGTATGATGGTCGGTTCACGAGATGAACTGGTACAGGGTCAAGACCGCGCTCATCGGGCTGAAGCGCCTCGCCGAGCTCACCGATGAGGACAAACAGGCGTGCATCGATGCCTTCAAGTTTCTTCAGAGCATGCAGGACGGCGAGCCGACCGAGACCGCCGACGAGACTCGTGCGGTCGCGGAGTACTACAAGGTTCTCAACAACATGCTCTCGGTCTTCGACCTCGAGAAGCTCTACATCCCGCCACAGCTCGACGAGTCTCAGGGGCTCTACGGAAACCAGCTCTTGGTCGAGAAGGCCGTGCTCGAAGAGCTCGATTTGGCGGACCCGCAAGGTTCGCACCTCCTCGACATGGGGTGCGGCCGAGGCCGAGTGTCGCACCACTTCGCAACGCTGACGGGCGGCCAGGTGTCCGGGTACAACATCGACCCGAACCAGATCGAGAACGCGGTCGACTGGGCGGCGGAGTGCGCGATGAGCGAACGGCTGCACTTCAAGGTCGGAAACCACCACGATCCCCTCGACTACCCGTCAGCGGCCTTCGACGGGTGCTTTTCGTTTCAAGCGGTCTGGCCGTTCTTCAAGAAAGAGGAGCTCGACGACCACGCTCGCGAGATGTACCGGGTACTGAAACCGGGGGCGAGGTATGCGTGCTCCGAATACCTGCTCACGCCGCACTTCGACTGGGACAACGAGGAGCACGTGAGGCTTCACAGGTCGTACCTGCCTACGCTCGCCGCGACACAGTCGATGTATCCCGCCGACGTATGCGCGGCCCTCGAGCGAGCGGGCTTCGAGGTCCTCGTCTCGGCGCCCTCGAAGGGGCCTGCGTGGCCCATCTGCGAACAGAAGAGGGATCTGATCCTCGGTGGCCGGAAAGTGATTCGGGCGCTCGAATCGGTTCAACTCATGCCTGGCTGGGTCGAGGAGTCTCTCGAGCTCCTTCAAAGCGGTGGCCAGTCCTGGACCGATGCAGAGAAGGCCAAGATCGCAGACCTGAATTGGCGAATCGTGGCGGCCAAGCCGGAAGCCTGAGGCGGCCCTGTCCACCAGGTGGCAGCGGGACCTAGGCTCTCTCCAAAGACAGGGACATCGCCGCGAGCTGTGTTAAGTTGCGGGCTGCCCTCGGTTGCAGATCCGTGGGTACAAAGGGAGGCCGCCCACAACCTGCGGGCGGCTGACATGGTCAGTCTTGGGGAACATGGAGCGAGTCGTGCGATGGGGAACGCGTCTTGCGATGCTTGTCTTGGCGTCGTGCGCGCCCGTGCGCCATGGCCCGACGGTCGAGGAGGCCCAAAGGCAGTATGAAGCCGCCCCTGACTGGTCTCACCAGCTCTCCCAGGACGTGGTGCGGTTCTCGCTGGCCATTGCGCAAGCCTTGGACGGCGGAACCGAATCCCCAACCGCCAACAACAC
Source organism: Myxococcota bacterium (assembly GCA_039030295.1). GTDB lineage: Bacteria > Myxococcota_A > Polyangia > Polyangiales > Houyiibacteriaceae > SG8-38. The sequence continues at coordinate 2,937 of JBCCEK010000194.1, read as the reverse complement.
CTACAGCCACCAAAGAGTGTTCGGCCGAACCAAGAGGCTCGGCGAACCGCGCGTGGAGCTCGCGCTCTCCGAGGAGGAACGCACCCTGGCCTCGACCGACTGCTCGGGCTTGCTCAGTTTTGTCCTCAACACGGTGTCGCCGTTGCACGAAGCGGTGTTGCAATCACAACGTCGGCTCGACGAACACAACCGGGCATATTCGGAGGACTTCACGCTGCGCGAGCGGCTGAGACCCTGGCCGCGGGCATTCGTGGTGACGCAGTACCTCCGGGCCGACTACTCGCTCGAGACGGGTTTCGACCCGGTGCCCAACTTCGAGGACCTCGAGGCAGGCGACATCGGTGCCTACGCCATGGGCCGGTACGCGAAACCGTCGGACGAGACGCGACCGAAACCCAGGGACACGGGGCACGTGTTCGTCGTCACCGATCGGCCCGCGGTCGTCTCACCCGAAACGGAGGACTACGACGGGCGCGGCACGCTCTCGCCAGATGCAGTCAAGGTGATCGCGGTACCCGTCGTCGACTCGAGCGCAACGGTGCACTTCGATCCGGATTCGAGGAAGGACCCCGAAGGTCGTTATACCTTGCCGGAGGCTGCTCCTCACCCGCGAGCGAGACCAGGCGGAGTCGGGACTGGAACGATCTGGTTCGCATTGAGCGAGGAAGGGCGCGTGCTGCAACGGCGGCTCGGGCCACGGCAGAAGTATCGTCCCGTACTCGCCCGCGCCGCTCGCATGCGTGGGCACATCGTGCTCGACGATGCCGTGCTCGACGACGGCGAGGCACTACGGGTCCGCGTCTTTGACAGCGCACCATCGGTGTTCGACGGCGTGACATACGGACTCACCCCGGTGCACCTCACCGGCAAGGGTGGGCTCCGGGTCTCAGGCGGCAGGCTCGTGCTCGACGGACAGAACGACTTCTCTGGAGGCGTCACGGTCGACTCGGCCGACTTGGTCGTGGCCTCCCCCACGGGCCTTGGGACTGGTGCGGTCTCAGTTCGCGCGGGGTCGATGACGCTTCAGCAGCCCGCGATCCCGAGCTCGGCCACACTCAGCTTGGCTGAAGGGTTGGCCGAAGGCGCAGTTCGTTTGGACTACAAAGGAAGAAACGTGGTCCAGGCCCTGCGCATCGGAAACGCGACACACCGATGCGGAACATGGGGAGGGCCGGAGTCCAAAGCCATGTTTGTCGATCCGGTCTTTTCCGGGCGCGGGGTCATCGAGCTGGCCGGCCAGCCAATCGAGGACTGCACCCCCTCCCCCGACAGGCCGCCGGAACGAGGCTCGAGCAAGCGCAAAGCGCACGGCTTGAGGGCCAGCAACCCACAGCCTCCGCCCTAAACGCCCCTGAACCGGCCTCCTCAAAAAAAAAGAACCGGCGGTCGTTCGCTCCAGAACGCACCATCGCGGGAGACCCTCGCGCGCCGAAAACTCGCCGGACGTCCCCAGAAATCCAAGGGTAACGGCTGGAACCAGACTTTGTTCGATCGGTGAATTAATGAGCAAGATTCGGCCGATAGATTCATAACGCGCCGAGTCGAAACCGTAGGTCGCGGCACGCCACCGTCCGGCTGCGACAGAGGGCGTCGAGCACAAAGTGCCGCAAAAATTGAGCTTTCAGTGCTGCGCCTTCCCAGACGAGATGCGATCTTCGCTGTTGATCTTTCTTTCCGACTCCGGCATTCAGGGCGTCCGCCCGGACACTTTATTCGCATTTCGAACAAAGAAACATTGATGAGTGCGTTTTGTCCACCAGCCCAACGAATGGAGACGAGATGATGAAGTTCATAACAGCCCAAGTAGGCGTGGCCTTAGTACTGGCCGCGGCACTCGTAGGATGCGCGAGCGATACGACCGGCACCGACGGTGTCGGTGCTGTAGAAGTCAACCTGGTCATCGAGGACACCAACGTGACCTCCGTGGCGTTCAACGTCACGTGTGACTCCGGCGTCGACCTCGACGGCGAGTTCAACGTGAACGACGAACAGACCCCGCCGGTGTGGGCGACGATCATGGATCTGCCCGTCGGTGATTGCACCATCACGATTACCGCATCCGACGACCAGGGCGAACCCCTCTGCACGGGCTCTGCGGACTTCACGGTCGTGGCCGACCAGACGACGAAGGTCAACCTCGTGTTGACGTGCGGCGTCACGGGAGACGAGCCGCGTGGCAACGTCGACATCGATGTGTCGTTCGAGACCGTCGTGGCCAACAACTGCCCAGACCTCTACTTCTTCAACGTGGTTCCGGACGAGGTTCCGGCGGAGGGCTCCTCCTCCACGGTGTTGGCAAGCGACCCCGACGGCGACCCCCTCACGATCACACTCAGCGCGACCGGCGGAAGCTTCGCCGACGACTCCGCGGCATCGACCACCTACACCTGCGACGGCGCGAACGGAGCGCAGACGGTGTTTGTTTCGGTAAGCGACGGCAACCCCGAGTGTGACAAGGCGAAGAGCTTCGACGTCACTTGCCCCGGAATCAACCTTTGTGACGGTGTGACCTGTGACGACACCGGCAACGAATGCACCGCGGCGGCCTGCGACCAGGGCACTGGCCAGTGTGTGGTCTCCAACGTCGACGACGGGACGGACTGCGGCGACAACGGCGAGTGCGAGAACGGTACCTGCGTCGAGGCCGACCTCTGCGAAGGCGTGACTTGCGATGATACGGGCAACGAGTGCACCGTGGGTGTCTGCAACCCGGACACCGGCGTCTGCGAAGAGACCAACGACGACGGCGCGATGTGCACCGCCGGAGGCGGCAGCATCGACCTCGCCATCAACGGTGGCTTTGAAACCGGCGCCTTCAACGACGGCACCGAGAACGCGAGCTGGCAGCAGTTCCCAGGCGATGGAAGCCAGGTCATCACGACCGACAACCCATCTGAGGGAACCTTCGCAGCCAACCTCATCATCCCCGTGCGCGTG
>JBCCEK010000193.1:0-8448 GCA_039030295.1 Myxococcota bacterium | reverse complement strand
GTCGCTGGATCGGAAGCCGGCCCGCGTCTCGGAGGCGGGTACGCGTTGCGTCGAGAACGCGTCGATCGGCGCGGAGCGTGGTGCGTGGGTCGTGGCGCGCCAGACGTCCACGGTGTTCGACAAGGGTGCCCCGTCGGGCGCGGAGTGCTGTTCGCATCGATTGACTCAGCCTCTCGAGCGCGTCTTGGAGCGTTCGTCGAATGGGCACGATGACGCGACGAGCACCATAGAGAGGCCGAAGCAGCCGTTCCAGGCGCAGCCGCAGCCCACCCAGGTGGTTGTCGAGGGCTTGGCTTAGGCGACGCTCGAGCGACTGGAGCTCTCGGACGAGGGCGTCTCGCTCGGGAACGACCAGCTCTGCAGCGTTCGACGGAGTGGCGGCTCTCACGTCGGCGGCAAGGTCTGCGATGGTGATGTCGGTTTCGTGGCCGACGCCGCTCACCACGGGGACCCTCGAGGCTGCGATCGCCCGCGCGACACCTTCGTCGTTGAACGCCCAAAGATCCTCGGCGGAGCCGCCACCTCGGGTCACGATGATCAGGTCGAGGTCGTCGAGACCTTGTACGGCCTCGATCGCCTTGATGATCGTGCGCGGGGCGTCGTCTCCTTGGACCCGGCAGTCTGCGACGACCAGCCTCACCGGGCAGCGCCCAGAGGCGACACGGATGACGTCTCGGACCGCAGCGCCTGACTTGCTCGTGACCACGCCAACGACTCGTGGCAGCCGAGGGAGCGGGCGTTTGCGCGCTGGGTCGAACAGGCCCTCGCGCTCGAGCTTTTTGCGCACCTGCTCGAAACGCGCGGCGAGGTCGCCGTCGCCCGCGGGCCTCGCAGAACGGGCGATGAGCTGGAACTGCCCGCGTGGCTGATAGATAGAGAGTTTGCCTCGGAAGCGAATCCGTGCGCCGTCGCGAAGCGGGGCCTTGGTGCGCCGCACGTCCGACTGGAACATGACCCCTCGGAGCTGCGCGTTCTCTTCCTCGTCGTTGAGGCTGAAGTAAACGTGACCTCCCGCTCCGCGCACGTCTGACAGCTCGCCTTCGACCAGGACGCTCGGCCAGCTGTCTTCCAGGCTGAACCTCACCGCGCGGTTGATCTCGCCTACCCGAAAAACGCGCTCATCGTCGTCCGGCCTTCGCTCCTCGAGCCGCTCGAACAACGGCATCTCCGACATGCGCCCCAACCTACCCGCCTTCCGTCTGCAAACAAGCAGAAGTCTCTCCTTTTTCGGACACCGCGGGCTTGTGTTGAATCGGCACCTCGAAAACCGAGTCAGTCCCTCGTAAGCAGAGAGTCTGATGATGCGAAGTGTGGTGATTGGAGTGGGGGCGAACCTCGGGTCGCGAGAAGCGTCGGTCCGAAGTGCACGCATGCTACTCGCTGCACATCCTCACGTATCGGTCGAAGAGGTGGCGCCTCTCTATGAGACGGCGCCGGTCGGGCCCACGCAACCGGACTACCTCAACACCGCGTTCCGCTTGGCGACCGACCTGCGGCCCCCAGTTCTTCTCGACGTGCTCCTGGACGTCGAGCGGCGACTCGGCAGAGACCGATCCACCGCCGAGCGGTGGGGCGCCCGAAGTCTCGACCTCGACTACTTGTGGGACGATCATGGCCCGTTCGAAGACGACGAACTCGTGGTTCCTCATCGCGAGCTGCGCCACCGACCTTTCGCGCTCGGCCCGTTGCTCGATGTGGCGCCCGAACTGATCGACGTCTACGGCGCGGCGCTCCAAAGCGTTGGCGGCGCGATCGTCGCATGGGATCGAGCGGCGCGTGAAGTCGTGGTGGAGCGCTCCAAGTTCGAGAGAGCCGTCGAAGCGGACAGTCTCGCCGATGCATGCGCACTCGCGGCGTCGTTCCCCGAGCCACGCAACAGCCCTACCATCACGCGACAGGAGGCCATCGATTCCAGTGGCAGTGCACTTGCCGACGCACTCAACCGGTTTTTCGAACGAGGCTTCGAGACACACCACGTTTCGATCAGTCACTGTTCGCACACCCAGTGGGTCGCGCACTTTCACGGAGTAAACGTAGAGATTTCGAAACGACGACGTGTAAGTCTATCGACCACTTCGGGCGATGTTCGTGCGTTCAGCGTGCGTATGTCGGTCGAGCACTTGGAACGCTAGCTCGGTTTTTCGGTAGATTCGTTTGTTGCTTCACGAACCGATGGGTAGTCTTTGGTTGGGGGCAATAGACAGAACAACATGGCAGACGCACGCAAGGACAAGCGCACGCTGCTTTCGTTGAAGATCCGATACAAGAGCGCGACGCTCGAGGACTTCATCGAACGGTACAGCGGCGACATCTCGCAAGGTGGCGTATTCATCAAGGCCAAGAAGCCGCTCGACGTGGGCACTTTGCTCAAGTTCGAGTTCTTGCTTCAGGATCAGTCGAGCCTGATCCATGGGGTCGGTCGCGTCGTTTGGCGCCGCGAGCCCAAAGACGCCGACAGCAACAATCCGGCCGGCATGGGGATCAAGTTCATCAAGATGGATCCGCAGTCGCGCTCTCTCGTGCAACGGATCGTGGAGGATCGCGCGGCTCCTGGCGTGTTCGACCAGGGAAGCCAACCCGCCCCGGCGCGGCAGCCATCGCTTACACCGTTGTCGACGCCTGTACCGGACGACAGCACGAAGGTCCGTCACGTGAGCGAGTTCCTCGCGTCTGCGTTCGAAGAGGGCGGAGCCGCCGAAGAGACCATGAACGAAGCCCGCGCGGGCGCTCAGCGTGCCCGCGAGCAAAGCCAGCGCTTCGGGGCGCGGCGAAGTGCGCCGGCGCGTGGCGTGCTCGGGACCACGAACGAAACACCGACGGCGAAGCGTGCGGCGGCGCCAGAAGCCTCCTCGCGAAGTGCCATGTCGGCCTTTGGGAACGGCGGAAGCGTGAGCCAGGCGTTGGCGGAGCCGATGGACGAGCTCAACGCTGACGATGATTTCCTCGATGACGAGCAGACTCGGATTCACGACTATCCCGACGCTGACGCGACTGTGGTCGGCGGGTCGGCCGCAGGCTTCCTTCCCGAGCGGCGACAGACACCGGTCGTCGAGGCGCCGAAACCCTCACGTCTCGAAACCGAGGTTCCCGATCTCTTCGGACCCGACATCGCGAACTCGTTCGAACCGTCCGGTGGGCTCGAGCCTGCCCCTGGCGAGGTTCTCGATTCGAGTCTGCTGGACCCGGCGGTGCCCACGGTGCCTCCTCCTGCTGGCGTTCCGCAAGGACCCGGAATACCGGCAGAGGCCTTCAAAGCGCCGACGGAACGAGTACCCGCCGCGGACAACCCATACGCCGCCGGCGACGCGTCTGGCGCGCCTGAACGACCCAAGAAGCCAGCGTCTCGGGGCGGTTGGCGCGCCGTGATGGCGTTGGTGGCGGTTGTCGTCATCGTTGGCGCCGGCGTGGCAGGCTGGCAGTCGGGCGCACTCGACAACCTTCGCGAGCTCGCGGCCCCGTACATCGGAGACGAGATCGAAGTGATCGAGGAGCCCGCACCGCAAGCAGCGGCCGCACCGACGGAAGAACCCTCGACCGAAGCGCCGGCCGACCTCGATCTCACGGACGAGGTGGAAGCTTCGGCTGACACGGCGGGGCCATCGACTGCGGACTCTGAAGCGGTGCCCGCCGGTGGGCCCGTCAAGGTTGTCATCGAGTCGAGGCCGGCTCGCGCGTTCGTCGCAGTTGATGGAAAGCCGGCTGGCCGTGCGCCGATCACATTGACCTTGGAGGTTGGGGCTGAGGTGACCCTCGTGGCCCGCGCACGCGGATACCTTCCGAAGACGCAGAAGGTCACCGTCGAAGGCGACACGCGCAAGATCACCTTGGCGCTGCCCACACTCCCTTACTTCGTCGAGGTGTCGAGCGATCCTCCAGGGGCACGCGCCACCGCGGTGGGCGGCGGCGAGATCACCACGCCCGGCGAGATGCGTTTCAAGTCGATGATCAGCCCACGAGAGATCGTGGTCTCGAAGGATGGCTACGAAACCGTCACGAGGACCGTGTCGCGAAGAGAGTTCCGAGAAGAGACCAAGCGCATGGTCACGACGATCCGTGTCCAGCTCGCGCCTGCGGGCGCGACCGAGACCACCGCCGCGCCGGCGGAGGCTGCCGCCGATTCAGGTTCTGCGGTGGACGCTGAAGCGAGCGACGCGGCGTCGGCCGAAGATGCGCCGTCCGGGGCTCCGTCGGATCTGAGCGACTCGGAGACTACTGAAACAGACGGTCTCGGCGACCTCTAGGCGATCGGTAGAAGAGTTTCACGGTCACGAGGCCGACGAGGAAGCCGCCGATGTGGGCGAACCAGGCGACGCCGCTTCCGGCCTCCGAAAGAAGGCCGAGCGACAGGTAGCCAAGTACGAGCTGGAGCGCGAACCACAGGATGATGAACGCCGCTGCCGGAACGTCGAAGAACCGAATGAAGATGACGATCGGCACCAAGGTGACGATCCGGGCGTGAGGGAAGAGGATCATGTAGCCGGCGAGCACGCCGGAGATCGCGCCGGACGCGCCGATCATCGGGACCATGCTGTTCGGGTCGACCAGAACCTGACCGGCGGCCGCGCCCACGCCAGAAACCGCGTAGAAGGCCAGGTATCTCGCGCGACCGAGCACGTCTTCGACGTTGTCGCCGAACACGTGCAGAAACCACATGTTCGACACGAGGTGCAGCAGCCCGCCGTGCAAGAACATGCTGGTGACCGGTGTCACGACGCTTCCGAGCGCCCCGCCATCGACCCTCGAGAACCCCCACTGGCCATTGACGAGGACGTCGGGGATGACGCCGAATCGCATGACGATGTGCTCCGCGTGTGAAGGGCCAAACGCCATGCTCCATACGAAGAGCACGAGGTTCGCCGCAATTAGCGTCCACGTGACCACAGGCGTGCGGCGGGTTCGGTTGTGGTCACGAATCGGGATCACGGCAGGGAGATCCTAGCGCGGCCGTCGAGGGCGCGCGCGCCGGCACGTGCTAGAGCACCCGAGCATGGATGCGGCGCATCTGCTTGGTCCGTCTGGGCCGTTGGCCTACGGGGTCTCAGGCTACGAGCATCGACCTGGGCAGATCCGGATGGCTCGCGCTGTTCAGGAATCGCTCGAGCACGACGGGACTCTCCTGATCGAGGCTGGGACGGGGACTGGCAAGACGTGGGCCTACTTGATCCCTGCCGTGCTGAGCGGTCGACGCGTGCTCGTGTCGACCGGCACCCTGGCGCTCCAGGATCAAATCATGGACCGCGACCTTCCCGCGCTCGTGCGCCACCTCGGCCTCGAGATCCAAGCGGCGGCGGTCAAAGGCGTGGCGAACTACGTGTGCCGTAGGCGTTACAACGAGTTCGTTCATAGTGCCGACGCCAGCCATCCCCGTTTCGCCAGATCTTTGCCTGTCGTCCGGTCCTGGGTGGAGGAGACCCAATCTGGCGACCGCGCGTCCCTCGCCGAAGTCGCGGAGGACGACCCGCTTTGGCCGAGGGTGGTCAGCGGTTCGGACACCCGGATCGGCGCCCGCTGCGAGTACTACGACGAGTGTTTTGTGACCGGTGTTCGTCGCCGCGCGGAGGAGGCCCAGCTGGTCGTCGTCAATCACCACTTGTTCTTCGCGGACCTCGCGCTGCGGGACACAGGACACGCATCGGTTCTGCCCGACTACGACGCGGTCGTCTTCGACGAGGCACATCGAATCGAAGATACCGCGACGCTCTTCTTTGGAACGCGCGTCTCCATCTCCATGGTCGAGCGACTGGTTCAGGATGCACGACGTACCTTGTCTTCGAAGCGTGAGCAGGGCCACGAGGCGCGATTGTTCGATGCGATCCTCGAGCGAACCTCGGCGTTCTTTGGCGCGTTGCCAAACGGCGGACAGGTGGGTCGGTCTTCGCTGGTTGCCGAAGACCTGCCCCGAGAAGCGCTCTTCGCCCTCGACAACACCTTGGCGGAACTCGGGCATGCATGTCGAAACGCCCGACCCATTCGCGAGAACGTCCTGCAGATCGCGAGGCGCGCCGACAAGATTCGCGATGCTCTCGGCTCCCTCGATGCGGCGGGTCACGTGAGCTGGCAACAGGGGTCCGGGCGTGGCCGGGCTGTTGGGACAAGCCCCATCGATGTCGCACCCATTCTTCGCGAGCGCCTCCACGAACGCGTTCCATGTGTGGTTTTCACCAGCGCAACCCTGACGACCGGAGGGAACTTCACGTTCCTGAAACAAAGACTCGGCATCGACCGCGAGGTGACCGAAGAAGTCGTCGACTCCCCTTTTCGCTATGAGGAACAAGGCGGCCTCTACGCACCGTCGAACCTTCCCGACCCTCGTTCGCGCGATTATCCCGCGGCGGCGGCTCGCGAGGCGCTCGAACTGATTCGCCTCGCCAATGGTGGTGCGTTCGTGTTGTGCACGTCGGTCCGGATGATGCGGGACCTCGCGAAACGCATCGGTCCGGAGCTCGAGCAACCCTGGTTCGTGCAGGGCGACGCGCCAAAGCAGACTTTGCTCGACCGGTTTCGGGACTGCGGCGATGCGGTCCTGTTCGCGACGTCGAGCTTCTGGGAGGGTGTCGATGTGCCGGGGAGCGCACTTCGGCTCGTGATCATCGACAAGCTGCCGTTCGAGGTCCCTTCGGACCCTGTCGTTGCCGCGCGTTGTAAACGCCTCGACGAAGCAGGCGAATCGTCGTTCATGCGGTACCTGGTCCCTGCCGCCGCGCTCTCTCTGAAGCAGGGCTTCGGGCGCCTGATTCGGACCAAGCGTGACCATGGCGTCGTCGCGATCCTCGATTCGAGGATTCGCACCAAGGGATATGGCAAGGTGTTCCTGCGCAGCCTTCCCCCGGCGCGCGTCTGCGAATCGCTTGATGACGTTCGACAAGTCTTGATCTCCCACCGTCAAGAGCACACCATAAGCGGCGACCAGACCAGTCCCTAGGAGGCTCATGTGACCGACGCTGTCGTTGCTCAGGTGGGCTCAGCCGCGATTCCCGAGGCCGAGCACCAGATCGAACCCACTTCGCAAGCCACCCTCGACGAGGCGCTCGCCATCCTTGAGGACCACAAAGCGGAATGGGTGGGTCTCGGCATCGAGGACCGAGTCGAGCTTCTCGAGCAGCTTCGCGAGGGAGTCGTCCGTGTCGCGCAGCGCTGGGTCGACGCCTCTGTGCAGGCCAAGGGGCTCAAGCCCGGCAGTGGCGGGGAGGGCGAAGAGTGGCTCGGTGGCGTGTCGCTGGTCGTTCGCAACATCTCGCTGTTGATCGAGTCTCTCAGCGACATCGCGACCCACGGCGCGCCGCAGCTTCCCAAGGATGCCTATGCGCGACCGAGCGGCCAGGTTGCTGCACCGGTCTTTCCAACCGACATCTGGGACTCACTTCTCTTTCAAGGATTCACCGCAGAAGTGTGGATGGACCCGGACGTTCGGCTCGACGAGCTTCCACGCACTCAGGCGAGTTTCTACCGGGCCCCTGCTCACAGCGGGCGTGTGGCGCTCGTCCTTGGAGCCGGGAACGTATCGTCGATCGGCCCGATGGATGCTCTTTACAAGCTCTTCGTCGAAGGTTCGGTCGTGATCCTGAAGATGAACCCCGTCAACGAGTACCTTGGCCCGATCATCGACGACGCCTTCTCGCCGCTTCGCGAGCGCGGGTTCTTTCGCCTGGTCTATGGTGGTGCGAACGAGGGTAAGTACCTATGCCAGCATTCGCTCATCGAAGAGATGCACATCACGGGCTCCGACAAGACTCATGACGCCATCGTGTTTGGCGGCGGTTCGGAAGGTGCGCAACGAAAGGCCAACAACGAGCCACTCAACCCGAAGCACATCACGAGCGAGCTCGGCAACGTCAGCCCGATCATCGTGGTTCCGGGCCCTTGGTCTTCAGGCGACCTCGCGTTCCAAGCGGTGAACATCGCGTCTTCGCTGGTCAACAATGCCGGTTTCAACTGCACCGCAACCCGCGTCATCATCCAGCACGAGCAGTGGGGGCAACGCGAGGCGCTCCTCGATCGGCTGAAGACCGTGTTTCGGGAAGAGCCCGACCGCAAGCCCTACTATCCCGGCGCCGAGGATCGCCAGCGCGCCTTCATGAAGGAGCACCCAGAGGGCGATGAGTTTGGCGCCACGGGGCCGGGACAGGCCCCATGGACGTTGATCCACCACCTCGATCCATCCAACCGCGACGACATCTGCTTCACCACCGAGTCTTGGTGCGGGCTCACGGGCGAGGTGGCAATCCCTGCAAGCTCCGTCGTCGAGTACATCGACCAGGCTGTTGCCTTCGCGAACGACGCGTGTTGGGGAACCCTTGCGGCGACCCTCATCGTGCACCCGAAGTCTCTCAAGGACCCCGCCGTTGCCGACGCCGTAGAGCGCGCGGTCGAGAACCTTCGATTCGGAAGTGTTGCGGTCAATCACTGGTCCGCGCTCGCCTATGGCCTCGTCACGCCCACGTGGGGAGC
>JBCCEK010000192.1:0-8488 GCA_039030295.1 Myxococcota bacterium | reverse complement strand
CTGAAGCGGGTCAGTGCAGGCGCCATCAACTCGACGAAACGCTCGCGCGACATATCACCTCGGCACCAAGGATCGGCCCCGCGGGCATGTTACCTCAACTCCGGTCGGACCGGCGTCGGTTTCGATGATCTTGAACTCCACCCGCCGATTTTTCTCCCAGGCCGCCGCGTTGTGCTTCGGGTCAACCGGACACCGTTCCCCGTACCCGGCGGACCGGATCCGCTCCTTGAGGACACCGCGCTCGATGAGGGCGTTCATCACCGACTCGGCGCGGGCCCGCGTGAGCTTGATGTTGTACTTGTCGCTGCCCCGCTCGTCGGCGTGCCCTTGAATCTCGATCAGCGTGATCTGAGGGTTCCCGTTGAGGGTCGCCGCCACCGCGTCGAGCAACGGGAAGCTCCGCGGCTTGATGATCGCGCTGTCGGTCTCGAAGTAGATCTTCTCGAGGATGGTCAGCTGGGTGTCCTCCACGATGACCAGCCCCTTATCCGGACAGCCGTCCTCGTCCTCATGGCCGTTGTACGTCTCGGGGTCATTCGGACAGGCGTCGTCGACATCAAGAATGCGGTCAGCATCGTTGTCGACGTCTGGACAGCCATCGTCGTCTTGAAAACCATCGACGTCTTCGGCGTCGTTCGGGCAAAGGTCCTCGTCGTCCGGGATGCCGTCGCCGTCGTTGTCGAGGTCGGGACACCCATCTTCGTCTTGGAACCCATCAAAATCCTCTGGGACGTCTGGGCAGTTGTCTACTTCGTCCGGAATCCCGTCACCGTCGCGGTCTCCTTCGCGGCCTTCTGGGCAGCCGTCTTCGTCGCGATCACCGTCGTAGTCCTCTTTGACGAGCGGGCACGCATCGTCGACGTCGAGAATACCGTCACCGTCGTTGTCGAGATCGGGACACCCGTCTGCGTCCTCGAAGCCGTCCTTGTCCTCAGCCTCGTCGGGACAGCCGTCGCGGTCATCGAGGATGCCGTCCCCGTCGCGGTCCTGCGTCGACGGTTCGTACATGAAGCCGAGGAGCGCGCGCACGTCTGAGGCTTGGAATCCGGTCTTTGGAATCCCGGCGCCCGCACCGAAGTAGAGGAAGCTATTGCCCGCGACGAAGTACTTGAGCCCGCCAAGCGCCTCCATCGAAAGGGTCCCGCGAGTCCCAATTTCCTGGGCGATCTTCGTCCCATAGTACTCGAGCACGAGGTCGAGCGAACGCGCGATCCGGAAGCTCGCACCAAACCCGAACGTGATCAGGTCGTTGTACGTGAACAGATGCCCTTCGTCGGCGACGTCGATGGGGTCAACCGCGTTGGTTGCGATCGGGTTCGGCTCGGAACGGCCATCCCAAATGAAGGTCGCACCCTGGCCCGAGTTCCACCGGTACCCGCCCTCAAGTGCGAGCCGAACGCGATCGGTCGGCAGGAACTCAAACACCGCAGTCGGCCACAGTGCTACTCCAGGCTCACCCGCGAACTGCGCCGTCCTTGCGGTCGGGAACTGCGCACGCAACACCGCGGCGATGCCAAACCAAGGGAGGCTGAACAGCTTCGCCTTCACGTGAAGCTGCAAGTCGCCGATCCCCTGCGACCGAAGCCCGCGCGGATCATCGCCGACGTTGTAGAGGCAGGTCGTTTGCCCCGCCATACAGTTGCCGCCCCGGTCCGGAACCTGAACCGCCTCCCCGCGGAAGAAGGTGATGGGAAGCATGACACCGATCACGAGACGATCGATAAGGGCGTAGTTGAAGATGAAGTTGCCGGTAAACGATTGGTTGGAGATGCGATCTTGGCGCTTCGCATCTTCCGCGAGCACCTGGTCGTCGGTCACGAACCCGTTGTAGCGAAGGATCCCAAAGCCTGCGTCCATCGCGAGTCCGAAGCTGAACTCCTTGTGGGGCATCACTCGGCTGCCGTTCACGCTGAAGTATCCGCGCGTGTCGACGGCAGGCCTGTAGAGGTGAAGGTCCATCCCGCCTTCGGTGAGGCGAGCGTTCCCTTGGGCGCCAAGCGGGGTCGCCCAACTGAGAACGAGACTCAGGCCGAGCACCGCAACTCCCAAGACGAGCCACGGCCGCAATTCCCCGGTCCTGTGTGTTCCCCCAAACACCCGACCTTCAGTCTGTCATGGGCAGAGGCCGTTGATCAACGATTCTGCGCCCCTGCGTCAGTCTGCGGCGAGCATTTCCCGGTATCGCGGTGCCCTCGCGTCTTCGGGATACCGCTGAACGAATGCTCTCATGTGCCGCCTTGCGGCGGAAAAATCATCCATCGCCCGATAGGTCTCGATCAGAAGCGCAAGGGCGGCTGGAGTCTTGGCCTGTCCACCCTCGAGCGCAAGGATCACGCAAGCGTTGTCGCCTGTGCCCACACACCGGTAGGCCTCGGCGAGCGACTCCTCGGGGCTCGGCTTCCCGCTCGAAGGTCGCCGCGTCGCCGAAACGATCCGCCGCGCGTCTCGTTTCTGTTTGGACGTCATGCCCGGAATCGCCAGCGCCAACTTCGCCTCGCGCCGCGCCAAATTCGGCTGCCCCGCTTCCATCGCCTCTTCCGCGGCATCGACATGCGACTGCACATATCTGTAGCGAATCTCACCGAACTCGGGCGTTCGCCTCAGAACGCTGTCCTCGGGTAACTCGTTCGCCACCCGATATGCCTCATCCACCTTCCCCCGCGCGAGTTGGCGACGCGCCCTAGCAAGGTGATCTTCCCATTCTTGCGGCGCGTCACCTTGGTCATCCTCGGCGCGCAGTGCGTCGGCCTCGTCCGGCATCGCCATCTCAGTCGGTTCAGAGGGAGCGGCGATCGCTGAAGCGGCGGCTGGATCTGTCGGCGCACTCCCGATGGCACCCGTGGAAGAAGCCAGCGCGGTCGGTTGGTCGTCGGTGGTGTCCGCAGGGTCCTGTATGGTGGCCATGACGGTCAGCCCGCCGAACAACGCCAGCAAGCCCAATACCGCCAGGGCGAATAGGGGCTTCTTGGCGGCCGGTGTGGGGTTCGGAACGACTGCTGGGCTCGGCGGAACTTCCTGGAGCGAAAGCGTGCCTTGAGGTGTAAGCAATCGAAAACCGACTTCGCCGAGTTGGAGCACGTCGCCGGACTCGAGCATCGCGCGCGTGGTGTCGATTCCGTTGACACGCATTCCGTTCACGCTGTCGAGGTCGAACACGGTCACCACCCCATCGACGACCTGAACCTCCGCGTGCTCGTGCGAGATGGACTTGTGGTTGATCCAGATGTCGAGCCGTTCATCGCGGCCGATCCGCATGACCGGCTTGCTCAACGAGAACTCGGCACCTGCAGCCGGCTCGTTCAACACGACCAACCGCGGCGGTGGTTTCGCATCGACGACCGGCGCGGGAGGTCTCCGCGATGTCCGGGTCTCGGCTTGGAGGGCGATCGCGTAGTCCCCGATCGCCAACTGGTCGCCGGGAGCCATCTGGGCAGAGGTGTTGACGCGTTGACCGTTGAGAATTACGCCGTTGTACGATCCCAGGTCTTCCACAATGTAAGCTTCATCACGTTTGACGAGCCGCGCGTGGGTGCGTGACACGTTCCGCTCGGTCAGCCGAATGGTGTTGCCTGCGCGGCGCCCGATCGTGATCTCGTCGCGCAGGAGGGGCACGACGGTCGTTTGCCCTTCGTCGTCCGAGATCAGGAGCTTGAGCATCTGTGTTTGACCGTTTGGAGTTTCGCCCACAGTTTCGAGGGGTTAAGGAATGGTACTCGGGTCGGCCAGGGTGTCAATTCTGCCACGTCGGCCATTTGCGCCACCCCACCAGGCCGCTATGTGGAAGCGATCATGCGACGGCCGTGGACCTGTAGATCGATCAGCCTGCTGTCGTTGGTCGCCCTGATCGGATGTGGCGGTAGCCAGAGTGGGCAACCGGTGGGAGGCATCCATGCCCGCCTCGCGTACTCAGAAGGAGGGGGCCTCCGCGTCTTGGACACCCCCGAAGGGGGCGCCGCAGCTATCGCGGGTCTTCAACCCGACGACGTCATTCTCTCGATCAACGGGGAGTCAGTCCGAACCATGCCCTACGCAGAGATCGTCGAGCGCCTGCGGGGTCCCGTCGGATCCAACGTTCAGCTCGGTGTCTTTCGCGACAGCGAGGTCAGGACCGTGATCGTGACGCGGCAACCCTACCAACCGGCCTACCAATAGGCGCGTTCGACGGAGACTGGTGCCCATGATACGAGCGAGCCGGACGTCGATGGGGACAATCAGCAGAACACTTGGCGTGATCGGCGGAAGCGGCCTCTACGTGCTCGAGGGGCTGGCAGACGTCGAAGAAATCGCCATCGAGACCAGCTTCGGGGCGCCCTCTGACGTTGTGGTCGCAGGAACGCTGGGGTCGACCCGCCTGCTCTTTCTTCCGCGACATGGACGTGGCCACCGCATTCCACCCCACCGCATCAATGCTCGCGCGAACATCTTAGCCCTCAAGATGGCCGGGGCGGAACAGGTTGTCAGCGTCTCGGCCGTCGGTTCGATGCGAGAGGACCTTCACCCCGGGGACATGGTGATCGTCGACCAGTTCCTCGATCGAACCCGGCACCGCGCCGATACGTTCTTCGATGACGACGGGGTTGTCGCCCACGTCGCCTTCGCGGAGCCGATCGACGCCTCACTGGCTTCTGCGCTTGCGGACGCGACCAAGGCCACAGGCGCACGCACACACGTCGGCGGAACGTACCTTTGCATGGAAGGCCCACAGTTCTCGACACGCGCCGAGTCCAATCTGTACCGCTCTTGGGGGGTTTCGGTCATAGGAATGACAAACCTGCCCGAGGCTCGTTTGGCGAGAGAGGCCGAGCTCCCGTACGCCACCCTGGCGATGGTCACGGACTACGATTGCTGGCATGACGACCACGACTCGGTGACGGTCGAGGGCGTGATCGAGGTGATGCATAAGAACGTCGCCAAGGCGAAGGAAATCCTGGTTGCGCTGGCCAAGGCGGTTCCCGATCCCGCGGGAAGCCCGGCGACCTCGGCCCTCGCGAATGCGCTCATCACCGACCCGCAGACCATCTCGCAAGCAGCACGAGAGAAGCTTGCGCCCCTCCTCGGACACTATCTCTCCTGAAAGGCACCATGTCGCTCCTCGTCGTTGGCTCCGTCGCATTCGATACCATCCACAACCACCTCGGGTACCATCCGCACATCGTCGGAGGCGCTGCGACGTACGCGTCGCTGTCGGCTTCGCGGCTTGCGCCCGTTCGACTGGTCGGCGTCGTGGGAGAGGACTTCCCTGTGGCGACGATCGACATGTTGGGAGAGCGGTCGATCGACACCGAGGGCCTGGAGATCGCGCAAGGCCAGACCTTCCACTGGGAAGGGCGCTACGCAGACGACCTCACGTCGCGCGAAACGATCCGGACCGACCTCAACGTCTTCGCAGACTTTCAGCCCAAGATCCCGAATTCGTTCGTCGACTCGGAGTACGTCATGCTCGGCAACATCGCGCCGGAGCTCCAACTTCACGTGCTCGACCAAGTGAAGTCACCGAAACTCGTGGTCGCCGACACGATGAACCTGTGGATCGATACGGCGCTCGACGCTCTCAAGGAGCTGATGACGAGAATCGACATCCTCGTCATCAACGAAGAGGAAGCACGACAGCTCTCTGGCTTTCACCACCCCATCGCGGTCGCAGAGGGTTTGCGCGCGCTAGGCCCTCAGACGGTGATCGTGAAGCGCGGAGAATACGGCGCCCTCCTTTTCGTCGACGAGGAGATCTTCTGCGCCCCGGCCTATCCGCTCAAGAACGTTGCGGACCCGACCGGCGCGGGAGACTCGTTTGCGGGAGGGTTCCTCGGCTACCTGGCCCAATCTGAGACCGACGACCTTCGGCAGGCGGTTATCTGTGGTTCGGCGACCGCCTCGTTCTGCGTCCAAGACGTTGGCATCGATGCGCTTGTCGACCTCAGCCGAGACGACCTGGAGGCCCGCATCGTCGAGTTTCGCCGCCTGACTCAGTTCTGAGCCGGGCTCACGCCCCGTTTTCTTGACCCTAGATCGTGGATCTCGACACTCGGGCTTGGAAGGAACGGCCCATGAACGTTGACGAGCTCAAGGTGACCCTGCGCGGTTTGGTGAAGAAGACGATCGAAACCCGATTCAGCGGCGCTAACTACGCGTCGTTGGCCCAAGCGCGCGGCTACGCAGACGGCTACATGAGAGCACTCCTGGATGCCGGCCTCGTCGACCAGAAGCAGCTTCTCGAGCTGGTCAACGCCGAGCGTCGCCGCTTCGTCGCGGAAGCGAACCGGATCGACGACACTCGCGCAGCCTGACGAGCGGCCCTCGCGCCGACCCCTCAGCGGTACCCAGCCGAGCCTTGACGGCCGCCGCCGTTCCGTACGAGAAGGAACGTTCCGGAGGTAAGGATGCGCTTGATTTGGCTTGCTTGGAAGCTTCTACTCGTGACGGTGCTCGCCGGGGGGTGCAGCGACGGCCCGAGCGACGCTGGTCCCGGGGGGACTTTCGACGCCTACCCGTCGAACCTCTGTGCGGGCGAGAAGCAAGTGGCGGCCGCGGCGTTCTGCCGGTCTGCCTTCGACGCCTGGGCCGTCTGGGAAACCCAGCAAGATGATGACGCCAGAGACGCCGCCATCGCCGCAGCGAGAGGCGTACTCGGCGAGGCATGGAATGCCGCAGAAGCGCGCAGCGCCGACCTCGACGTCAACTGCGCCGACCTCGCGACCTCGGCGAGCGACGCCGCCGCGGGGATCGAGCAGAACGTCGGCAGTACAGCGTCGGAGATCAACCAAAACGTCGACCTTGGCTCCGCGAACGAGGCGTCTTGTGGTGCCGCTGTGTTGACTGCGAGCGGCACGGCATGTGCCGACCTGCTCAACGCAGAGAGCCGTCACGTTCGGAGCCTGAGCACAGACGCCAACGGTACAACGCTGAGCGCCGAACGCGAGTCGGCGTTCGCGGCCCTCACTGCCGCAGTCGAAGACGAAGCGAACAGCGTGTGCACGCCAGAAGGCAGCCAAGCGCGGCTCGAAGCAGGCCTGGACGCATTGGTGGACGCCGCTGTGCTCGACACCGTAGTGGCGCAGGGTCTGAGCGACGCCACGTACGCAACGTTGACCCCTGGCCCAACCGAGTACGAAGGGCGCACCTACACCCCACAATGCGTCCAAGGGTCGGAGTATCGCTACTTCGCCCGGCGCGGGTCGGTGAACAAGCTGCTGATCTACTACCAAGGCGGGGGCGCCTGCTGGAACGGTCTCACATGTGGCATCCCCACCTGCCGGGCCCTCCCCAACGACAACCTCGACGAGTTCGCCGCTGAAGGGTTCTTCGACCTCGACGACGACCGCAACCCCTTCCAGGATTGGAACATCATCTTCGTCACCTATTGCACGTGCGATATCCACTTCGGTGATGCGAGCGTGGAGTACACGGAAGGCGAGGCGCCCGCTCAGCACCTCGGATTCCACAACGCCAAGGTCGCCGAGAAGTGGGCGCGCGAACACTTCGTCAACCCGGAGGTCGTGTTCGTGACCGGCTCGAGCGCCGGCGCCTACGGTGCCTGGTTTCATGGGCCACTGCTGCACGACGTCTGGCCCGCCTCGCAGATGCACATCCTTGCGGATGCGGGTAACGGCGTGATCACCGAGGAGTTTCTCGAGAACGAGTTCAGCGTGTGGAACTTCGTTCCGAATCTTCCGGAGGTGGAAGGGGTCCTCGAAGCGATCACAGAGGGTGGTGGGATCACGGCGTACACCGAGGCGGTGGCCAACGAGTTCCCCGACACGAACTGGGCCCACTACACCGCGTTCTATGACGGTAGCCCTGGCGGCCAGAGCGGCTTCTATAATGTCATGCTCAACGACGGTAGCCCTGCGGGCGTTGCACGCTGGTGGGATGCAAGCTGCGAGTTTGGCGAGATCGCCCTGTCGCAGTCCCAGCAAACCTCTGACGCGGTACCAGAGAACTACCGCTACTACTTCGGTAGCGGCAGTGAGCACACGGTATTTCGCTTTCCGAAGGTGTACGACGACACCACCGGAGGCGTGCCGCTTCTGGTCGACTGGATCGACGGCATGTTGGCGAGCGGACCGTCCGGGCGAGACCCCGCTTGGGTCAACGTCCTGTGCGAGGACTGTGGCGTCCTTCTCGAAGGCGACCCGCGTCCAGACCCCCTCGAAGCACCGTTTGAAACGCGCGGCGACCAAACCGTGGTCGTCTGCGATTGATCACGGCTTCGTAACGGTGAAGTCGAGCGCTATCTCCGAGGCGGGCGCTGGAAAAGAGGGCCGCGGCCCACTACGGTGGGGCGCATGGGGGAGCCAATCGAGTTCTGGTACGAGTTCGCGAGCACCTATTCGTACTTGGCGGTCATGCGGATCGACAAGGTCGCGGAGGCCGCGGGTGCGTCAGTGCTCTGGCGGCCGTTCCTTCTCGGTCCGGTCTTTGCGAAGCAAGGGTGGGATGACTCGCCTTTCAACATCTACCCGGCCAAGGGTCAGTACATGTGGCGCGACCT
>JBCCEK010000191.1:0-8625 GCA_039030295.1 Myxococcota bacterium | reverse complement strand
CGAGTCAGGAACGAGTTCGAACGCGCTATGGCGGATCGACATCGACGGCGTGAGATAGGCCAGGAGGCTCCAGTTCTGCCCCGTCACGGCGCGAACGAGCACCCAGTCGAGCGCGTACTTGAGCGCAGCCAACGCAAACCCGACGAGGATGTACGTCCGACGATCGACCGACTGGCGGAACCCAAAGAGAAGGCTCGGAAGATGCACGACGGCGAGGATACAGCAGTGCGGTCGTGGGGCGAGAAGCAATCGGACACCGGTCCACGATCCAGGTTCGGCGTTGGACCGCCTCCGCGACCACAACACCCGGCCGGGTGCGGCCTAGGCCGCGAAGCGCGCTCGGTACTCGCTAAACGCCCCTTCGATTCGCGACACGGAGAGGCCATAGTGGGCGCTGTCGTACTCATGATCGCCAGCCTGCGCTGTGGGTTCGGTGGCGACCCGCGCGCGTAACTTGGCATCTAGCGCCTCGTCAAAAGGCAGATCGAAGTACGCGTACATGTCACGGACCACGTCGAGGGGCTTGGTCTGCAAATCGTCGGCATGGACGTCGTAGATGCGCGCGCGAGGGAACCTTGCACGGGCCTCGTCCCCGCGCGCGATGCCGAGCCGGGAGTACTCGAGCCAAAACCGTCCAACATCGTGAAGATCGAGACCGCGTTGAAACTTCATCGCGATGCGCGCACTCAAACTGCACTGCGAGCCGATCGTACTTACTGGGTCGCGATGAGTCTGTACGATGCATGCGTCAGGATAGACCTTCAGAAGCGCTTCGAGGTTCCACAAGTGCCATGGGCATTTGAGAAGCCATCGATCAGCTGAGCGCTGCGCCCACAGCACCTGGAGTTGCTTCTTATGCCACCCATAGGGCTCGACCATGTCCCACTCGAGCATGCGCATGCCGTAATCGTACGCACCGAAGCCAACGAAGAACTTCATGATGGCCATGTCGTTCTCGAGGAGGAAGAAGTCTTCTTCCCAACCGTCGACCGTGACTCGGTGCGCCTCGGCCTGCTCGGGAACGATGATGTCGTCCATTGAGACCTCGTGGCCGGTGCGCCACTTTCTCCAAGCCTCGTCCACCATGAGGTCGCGCTTTCGGCCCACCGGGCGAGCCACTTCCCAGGTGTGCGCCGCGCGATTGCTTGGGTCGGCGGCGAGCAGATTGTGAAGATACGTCGTCCCAGTTCGGAAGAGCCCTGTCACGATCAAGGGTCTCTCAATGACGACGCGCTCTAGGCGGGGACGTCGCTTCAAGAGCTCCACGAGCCGAAGGCGGTTGGTCAGATGCCAGTTGAGGATGTAGCGGAGCCCGAAGCGGCCGAGTACGTTCCAATCGACCCGAGACACGACGTCGATGGTTTCTTCGAGGCGCTCATGCATCGCGCCCCCGCCGTAGTCGTGGAGGCCGCTCACGCGTTCGGCGAACCGCATCGCCCGCCTTGCGTCGACAGGCAACAACTGATGGCGGACCGGATCCAACAAACCCATTGCCGTGGACAGTGGGAATGATGGACCCTCGGGCCTGGCTGCTTGTTTCACGAAGAGAGGCTCACTCGCGGTCGCCGTGATGGGCGGCGCAAGAACCGTCCTCAGACAGAGGCGCTACTCGACCAGCTGAGGCTGGACAGCCGGCGAGCCAACGCCGCTGCACGACGTCAGGTCCACGTTGCACTCGGCCAGAACGCACTCGCCGCAGGGCATGACGTCGGCGCCGCGACTGTTGCAGCTGTCGCCGCAGTTCGAATCTACGCAGCCCGCGTAGTCGCCATAGCAGCCCGCGCAGCCCTCCGAGAGACCGGGGGTATCTTGCACACACGAGTCGACGGAGAGCACGACATCCATGTCGGCCGTGTCGTAACAGGCCCAGAACTGGGCTGGAAACTCGGCGCTCGTCGCCGCCGAAAGATCGGGCTCATCGGTGCACGCCGTGGGCAAGCCCCCGCCACCCGAGCCACCCGAGCCGCCAGAACCGCCCGTAGCACCCGTGCCGCTGCTGTCGTCCCCGCAACCCAGTGCACCAACCGCCAAGGCCAAAAAGGCCACCACAATGTCTTTGCGAAGCATCGGTCCCCTCCAATTGTTATGAGTCGCTCACCACCGAGCGACTATCGCGAAAATACCATGGTTCGCGGACGCGGGGCCAGATCGAGGTTCGCTGCGCTGCGGCCCCCGGCGAAGCCCGCTAGGGCGTGTACCAGATCGGACTGGTCCAGGCGCGCTCCTGGATCAACGGCCGGACCACGTCGGGCTGGCAGCAGGGGTCGTCGAGGTGCTCGTCATCGCAGGTGATGAGCGAACAGTTGTTGGGGTGGAGCCCCGCCGAAGGGTGACAGCATTGCTCGTCGATCTTCCCGCGCGGATTGTCGCAGTGATAGGTGTGCTTGGCACACATTCGGGTGCTCCAGCGGCAGGTCGGAGTCTCGACGGCTCGGACGTAATAGTAGGCCTGCTGATCGGGATCGAAACTGTCGTCACCCCACACCGCGCAGAGCCGATCGAAGCCCTCGGCGCTCGGCTCGCAAGTGGCGATGTCGACGTCGTCGCCGAGGCTCGAATCGCCCGCCACGTCGAAGACGCGCACCTGGGGTTCGCCGGCCGCGTCGAGGTAGCCCTTGATGATCTGAACGCGTTGTAGCTTGGCGCCGGGATCCTTGGCCGTCCCCGGATCGGCAACGGCCTCGATCGCGAAGAGTGGCCGTGCGTAGGGCGCGGGGGGTTCGGTGATCGTGCCGCCCATCGGGACACCCCGCCGGTATGCTTCGTCGACGCGGTTGCGTTGGCTGCACCACGACGACGGGATATGCCAGCCCCCGAACGAGCGTACTTGAATGCGGGTTCCGCTCGTCGCGAACGTCTCCTTGCGACGGAGCGCGCGGAAAATGGCCTCGCGGGAATTCTCCTCGGCCCAGACGCCGGTGAGGCCACCTGGCCCGAAGTACACGCGATCCGGAAAGGACGCACTCTCCCCGCCGAGATGACTCTCTCCAGCGCCACCGCCCCCGAGAAACCGCGCTTCGCCGACGTTGCCGGCGAGCCCGAGGTGTCCATCGGTCCCGCCTACGATTCCGAACTGAAACGGGTTCGCGCCGATCGAGGCTTGAAACCGAAGGCCCTCCCCGAGTCCGTAGCGCATCGTGTCGACCTCGCTCACGGTGGTCTTCTTGCCCGTTTTGGCCGCGCGTAGGTTGTCGTATGGGACCACCTCGAACGCACAGAGCTCGTCGCCAGACGTTTGGCCAGGAAGGCACTCCGAGCTCCCCTTGTGCTGGTAGATCTCCATGAGCGGCTCGAACGTTGCCTGCTCGCTTGCGTAGGCCGCGTCGATGGGCGACCGGCCGTTCTTTGACCGATGGACCTTGTTGGCGAACATACGGCCCGCGCTCAGGTTCGCGTTGTGTGGGATCGCGAGCACGTCACAACCGTTGCCGAGGTCTGTGCAGTGCTTGCGGAGCCCCGCCCACAAGTCCTGAACGTGGCCTGCATCGAAGAAGTCGACGGGGACTCTTGGAACGATCGAGTTCCGAAAAAGAACCACGCGGTGCATATTGTGCACCTTGCCGACGTGGACGGTCCCGTCCGATGGGCTCGCCGAGTACTCGTAGCCCACGAGAGATGTGAAACGGCATTTGTCGCTTCGGTCGTACGCGGCCTCGGCTTCGTTCTGCAGGTCGATCCACATCGCCTCACGGTACGCGTAACAGTGTTCGCCCGCGTCCCCGCAAGCGCGGGGCGGGTTGTGAAACCGGTCCTCGTCCGTCAGGTGTGCATCGACGACCAAGACGCCCCAGTTCGGGCGTCTGCGATAGATCTGGCAGCCTTTCTTGCGATACGCCTGAGAGTTGGGGTCTTGGCACGCGGCCACGAACCCGAGAAACTCGGCGTGATCGGTGACGGCAGCGAAATCGAGGGGACGGTCGAGCTGAATCGGAGCGTCGGTCCCTGGGGGAGTGACCGCGCGCCCCTGGGCGAAACGATAGGCTTGCCTCGGAGACAGGCGCGTGCCCTCGAGGTTCGCATCGAGGGAGTACGTGGTGTGGGAGTGCAACTCACCGAAGAACGCACGACGCGACTGCGTGAACTCGGCACACCGGTGAAACTCCTCGACCTTGGGCTGCGCGCGAAGCTCCACCTCGTTCAGAATCGAAGGCGCGTCGTGACGCGCTCTCATGCCGCAGTTGCCACTGCCCGAGATGAGCAGCGCGACGAATACCAATCCTACGCGGAACGGGCTCCCCCCGAGACGGCTCACCATTCGGGGAAGCTACGAAGCGTGACCGTGGCGTGCAAGTGGCCTCGAGCGGCGTTGGCTCACCAGTCCTCCATCGGGATGGTTCCGTTCATCCAGCTCCACTCCACCTCGGTCATGAACCATGTGTACGCCTCGATGTCACTGACTCCCCAGTCGCGAAAACCCTGGACGCTTTGGAGCAACGCGGAAGCGGTCGGCACACCGGGTTCGTCCAACAATGCGCGGACCCCCTCCAAGAACCCGGGCGGCTTGTCGGTCGCTTCGTCCACCGCTTGGAGCATCCACTTGTGGTACGGAAACAAAACGCGATTGTGAGCCAGAACGAGTCGGCTCGAGAACAGCGAAAGCTGCGACGCGGCCCGCGTGATGCCGTATCGGTTGTCGTGACGGGTCGCTTCGTTCATCAGCCAGTTGCCCATGAAGGCGAGGCAATAGAACGCCTTGATGCGTCGGTCGCGATCGGCTTCCGGGTACACAGGGATCCTCTCGAGGAGACGCTCGAGGTCTGGTAGCCGGGAAAGAGCCGGAAAAGCACCGACGAAAGCGGCTCGTGAGGGTTCGTTGCCGCGATCTCCCACGTCCTTCAGGAACGACTCGCTGATGACCTTTCCGTCGGCGTATCCGCCATCGTAGTCGGAGACGTCGGTGCGATTGACGAGCAGGTCGCCACTCGCAACGCGGTGTTTGTACTCTTGGTCGGTCGCAACGAGCATGAAGTCGACGTCGGAGTCTTCGCGCGCGTAGCCTTTCGCGACGGAGCCACCAATGATGAGCGCCGAGAAGCGCGCGTCGTCTCGGTACGCCTGGGCCAGTCGCTCGATGGTTCGCCGGTGATGGGGTCGAATGTCCGGGGGGGTCGAACGTTCCAAGGCGCCAGTGTGCCATCGTCCCCGCTACAACCCGAGACGGAATCCACCGAGGCAGCGTTGCGCAGAGGCGAGATCACGATGCTCGAGCCGGCAAACTGCCGAAATTACTGCGTAATCCAGCGTGCAGAGCGGTACGACTGCTTCTCCACGCATTTTGTTCGTGCGAGCTCGAGCCCCGCAGCACGCCCAAGAAGTGTTCCAAGCCGTCCGGCCAAACCGAGTGGATAGGCAGCGCCTCAGTGTCTGATTCCGAGCTGCGTCCGGCTCGATGCTCGTCGCTCGCCGAAGTCCGCTGAGTCGTACGGGATGTCTGATTGTTGTAGGTTTCGGGCTCTGCGCGGTTCGACGACGCAACTGAGACCACGCGCAAGACAGAAAGGATCCGCTATGGCATCGATTCGTTCGAAGCGTTCGGGTCGCGACCCGTGGGGCTACTTCCCCGGTCTTCAGCGACTTGGAGAAGACATGGTCAGCCTCTACGGAGCTGCGGCGCCGGA
This sequence comes from Myxococcota bacterium, assembly GCA_039030295.1. Taxonomy (GTDB): domain Bacteria; phylum Myxococcota_A; class Polyangia; order Polyangiales; family Houyiibacteriaceae; genus SG8-38. Next base: position 3,007 of record JBCCEK010000191.1, on the reverse strand, counting down.
GGAACCAACAGAATCGCTCTCGGTTTGCGATTGGACTCCGTCGGTCGACGTACTCCAGAGCGACACGGAATACACGATCGCAGTGGAGCTTCCCGGGACGACCAAAGAGGACGTCCGCGTGCAGTTGGTTGACGGCGTTCTGACCATCGAGGGTGAACGAAAGCAACAAGCCAAGGAAGAGCGCTCGAGATACGTCCGCGTCGAGTGTGCCTACGGCTACTTCCTACGGAAGTTCGTCTTGCCCGTCGACGCTCGGCGCGACGGAATCTCTGCCGCCCATAGCGACGGCATCCTCCGAGTCACGATTCCTCGCGAAGCCGCCGAAGCCTCGGGGGACCGATCGATCGCGGTTACATAGGTGAGGTGCTGGCGCCTCGAGGGCGAGGAGAAGTGCCTGGGCCCGGAAGGTGAGATCGACGTCATCCTCGTCCGACTCGTCGGCAACCTAGGCGACGCCGCTCAGTCGACCGACGGCCAACGATCGCGTGGGTCGACGAGGCCGCGTCGAAGTCGGTCGACGACTTCCTCCGTTTTGTCTCGGCGTGTTTCCGGTCGTTTAGCGCGTTCGACGTAGGAGGCCCAAGACCGCTTTCGGCCTGGCGTGAGCTCCGCCCAAGTCGCTTGCGCATCTTCGTCTTCCGCAAGCGCGTCGCGAAGCTCTTCCGGGACGACAACACGGTTGGGGTCGTCGATGTTGAATCGCAGGGTCACGGTGTCACCCACCTCCCGGTCGATTCGCCGCAAGAGATCGTTGGACACCATCACGAAGTGATTCGCACCGCGGGCCGGTTGAAAAGCGAGTGCGACGGCAACCCCCTCGAGGTCCCCTTCGATACGCAGGCGGGACCCGCGGCCAAACGGTAGTCGCTCGCGCAACGCGTCGCTCAGGTACAACACCGTATAGGTCACCGATCGCGACGAGGCCCTGCCCATCGTTCTCGTCGTGAGCTCCGTTCGAAGCACGTGCTTGTACCGACGCGCCATGGGGTTCTCACTAGCAGAAACCGCCGAGACGTCTCATGGCGCACGCCAGGGCGACGGTGGCGAGGAGACGGTGCTGATCACAGACAGCAGTTCGGCCAACCACGGTTAGTGTTTTCGTGAGATAGTGGGCGCATGCCGGCTGAGGTCGAGAAAACTCTCCATGAACTCGGGAACGGCGTGTACGCATACACCCAGCTTCCAGGATCGTGGGGATGGAGCAACTCGGGGTTGATCGTCGACGGCGACCAGACCCTGCTGATCGACACGCTCTTCGATCTCAAGGTCACCGAAGAGATGCTCGCCACGATGCGTCGCGCGGTCCCGGCCGCGAAGCGCATCGACACCGTCGTCAACACCCACGGAAATGGCGACCATTGCTACGGCAACGCGCTGCTTCCGGACTCGGAGATCATCGGGACGCAAGGCTGTGTCGACGACCTGCAGGACTCCCCGCCCGGTCAGATCGCGTTGCTCATGCGGGCCGGAAAAATCGTGGAGTCGCTCGGCGCGGGGGGCCGGTGGCTCGGTCGTGCGCTCAGTGCCGTGGGCATCCACCAAGTGGCCTTCCTCTCGGAAGCCGCCAGCCTCGCTGTGCCGGCATTCGAAGACTTCGACTTCAAGGCGATCAAGACCGTCCCCCCCAACCGAACGTTTGCCGGAGAGCTCGAGCTCCGAGTGGGAGACAAGAAGGTCGTCCTGATCGAGCTTGGGCCAGCTCACACCCAGGGCGATGCGGTCGTGTGGGTTCCTGAGGACAAGACACTCTTCACTGGCGACCTTCTCTTCCAGAATGCGCACCCGATCATCTGGGAGGGGCCGGTTTCGAACTGGATCGCCGCCCTCCAGCGCATGCTCGCGATGGACATCGAGACGGTGGTCCCTGGCCATGGCGTGATCACCGACAAGAGTGGGCTTCGCGCCATCCTGAGGTACCTCGAGGTGTTGTCGGCAGAAGCGCGAGCCCGCTACGACGCCGGGATGAGCGTCGACGACGCGGTCCGCGACATCGACCTTCAGGAGTTTGCACACTGGATCGACGCGGAACGCGTCTACGTCAACGTCCACACCCTCTTCCGGGACTTTCGGCACGACCCGACCCGCCCCGACGTCCTCGAGATGTTCGCCCGGATGGCGCGGCTCACCAAAGCGCGGCCTTCCTAGCCAGAACCCTGGCGTTCGGACTCGGCTTTGATGAAACCGCGGGTGGGCTCACGGGATGACGGGCACGAGCAGGTGCGAGTCGTACTGCCCCCCGGTGTGGATCGAGTGCGTTCCGAGGTTCACGTCGTCCGAAAGGTCGTGGGCGAGCGAGGGATGCTCGAAGAGGTCCTGACCCTGAACGACGACGCGAAGCGTCTCTCCGGCACGAAAGAGGGTGCTGCTCGGAAGGATCTCGACCTCGACGGGGACGATCTCGTTCGCGGTGATTGGCTGTGCATTGTCGTGCGCGAGCCAAGGCTGCCACGGCGTCGAGCGGTCTTCGTCGAGCGCGCGCTCCGACACACGTAGCCAGCCAAGGGCGGCTGGGGTCTCGGCAAAGCCGGCCTTCCCGTGGAAGCCCACGAACTCGCCGTCCGCGTCCAGTTTCTCGATGCCCACGAAGAGATCCATGTCGGTGCCCTCGGTCGTGGAGACCCAAAGCTTGAGCTTCATGTTGCCAGTCAGTTCGGTATCCTCGTCGAAGGTCACGCTGAAGGTCGCGGCTTCTGCAAGCGGTGCGTATTGCGCCTCCGCTTCGTCCCCAGGCAAGTCCTCGCCGAGCTCGCCGGACGCGCCGTCCAAGTAGAGCTCGCGATACTCGGTGCGGGCGATCGGCCATTCGTCTTCGAAACGCACCTGATACTCCTCGAGGCTCTCACGCACCTCGAGGCGGATCGACTGCACGTCCTCCATGCCATTGTCCTCGCCCTTCAGGAAGTGGTCGAAGAACTGTTGCTGGGCGGCGATCGCATCATCGCTATAGAAGACGTTCCACTTCGCGCGGCCATGATTGAAGATCCACTTTTGTTCGGACTGGATCTGT
>JBCCEK010000190.1:0-8684 GCA_039030295.1 Myxococcota bacterium | reverse complement strand
TGAGGATCGTCGGAGAAACGGGCCTTGCCGAGATCGTCTGTTACAGGTTTTTCGCTGCTGGAGACTTCAATGGCGGCGGCATCGAAGAGACCGAATTCGACGTGTACACGAAGCACATCGGGAACGTTGACTACCTGGATCAGTAGAAGCACAACCCCGGCCATCCCCGCGTCCGTTCGACCTACCACCAGAAGACGCCGCCCAGCAACTCCCAGAACCGCTCGCCGTACCGGTTGGCAAGCATGGCGCAGACGACCGCGATCAGCACTACCCAGAGAGATTCGTAAGGTAGGTTCGTCCACATCAAGTAGAAACCACCCAACAGGGCGCCGGCGAGAAAACCGCACCCCGACCTCGCGAAGATACGGACCTTTCGAACCTTTCTTTCGTGCTCAGGATCTGGCATCTCCGGTCGAGTCTACCCGACCCAATGGGTGCCTGGGTGGTCCCATGAACCATCGAGAGTCAGGTCTCAATTGCTGTCCTGCAATTCCCCGTCCACGCAACCCTTGTCTGGCCGGTACAGTCGATCCCGGGCTCCTGGGATGGCGGAGAGTCACCGGGAGCGTGAGTGTTAACCTCCGTTCCGACGCGTGGCGCTGCACGCAAACCCGCCCATGATTCCATGCCCATCGGGTCCTAGTCCCGCTCGAAGTAACGGCGAAGCTGGCGGCGGAGATAACGCTTCCCCGAGCCGCTCTTCAGGAACGCTTCCCTCGAGCGCGCGTCGTCCTCGAGGAGATAGGCTTCGTAGTAGATCAGCTTCAACGGTCGCCGGCGACGCGTGTGCCGTGACTTGCCGGTACGGTGGGCGGCGAAGCGCGCGCGGAGGTCGGCGGTGTAGCCCGTGTAAAGGTGCCCGTCCTTGAGGCTCCGGAGGACGTAGACGTAGTGCACTCGGGTGTATCGGACGAGGGGTGGGCTGGATGCCCCCGGACTCGAGTCGGAGACTGCTGGGGGCCCCGTAAAGCGCGCGCTGCGCGCCGCACCACGGGGCTCCCGTAAAGTGGGTCGCTGCGCGACCCATCACGGGCCTCCGCCGGACGAGTCGGTGACTGCCTGGGGCCCCGTAAAGTGCGCGCTGCGCGCGGCACCACGGGGCTCCCGTAAAATGGGCCGCTGCGCGACCCATCACGCGCCTCCGCCCCCGAGGGGCGAAGCCCCGTGACAACAAAGGGAGAGCGAGTATCGCTCTCCCTTTGTTGTTTTACGGGGTGACCCCAACGAGATTCGAACTCGTGTTACCGGCGTGAGAGGCCGATGTCCTAACCACTAGACGATGGGGCCTTTGGGTGATTTGCGATTCGCTCTGTAACATCCTCCCAGCGACCCCGCATCCGCAATCCGCCGGGCGCGAAACCGCTGACCGCTTTCGCGGCCACCCACTCGTAGCTCGGGGACTAGGATTCGAACCTAGATAGCCAGTACCAGAAACTGGAGTCCTGCCGTTAGACGATCCCCGAATGAGGCGACACCTTAACATCGGGCGTCGAGCGGCGGCACTATAGCGGCAAGGTTCGCGCCGGCAACCAAGGGCGAAAACGTGTAATCCTTACTATTTTAGTCGGGAAAATATCGTCGTTTTGGCCCTAAAAATGAGCCAAAAGCCTTGTTTGGATAATTGTTGACTTGACCATTCGGCAAACTGGGGAATAGTCGAACTTCCCCCTGGTGGCCGCGCTCGGACCACTGAGGGATAGGAGCACCATGACTTCGTGGAAAGAACAGCTCGGGGACCGCGTTCCCGATCACTTGGCGGCTGAGGTCGACCTTTTCGAGGGGCAGATCGAGCTGAAAAAAGAGAGCAAGCTCGACGACAAGATCTTCGCCGAGACGCGGCTTCGACGCGGGGTGTACGGCCAGCGGTACGATAACGGGCTTCGCGACGACGGCACCGGGCAAAAGCCCCTCACGTTTCCGCGCGACCTGACCAAGGGCCCGGACACGGTGTGGGACGCGCCCGGCATGATGCGCATCAAGATCCCATTCGGGAAGATGAGCGCCGATCAACTCGAGGTGCTCTCGGAGCTTGCCGAAGAGAACTCCGATTCGATCCTGCACGTCACCACGCGGCAGGACATTCAGCTTCACTTCATTCACATCGAAGACGCGCCCGACATGATGCGGCGTCTCGCTGCAGTCGGCATCACGACGCGCGAAGCGTGCGGGAACAGTGTTCGAAACGTGACGGCGTGCGAGTACGCCGGCGTGTGCTCCACGCAAGCGTTCGACGTGGCGCCCTACGCGCACGCTTGCACGCAGTACTTCCTCGGCCACCCCGACGTTCAAGACTTCGGCCGCAAGTTCAAGATCGCGTTCTCGGGATGTGAAGACAAGCCGTGCGGGCTGGTGACGTTCCACGACCTCGGCGCGGTCGCGCAGGTTCGCGACGGCAAGCGTGGGTTCCGCGTGGTCGTCGGCGGCGGGCTCGGTGCGGTGCCGGTGCAGGCCAAGGTGCTTGCCGAGTTCTGCCCGGAAGAAGAGCTTCTTCCGCTCTCGCAGGCGGTCGCCCGCGTGTTCGCACGCCTCGGTGAGAAGCAGAGCCGCGCGCGCGCGCGCATCAAGTTCCTGGTGCAGAAGCTCGGCATCGACGAGTTCAAGCGCCTCGTGGCCGAAGAGCGCGAGGGCCTTCGCGAAGACCCACGGTGGACCGACTTCCTGAAAGACCTCCACGTCACCGACGAGGAGCCGATCCATGACCCGGGCCCCCTTCCCGAGAGCAGCTCGGCAGGCTTCCAAGAGTGGGCCAAGCACAACCTTCGCCCCCAAGCGCAAGAGGGTTACTACACGGCGATCATCAAGATGCCGCTCGGCGACTTCACGTCGGCGCATGGCAGGGCGCTCGCGGAGCTCGCCCGCAAATACACGGGCGACGCCATCCGGTGCACGGTCGAGCAAAACCTCGCCTTCCGCTGGGTGAGCGGGGCGGACGCGGTGGCCTTCTACGAAGCGCTCGACGCGATCAACCTCGCCGAGTCCGGCGCAGGCACGATTCGCGACATGACGTCGTGCCCGGGGACCGATACCTGCAAGCTTGGCATCTCCTCGTCACGCGGCCTGACGGGAGAGCTTCGCAACCGGCTCAACGTCGTCAAAGACGAGCTTCACCCGGCCGTCGAAAGCCTTCGCATCAAAGCGAGTGGCTGCTTCAATTCCTGCGGACAACACCACGCTGCCGACATTGGGTTCACCGGCGTCAGCCGGCAGATCGGGGGTCGTAAGGTGCCGCATTTCAACGTCGTCCTCGGCGGCCAGTGGACCGAAAACGCGAAGAGCTACGGCCTGGTCGTCGGGGCGGTGCCCTCCAAGAACATCCCGAAAGCGGTCGAGCTCATCACGGCACACTACCTCGACAACCGCGAAGGCGAAGAGAGCTTCCAAGCGTTCATCGCGCGCGTCGGCAAAAAAGACTTCCGCAAAGTCCTGGCGCCCATCCAGAAGCCGCCCGCCTACGAAGAAGACCCGAGCTACTACAGCGACTGGGGCGACCCGCGCGAGTACAACATCGGCGACATCGGAATTGGCGAGTGCGCCGGCGAAATCGTCCCGTTCGTGGAGTTCGGCCTGCAAGAGGCCGAGCAACAGCTCCACGACGCCCAGGATGCCCTCGAGAACGGTCACGCGCAGACGGCAGCCACGGGAGGCTTCACCTCGATGGTGACGGCCGCCAAGGCGCTCGTTCGCCACCTCGAGGTGCAGGTCAAAGACGACGCCAACGATGTCGTCACCAACTTCAAGACCCACCTCCACGACACCGAGCTCTTCCACGACCCGTTCGCCAAAGGGAAGTTCGCCACGTACTTGTTGAAGATGCACGCCGACAAGTCGTACGACAACGCCGACGACGAGATCGCGCACCGTACCCTCGACGAGGCGCAGTTGTTCATCGAAGCCGCGCACGCGTGCTATCAGCGCCTCACCCAAGCAGCCGCCGCGGCCGCCGAGTAGCGGAGTAACCGATGCAACCGACGAAGTTCCAGGTGAAGCTCTACACGAGCTCGAGCGACATCGCGCTCGACAAGCTGATTCCAGTGTTCCACACATGGATTCGCGACAAGAAGATCAGCGACGAGCTGCTCATCGACGTAGCAGACTACGCCCACGTGCCGCAGGGCCCCGGCGTGGTGCTGATCGGCCACGAGTCCGACTACTACCTCGATGTAGCCGACAACCGCCCCGGCCTTCTCTACAGCCGCAAGCGCGGCTTTGACGGCGACTTCCAAGCGGGCATCGAAGATGCGTTCCGGCGCGCACTTGGCGCCTGCCAGCTCCTCGAAGCCGAAGACTCCCTCGGGCTGTCGTTCGGCACGGCCGAAGTGCTCTTCCGAGTCCAAGACCGGCTGAACGCGCCCAACGAAGAGTCCACCTACCAGGCGTACGAAGGGCCGCTCAAAGAAGCCGCACAAGGCTTCTTTGGGGCGTCCCCCGCGCTCGAACGGGTTGGCTCCGAAAAGGACCCCTTCTCCGTCCGGATCGACACGGGCCACACCGGCACGGTGTCGGACGCCCTCAGCAGCCACTGATCGCTCTTTTTGGGCGCATATCGGGTTCGCGGTACAAAGGCGTCGAAGGAGTCGACGTTGTTGACGCGAATCGTTGTGCGCGCCCTCTTGTGCGCCGTCATGGCTGTGGGGACGACGGCCTGCTCGAAGGGTGAGTCGCCCGCGGAATCGAGCGCAACTGGCGAAGGTTCGGGCGCACCCGTCCAAGGAAGCAATGCTGCGATCCCAACGATCAAGCAGGCCGTCCGCGTCTGGATGCACGACCAGCCTACGGTAGACCACGTCGCGGCCGAGCTCGGTGGCAAGATCATGGCCCGCACCCCCTCGCAAGCGGTGATGCACTTCGACGGGTACCGGGCGATCCTCACGACGGCAGGGGATATCGTCGTACGCATCGCCTTCCACTTCGACAAGGCGAAGCCAACGCTGTTTCAACTCACAGAGCTGTACGGGAAGCCGGAAGAAGTCAGCAAAGGGGCCCTGCTCGAAACCGAGGTTCCAGTGACCGGCCGCCGTGTTCGGATGCTGGCGCGGACCGTCGACGTCCCGCCGACCGAGTCGACCCTGGTCAAGGGCCTGTTGCTCGACGCACCCCGCGCACGTTAGCCGAGCTGCTGGACCCGCTCGACCACCCGGACGTCCGCCGGCGGCAGGTCATAGCTGCCGAGACCGTTAGGCGTGACCCACGCGTGGTCGGCCACCTGAAGGTGCTGAACTTCGCCGCCGAGCCACGTACAGCGGTAGAACAAGATCAAGACACTCCTTTGTGGGTAGCGGTGAAAGGTCACATCGAGGACCTCGTGCACCTCGATGTCGATTCCGCACTCTTCGCGGCACTCGCGAACCAGGGCCTCCTCGGGCGATTCGTCGGACTCGAGCTTGCCGCCAGGGAACTCCCACATGCCGCCGAGGTGCTGCTCGTCGAGTCGCTTGGTGAGAAGGACCTGACCCTCGTGCACCACGACCGCGGCGGCGACGACGACGGGCACTAGGGACGCTCCCCGACCGCTCGCAAGAGTTGAGCCTTGGCGATCCGAAGACCGACCGCAGACTCGACGAGGTCCACCTGCGCCCGGATCAGCTCGGTTTGCGACTGCAAGAGGTCGGTGGTGTTCACGATCCCGGCCTTGAGCTGTTCGCGCTTGACCCGATAGCCTTCCTCGGCTGCCGAGAGCCCGAGTCGTGCCGACTTCAAGGCGGCGTTCGCGGTTGCGACCCCGTGATAACCCTCCGCGACTTCGACGCGAATCGCGTCTTGGAGCGTGATGACGTCTGCATGAGCGCGCTCGAGATCGGCCTGCACCTGGCGCGAGCGACCCTGCGCGTTGATCGTATCGTTCGGGGCCCAGCGCAGGACCGCGCTCACTTCCCACGTCGCTTGAAACCTCTGCTGCTGGGGCACGACTCGAAAGTTGGGGTTCGCGTATTGCGCGAGCCCGCGGACGAGAATGTCTGGCGCGCGCCCCCCGTTGGCGGAACGGAGCTGGTGCTCCGTCGCCTGGACGTACGTCCTCAGGGCGCGGATGTCGGGCCGGTGCTGGAGCGCCTGCTCGAGCAGCTCCGACTCGGTGCCCGTCGGGATTCCAGTCACTTCCTTCGAGAGGTCTTCACCGAGCGTCGGGACTTCGGCGGTGTGCATCAACGTTTGGAGCGCGCGCTGGGCCACTTGGAAGCCAAGCTCGGCTCGGGCGAGGGACACGTTCGCGGCTTCGAGCTGCGCTTCGACGCGCATCAAATCGACCCTGGCGGCCGCCCCACCCTCGACGAGCGCCGCCGTCTCCGCGCGCTGCGACGCGGCGGACTCCACGGCACTCTGCGCCACACCCACGCTCGCTTTGGCCCGAGCGAACTCGTAGTACGCCTGCCACGCATCGAACGCGACGTTGTTGAGCTCGGCTTCGATCTGCTGCGCCGCCGCCTTCTTGTTCTTCTTGGCGGCTCGGTACGCGGGAAGCGAGCGGGCCAGCGAGTCGGTGAACGAATAGATCAAGGCCGCGTCGAGGTTGTACTGATTGGTCAAGGCCGGGAAATCGAAGTCGAAAAGTCCGGTCCACAACGCCTGCGCTGCCGGGTCTTGCAACTGATCGATCAGCGCCTGCGCTTGCTCGTCGTCATCCGACAGCCCTGCGGTCTGGACGTTGCTCAGCTTGGTGGCGGTCGCGGTCAACTCGACGCGTGGAACGAGCCCCGACATCGCTTGCAGCGCCCCACCCTTGGCCTCGAGGGTCAGGGCCCTGACACGCTGCAGGTCCGGCGAGGTGCGAATCACCTCTCGCACCGCTTCGTCGGCCGTCAGACCTCCCGGCTCATAGAGCGACCGGAGCCCCCGCGTGGCGGCGTCTCGCTCGTCGCCGGCCGGCAGCCAAGCCTCACCGTCAGGCGGCGGCTCCGCGCGCGCATCGGCCAGTCCGACCGCCCAACACACTGCCATCACACTCCACAACCGACACCGATGATTCGCCATGAAAGCTCCTTGCCGGCGCATCATAGCCGAGTGCCCATAGAGCCCGCTTGCCGGCCTTGCGGCGCCGACCTATACGCCGCCGTATGTCCGAAGGCTTGAAGGTCGCGGTGGTTGGCGCCACTGGCGTGGTGGGTGCAGAGATGCTGCGCGTGCTCGAGCAACGGTCGTTTCCGGTGCGCGAGTTGGTGCCGGTGGCGTCCGCGAGGAGCGCCGGCAAGACCATCACGTTTCAAGGCCAAACCCACACTGTCGTTGAGATTGCCCCCGAGGTGTTCGACGGCGTTGATGTGGCTCTCTTCTCCGCCGGTGGTGGGACTTCTCGGGAGTGGGCTCCCATCGCCGCCGCGCGCGGCGCCGTCGTGGTCGACAACTCGTCGGCGTTCCGAGCCGACCCCGAGGTTCCGCTGGTCGTCCCCGAGGTCAACGCCGAAGCGGCAGCGACCCGGCCCAAGGGGATCATCGCCAATCCCAACTGCTCGACCATCCAGATGGTGGTGGCACTCAAGCCGCTGCACGACGCCGCACGGTTGAAGCGCGTGATCGTGGCAACCTACCAGGCCATCAGCGGCGCGGGCGCCCAAGCGGTTGCTGCGTTCGAGGCTCAGGAGGCCGCGGCCCGTGACGGCAACGATGTCGAAAAAGACAAGCTCGCCGGGCAGTTGACCCGCAATCTTCTGATGCACTGGAAGCCGGATCCCGAGACGGGCTACCAAGAAGAAGAACTGAAAATGGTCTCGGAGACTCGCAAGATTTTCGGGGACCCCACGATCGCGGTGTCACCCACGGCGGTGCGCGTACCCGTGGTGACCGCCCACAGCGAGGCAGTGACGGTCGAGACGCACGAGCCCCTCGGGGCGACCCAGGCGCGAGCCCTGCTCGAGAACGCCGAGGGGGTCGTCGTGGTCGATGATTTCGGGGGTGGCGTGTACCCGCAGCCGATTGCCGCCGCGGGCCAAGACCCGGTTTACGTCGGCCGAATCCGCGACGATGTCGGCAACCCGGGCGGGATCCAGATGTGGGTCGTCTCCGATAACCTGCGCAAGGGAGCAGCCCTCAACGCCGTCCAAATCGCCGAGAACGTCCTATTAAAGTGACGAAATGTCAGGGCCTAGCGTAGAACGGGGCGGGAAGATGCCAGTTTGTCCGCCTTGCACCCGAAAACACAGGCTTTTTGGTGCGCGGCGGTTGGCCCGAGGATTGCAGAATAGCAACGCCATGAAACGCCTAGCTTTGACGATCGCCTGCCTCTGCACAGCCTGGAGTGTCCAGTCTGGCGCCTCGGCCCAGGCGACCGATCTCATCGTGACGATCGCCGGCGACAGCGGCTTCGAGTCCGACAACCAGATCCGCTACTTCAACGCGCGCAACTGCGGGCTCGGCGGAACGGGTGGCGGCGCGGGCGGCGCTGGAGGCATGGGTGGCGCCGGAGGCATGGGCGGTGACGGTGGCGCCGGAGGCATGGGTGGCGCAGGCGGCCCGGGCGGCATGGGTGGCGCAGGCGGCGACGGTGGCATGGGCGGCGCCGGTGGCGCCGGTGGCATGGGTGGCATCGATACGATGGCCTTGGAGCTAATCCTGAAAGGCAGCAGCACTTCCGGGGACAGCCCCGAGACAACCCCCTTCGTCATTCGGCTGGGCGGCACCGAGTCGGTCACCGAAGTGTACCTTTGGGTCGGCGGCGAGAACGGCGAATGCCAGCGCAACGAAGCGCGCAACGA
>JBCCEK010000189.1:0-8766 GCA_039030295.1 Myxococcota bacterium | reverse complement strand
GCAGCAGGCTCGACCGACGAGCCAATCGCGGTGGGAACACCGACGTCGACCGTGGTGTCGACTCCTTTCGTTCCCGCGACGTTCGACAACACCGAGGCGACCCAACGCTACCTCTACGCGGTCAGCTCGATCGACGACAGCGTCTTGGCCGTCGAGTACACCGAGTCCGCAGACACGTTCGGAGCCGTTCTCCCCGTCCTGGCTGGCGTCGGACCTCGCGCGAACGAGGAGGGCGTCGAATCGAGGAACCGGGTCCGCTCCTTCTTCACGAACGCCCGCGCCATCGAGGTCCTCACGCCCAATTACGAACTCGAGGAACAAGACGACGGCGGGTTGATCGTCCCCGACAGCATCCTGTGCGACGCCACCAACACCGACGAAGTGCTTACCGCCCAGAACCCAGCCAACATGCGCGGGGTCTTCCTCGCCGTCAGCCTTTCGCAGGGCTTCCTCTTCTTCCTCGACATCTACGACCTCAACGGGCGCTGCCGAGGGGGCGACAATGGAGACTGCAACTCGACGACAGAAGGAGACGCGTTCGCCAGTATCCAGCGACACCGTCGCCGGTTCGCTGCGACCCCATCCGAGCTGATCGAGATCCAGGGGACACCCGCCCTCGTGTTCAACGCTTCGCAAGGGACACTCGATCCGGAGACCGGCGAGGGGCGGAACTCGGACGGTCCGGCACTCGAGTTCGTGAGCTGTCCCGACTCGATGAGCAGCGTGTTCGGCGACAACCCCGGTGGCGAGCTCGACGGGTTGATCTGCAGCTCGACGCAGGTTTGGAGTACGCTGACCCAACGATGGGACGGGACCTACGAGGGCCTGATCCCGAACACCCAAGGCGGCCTCGGCAAGTTCGAGCCCGAGTCGGTCGAAGGTCGCCCATCGAGCCCGGACGGCGTGGCGTGGTTCTCCGCAGGGGACGTGCCGCTCTGCCAGGTCGGCGTACTCGGCCCAGGGGTGTCGCTCCCGGGGTATCCCGACCCGCTGATCAGCGCGCAGTTCTTCAACAGCGAGTACGAGGGTGACCGGCTGTTCATCACCGGAGAGCTCCCGGTGGCCACCGAGGCCGACACGTTCTGCGATCAGCTCTTTGGGGACGTACCCGACGAAATTGACGACCTGCCGGTGTGGTTTCCGATCGTCCAGGCATTCGACAACGAAGTCGAAATCGGCCCATCGCCGAACCCGGGGCGCTACTCGTTCGACGACGTGCTCACGTGCTATCCGCAGTTCACCGACTACGAGGTCCATACCCGAGGCGTGTACACGGTGGTCGGCACGACGACCGGGTTCGTGCATCGGGTCACCGCGAGCGAAGACGACGGCGCGTGCGTCCTCGATGAGACCCGACCCGTCAACTGCCTCGTCCAGGAAAACGGGGAGTGCCCCGAGGAAGACCCTGTACTCGACGTCGATACGGTCTTGACCGGACGGGCTTTCCCCCAGGCCCAGTACGTCAATCCGCTCGTGAGCTTCGAGATCGGTCCGTTTTCGGACGACGCCCAACCCACAGACTCCACCCAGGCGGTGCTCACCTTCAGTATTTTCAATGCCTTCACCGTATTGACGATAGGGACCGACGGTGGGCTGCGATCGTTGCCCTCTTCGATGACGTATTCGCCACTGCTCGAGGACCTGTTCTTCGTCGACCTTCAAAGTGGCGTTCGCCAGCTGACGTTCAGCCCCCTTTCCACCGTCGAGACTTTTCAGTAGACCTCAGTCATGGCCGGACGGGGGAGGGCGACGAAGAAGGAGCACACTCCGGTGATGCGCCAGTTCTTGCGCGCCAAGAGCCAGTATCCCGATGCGATCGTCTTTTTCCGGCTCGGAGACTTCTACGAGATGTTCTACGAGGACGCGGAGCGCGCGACGAGCATTCTCGATATCGCGCTCACCTCGCGCGGCACGGGCCCGGACGGCAACAAGATCCCGATGTGCGGCGTGCCCCATCACGCAGCTGCCGGATACCTCGCCACGCTTCTTCGTAGTGGGGAGAAAGTGGCGGTCTGTGAGCAGATGGCGGACCCGTCTTCGGTCAAAGGCGTCGTCCCCCGCGAGGTTGTCCGCGTGGTCACCCCCGGGCTTTGTCTCGAGCCAGACGCGCTCGATGCGAAGTCGGAGAACTTCCTGGTCGCCGTCACATCGAAGGGTGGCGTCGCCGCCCTCGAAGTCTCGACGGGGTGTCTTCGGGCATGTGAAGTCGAGGTGGGGCCCCATCTCGTCGGCGAGCTCGTCCGACTCGACCCGCCCGAGTTGGTGCTCGCCACCGACGAGCCTCGCCTGCGGGAGCTCTGCGAGAACACGCTGCCAAGCGCCGCGCTTCGAGTCGCCGCACCCTCGGGTGCCGACGGCGAGGCCACCACAGAACCACTCGAGTCGCTCGTCTCAGAGAGCGCCCTCGCGACCCTGCAAGCTTCGCCCGAGGCGGCCCGCGCGGCGCACGTGGCGCTCCAATACGCCCGGGCCCATCGGATGGACGTTCACATCCACCGCGCCGACCTCTACACACCGGGTGCGCGACTCGTCCTCGATGACGCCGCAGTTCGCAACCTCGAGCTGGTGCGGACCTTGGACGGCAAGCGCCAAGGGTCGCTGCTCGGCCTGCTCGATGAGACCGAGACCCCGATGGGAGCCCGCACGCTCCGAAGCCGGCTTCTCGAGCCACTCACCGACGTCGAACGGATCCGCAGAAGACACGATGCGGTAGAGATCTTTGCGGCCGATCCGCGTTTCCGCGACGAGGTTCGGGCGGAACTTGGCGGCATGGGCGACCTCGAGCGCCTCGCCGTGCGCACGGCGGTGGGTCTAGCGACGCCCCGTGACCTCGGGGCCATTCGCAATGGGCTTCGTGCCGCTCGGCGGATCGACGCGATCCTCGGGGCGCGCCCCGATTCTGCACTCGATGACGTCCTCGCGGGGCTCCGCCCCGAAGACCTGTGCCTCGACCTGCTCGAAGTGCTCGAGGGTGCCCTCGTCGAGAGCCCTCCGACCGTCGACCGACAGGGAGGGATCTTCAAGGCCGGCCACGTCGAGGAACTCGACGAGCTTCGAGCCTTGTCCATGACCAGCAAGGACGTCGTGCTCGACCTCGAGCGCCGAGAGCGGGAGCGGACCGGTATCGGGTCGCTGAAGGTCAAGTTCACCAAGGTCTTCGGCTACTACATCGAGATCAGCAACGCGAAGCTCGATGCCGTCCCGAGCGACTACGTACGAAAGCAGACGGTCGCGAGCGGAGAACGCTTCATCACCGCAGAGCTCGCGGATCTCCAGGGACGCATCCTGCACGCCGATGAACGGGCGCGCGCGATCGAATCGTCCACATTTCAGGCGCTCCGTCGTGATGTCGGGAAACATGCCGCGCGACTCCACCGGGTCGCGCGAACGATGGCAGCGATCGACGTCGCCGCGGGCCTCGGCGAGGTCGCGCACAAGCATGGCTACGTCCGGCCCGAGGTGGATGGAACGCGACGCCTTGTTCTCGAAGAAAGCCGGCACCCCACGGTCGAGTACTTCGCGGCGCGCGGCGAGTTTGTACCCAATACACTCGAGCTAGACCCGGAGGCGACGCGCTTCATGCTGCTGACCGGGCCCAATATGTCCGGCAAGTCGACCGCCATGCGGCAGGCGGCGCTTGCGGTGATCATGGGTCAGGCGGGGGGGTTCGTCGCCGCCAGACGCGCTCAGATCGGCGTTGTCGATCGCGTGTACACCCGCGTGGGGGCAAGCGACCAGCTGGCGCGCGGCCAGAGTACCTTCATGGTCGAGATGATGGAGGCCTCTGCAATCTTGCGGGGCGCCACCGATCGCTCGTTCGTCATCTTGGACGAGATCGGACGCGGCACGAGCACGTACGACGGGCTGGCGATCGCGTGGGCGGTCGCGGAGCATCTTCACGACGTCGTTCGGTGTCGTGCGATCTTCGCCACGCACTACCACGAGCTTTGCGAGCTCGCAGATCGCGCCACGCATGCCGCGAACTTCAACGTTGCGGCAAAAGAGCACGATGATCGGATGATCTTCCTGCACCGTCTGGTTCCCGGCGGTTCGAATCGCAGTTATGGCCTGGCCGTTGCTAGGCTCGCCGGTGTCCCGCCGGTCGTCCTCGCCCGGGCGAAGACGAAGCTCGACGAGCTCGAACACCTTCACGCCCAGAGCGACGAAGGTCCCTCGGATCAGATCGCGCTGTTCGCACCAACTGCACCGCTGCAGTCTGAGGTCGACAAAACTCTGCACGCGATCGACATCGAGCGCATGACACCCGTCGACGCACTGGTGACGCTTGCGCGTCTGATCGATCTCGCAAAGCGCGACGACGAGTAGCGGATCGGCGTTCGACCGTATACGCGCCCCGTCGCCCCTGCTATCGTTGCCTCATGAACGAGCGGCTTCGTCGAATCACTCAAGCCCTCGAAGAGGCAGACCGACAACTCGTCCTTGCGCTCAACGCGCGCGCCAAGGCGATCGGCGACTACAACGCGCTGCGATCGGAAACAGGAGACGAACCCCTTCGGCTGCCCAAGAAGGCCCAAGTCATCGAGGCTGCGCGCGAGCTCGCCGAAGAGTTCCCCGCCGCCAGCATCGAGCCGGTCTTCCGCGAGGTCCTTTCGGCCTGCACCGAGTTGGTCGCACCGGACCGCGTCGCGTACTTCGGGTCGCCTGGCGGGCTGGCGCACTCGGCGGCACGCGCGTACTTCGGGCACGCCCCGAACTTCCGACCCACCGAGTCGGTGTCGGGCGTGCTCGAGGCGGTCCTCCACGGCCACGCGACCTTCGGGGTCGTTCCCCTCGAGACCACCACCGACGGTGCCATCACGGCCACACTCAAAGGCCTGGTCGCCAACGACGCCAAGCTTTGCGCCGAACGCATCGTCCCACTCCAATACCAGCTCCTGTCCCAAGGCGGCGACCCTGCGCAGGTGGTTCGGATCTACGGCGCCGCCCCGGCGATGGCGGCGTGTGATCGTCAACTCCGCTCGCGCTATCCAGACGCGATCCTCGTCGACGTGCAGTCTGGACAGGCGGCGGCGCACTTCGCGCTGGCGGACGACCAGGCGGCAGCCGTCGGCACCGATCTATTGCGGGAGCTGCATGGGCTTTCGGTCATCGACGATCGAATCGAGGACGACTCGAACGTCGAGACCCGCTTCGGGATCGTCGGCAATCGCCTGCCGTCCCGGACGGGGCAGGATCGCACCGTCCTCGCCATCGCCCCGGGCGACGTGCCGGGCGCACTTCATCGGGCGCTTCAGCCGCTCGCCGATCGCAAGATCAACCTCACCCGGATCGAGTCGCGACCGTCCACTGGGACCCAGTGGCAACACGTCTTTTTCCTCGAGATGGACGGGCACATCACCGATCGCAATATCCTCACCGCGGTCGAGGAGCTGCGCCGGCTCACCCGCTATGCCAAGGTCATCGGAAGCTACCCACGGCCCGACTGATCGCCGCGGCGGCGCAACACCATGACTCGACTGATCGCCCCCCACATCCTGGCGCTCCACGCCTACGAGCCCGGCAAGCCCGAAGAGGAACTGCGGCGAGAACTCGGGATCGACGATGTCGTCAAGCTGGCCTCCAACGAGAATGCGTACGGACCAACCCCACGGGTCGCCGAAGCGCTGGCCTCGACCGATTGGAACCTGCATCGGTACCCCGATCCACGAGGCCACGATCTTCGTCAGGCGCTCAGTGCACACCACGGGGTAGCCCCGGACGAGATCGCCCTCGGCAACGGCTCGAATGAACTCATCGATCTTCTTTGCCGCGTGTGCGCGGCGCGAGGAGAGCACGTCGTGTTCGGGCACCCGTCGTTCCCGTGCTACCGAATCGGCGCCGTCGCCCAAGAACTCACACCCACTGCGGTCTCGCTTCGGGACGACCTCGAATGGAGCGTCGAAGATCTCGTCGGCGCCGTGCGGGACGACACCCGGCTGTTGTTCGTGGCGAGCCCCAACAATCCAACCGGCAGCTACCTCAATCGAGTGGCACTTGAACAGCTGCTGACCCAAGTCCCAAGCGATGTCCTCGTCGTTGTGGACGAAGCGTACTTCGAGTACGCGGACGCCTCCGACTATGTCCCTGCCACCGAGCTCCGCCGTCTGCGCTCACGGCTGATCGTCCTGCGCACCTTCTCGAAGGCGTACGGGCTCGCTGCACTCCGCGTGGGGTACGCGCTCGCGGAGCCCGAGCTGGTCCACACGATCAACCGCTTGCGAGCGCCGTTCAACGTCGGAACGATCGGCCAACGTCTCGCCTGCGTCGCACTCGAGGACCAGGCCCACGTCCAAGAAGCCGTGGCGGCCACTGTCCACGGGCGTCAGGAGCTTCGCTCGGCCCTCCTCGAACGAGGGCTTCGTGTTCCCGAAAGCCAGGCGAACTTCCTGCTGGTGTACACGCCGACACAGGGAAGGGCGGTCTACGAAGCACTCCTCAGCGAGGGGGTCATCGTTCGCCCGATGGCGCCTCCGCTCACCTCGGCAATCCGGGTGACGGTCGGCCGCCCCAGCGAGAACGCGCGCTTTCTCGAGGCCTTGGATCGCGTGCTAGAGAGAGCGCGGTGAACGCCTCCCCCAAGCGCTACCGAGTCACGAAGTCCGGCCCCCTCCGAGGCTCAGTGCGAGTCCCAGGCGACAAGTCGATCGGCCATCGCAGTTTGATCTTCGGTGCCTTGGCAAGAGGTCGATGCGAAGTGACAGGCCTCTCGGACGGGCTCGACAATCAGGCCACCGGACACGCCTTCGAATCGATGGGCGTCCGGATCGAGCGTGGCCCCGACGCCACGATCATCGATGGGGTCGGCCTTCGCGGTTTGAGCATGCCGACTTCGGTCATCGACTGCGGCAACTCAGGAACGACGATGCGGCTACTCTGCGGTTTGCTGAGCGGTCAGCGATTCGGCGCGCGACTGATTGGAGACGCGTCGCTGACCGGCAGACCGATGGGACGTGTGATCGAGCCGCTCCGCGCCCGAGGCGCCCACATCGCAGGCAGTTCCGGCGACAAGCCGGACGACCTCTATCCGCCCATCTCGATCGCCCCCCTCGTCGAAGGTGAGGCCCTCCGCGGCATTGAGTACGACATGCCAGTCGCGAGTGCGCAGGTGAAAAGCGCGCTCTTGCTGAGCGGCCTCTACGCCAAAGGCGTCACGGCACTTCGTGAGCCTGTCCTCTCTCGAGATCACACCGAACGCATGATGCTCTCTCTCGGCATACCGCTCGAAACTGCCGGGTCGTCGGTTGCCCTCGACCCGAGTGCCGATTGGTCTGGAGGGTGGGGACCCTTCACGTGGCACGTTCCTGGCGATCCCTCGAGTGCTGCGTTTCCCTTGCTCGCCGCGACCATGGTCGAAGGCAGCGAGGTCGGCGTCGAAGATGTCTGCGTCAATCCGACGCGAATCGGTCTCCTCGACTGGCTCAGGCTCTGCGGCGCGAACATCATGCGGCGACCGAGCGGCCACGGAGCGGGGGACGAGCCGATGGCGGAGGTGACCGTCACCCATGGGTCGACCCGCGGATCGGTGGCGGGCGGCGAGCTCGTCGTACGCATGATCGACGAGATCCCCGCGGTTTGTGCACTTGCCGCGACCGCCGCGGGAGTCACCGAGATCCGAGACGCTGCCGAGCTGCGCGTCAAAGAGAGCGACCGAATCGCGACGATGGCGAGTGTGCTCGGCGCGTTTGGGGTTCCGTGCGAGGAGCTTCCCGACGGGCTGATCATCACCGGCGGCGCGGTGCTTCACGGAGCCCACGTCGATAGCCGAGGCGACCACCGAATCGCCATGGCGGCCACTCTGCTCGGGCTCGTCGCCGAAGGTGAGACGACCATCGATGGCGCTGAGGCCGTCGACACGAGTTTTCCCGGCTTCGTGGCGCTCATGCAATCGCTTGGGGCGCCCATTCAGGAGGAGGCGCGATGAACCGTTCCCAGCCTGTGGTGGCGATCGACGGCCCGTCTGGCGTCGGCAAGAGTACGACCGCGCGGGTCATCGCCCAACGGCTCGGCTATATCCTGGTCGACACCGGCGCACTCTACCGAGGGGTCGCTCTTTCGGCCAAGGAGGCGGGCATCGCGTGGGACGACGAACCCGCGATCGGGCGCCTGGCCTCGGACTTGGTGCTCTCGTTCTCATCGGACGAGGACGGCACACCGCGTTTGCATCTCGACGGCGTGGACCGTGCAGACGACATCCGAACTCCGGACATCGCCGCCGGCGCCAGCCAAGTCAGCGCGTACCCCGGCGTCCGTCGGGCCCTCCTCGACATTCAGCGGGACCTCGGACGCGACGGCGGCGTGGTCCTCGAAGGACGCGACATTGGAACGGTCGTCTTTCCAGATGCGGAAGTGAAGCTCTTCTTGACGGCGTCGGCTGAGGAACGTGCGCGGCGGCGAGTGAATGATCTCCAAGAGCGCGGAATCAAAGCGGATCCACAAGCCATCCTCGAAAAGATGCGAGCTCGAGACCGCGCCGATTCGACACGTCCCATCGCGCCTCTTCGGCCCGCCGAAGACGCCGTCGTGCTCGACAGCACGAGCCTCGGCCTCGAGGTCGTCGTCGAACACGTCCTCGAGCTGGTGCGCAGCAGCCATTCCTAGCCGACTTCGTTGGGTTTTGGCGGCGGAACCGTTGGTTGACACCCCCAAAACCGCCTGCTACCCACGCACTCCCCTGCCTTTCCGGGGGAATTTCGGTTGTACGGCAGCACGTGCCGGGCGCCCGCGATGGCTCCGGAAGCAGTGATTTATAAATGAACGAAAACACAG
>JBCCEK010000188.1:0-8895 GCA_039030295.1 Myxococcota bacterium | reverse complement strand
TACTTCGGTGGCCCGGTCCATATCGATCTGACCAAGCCGAACGCCGGATCCGACGTACCGCCTCCAAAGTACAGTGGGGCGGTGGTGGTGCTACGAGTCGAACCAGCGAAAGACTGAGCGACGACGGCGCCCGACTACGCCACGCCCTCGCCCCATCAACGAACGGCGGCGCAGCTCAATCCGTGTCGGCTGGAATCGTCGAACTCTGCACGCAGGGGTTGTTGTCGCCGTGCGCCCGTTCGACGATGGTGCGACCAAGGTTGTCGCGCAGCGTCTTGTCGGCTCCGGCGCGTTCGAGTATCGCGACCACCTCGGGAAGATTCTTGCCACATGCGTACATCAGCGCCGTCGACCCAAGGCTGTCTTGCGCGTTGATGTTCGAGTTGGACTTGAGGAGTGCGTCGACGACCCCGGCGTCGCTGCTGAACACCGCGTAGTGCAAGGGAATGCGACCGAGCCGGTCGGCCCGGTGAACGTCGGCACCGCGCTCTACGAAGAACTCGACTAGGTCGACGTCGCCCTCACTCGCCGCCCAGCTCAGCGGTGTTCGCCCCGCGTCGTCGACTTCGTCAATGGACGCACCTCGCTCAACGAGCCATGTGACGAAGGCGAGGTCGCCCTTCCCGCGAACCCCGGCAACGAGGATGGCGGCCCCGGTTTGCGTGGCGCCACCAGTAACCTCAGCATCCCCACCGTCCAAGCGACCAACGACGGCCCCCTTATCAAGCCATCGCTGCGCTTCGGTCCGGTCGCCTTCCCGAACAGCCCACATGAAGCGGTCCTGAGGGGTCGGGAGCTTCGGCATCACGCGCTCGCGTGCGCCCATGGCGTCGCCGAGGTTTCCGGTTTGTACGGGCGGCTCCGCGCGTATCGCCTCTTCCTCGGCGGCACGCCGTGCTGCGCTGTCGCACCCGACCCCGAGTGCAACCAAGACGGCCACCGTCGCGGCCATCGATCCCGAGGGTCGGCTCAAGCGCCGCTGAGCGCCGCGTCGATGAGGGGGGCGACGATGTTGATCCCTGGGTCTTCGTCGTTGTAGCCGTTCGGCGGCTCGACGAGGCGGAAGCGCTGATCCTGACCGATGAACCGGTCGATGAAGTCTTCCATCGTTTGAAACGTCCCCGGGCACTTCCAGCTCTGGCTCCACGGCCACTGCCACGCTTCGTACCACCTCTTCTTGCGTATGCTCGGACAGTTGTGGCTGCCGATGAACGTGATGATCGTAGAGCAATGGCTGTCGTTGATCTGACGCTCGTATGGGATGTTCCACGAGAAGTTCGGGAACTGCGCTAGCTGGTCGACGAGATCGTCCTGGTCTTCTTTCCATTTGGTCAGGATGCCCTCGGGCGTGATCCCCGGGTAGAAACGCTCATAGGAGAAACGCGAGAAGTTGAAGTCGCGCGAGTAGCCGGTGTACGCAAGCTGGTCGTTGGGGAACTCCGTCGCGACGGTGGCGTTGATGCTCCCGAAATCACCCGTGTCGAAGGACGCAGGAAGTTGATCAAACACCGAGGGAAGGTCCCACGACGACGTGATCGTATCGTGCAGCGGTCGTGAGTTCGAGCTCGCGTTCGGCGCCGGGAAGATCGGCCCCGAGTCGTTGATCATGTAGCCGGAGGCCGGACTCAGGATCTGGCGTGCGAAGTAGTAGCCGACGCCGGTGGCGACCCCGCCTGCGCTGTATCCACTCACGACCATTCGATCAATGCTCGGAAACGTGCCCGCCAAGTGATTCAAGGCCGCAATCGTGTTGTTGTAGCCGTTGTGGTACCAAGTGAGAGGCGGTTCTTGGCCGGTTGGGTCGACGTATGTGGTCACGCTGTTGCCAACGTGCACATCTCCTGTGCAGTAGGGCATGTAGACGACATCGAAGTTCTTGGTGATGAGGTCTGTGCGGGCACGAAACGGGATCCCGGGGTCGGCGCCGTTCACTAGCGGCGCCGCGAACTTGGGAACCGTGGTTTCGATGTAGTCGTCTGGGAGGCCGTTTCGATTGGCCACACCGAGGATACCGAGGCGACCCGAGCAACCCTCGTAGTCCCAGCATGCGCCGCCGCCCTCGAAGTAGAGAAGCAAGTCCGTCGATGCGGGGTTGTCATACACGTAGAACTTGTACTGCGTGCCGTTGCCGCAAAGCGTTCCTGGAAGCTCGACTTGCTGCCACGGGTAGTTGTTCTCCCCGTCGACGATGTCCTCGAGGCCGATGGCCTCCGCGGGTCGACTTGGGATCAACGCAAGCGCAAGCACACACAACGAAACGACTCCAAATCGCATAGCGCCTCTCCTTCGAGCTAGGGATTTTAAGCTTCGGTGACCGGACTATCAGCGAGTCCCCTTCAAAGATCAAGACTATCTCGACGCTATTTTGGTGAACTTTTTGCGTCGGCTTCTCGCGTATCCAACTCGGCCGCCTGTTGGTTTCGCCACGCGCGCTTGACCTCGTCGTACTCGGCCTTGCGACGCAACGCGTCGTCGAGTTTCTGCGGAAGCTCGGCGAGGCGCGATGCGTGCAGTCCGATCGTGAGCTCGAACAACCCGACGTCCCGCTCCGAGAGCTCGTCTCCGTGCGCGTCCAGTATCAACTGCGCAACTTCGACGTAGTCCTCGGACAGCTTGCGTCGATAGGTGTAGTAGTCCTCGATCTCTTCTTGGCTCGCGACACCCGACACCACGCGGCCGTACTGCGTGTTGCGCCTGGCTTTCTCGGCTTCGCGGGCCTTCAGTGCCGCAGCGTCATCCGTCGGCGCCGCCAACAACCAGTAGAGGTTGTCGGGCGTTTGTAAACGAAGCCCATCGTAGTCGAGCTGCGCGAGGTCGAAGTGCGGTGCGTGGAGTGTCGCGTCGACCGAATCCGGGATCGACTCGCCATCGAAATCCGAGCCCGGCGATGGTCGGCTGGGTCGGGCCCGTCGGCTGGGGGACTGCGCACTAGTGCGTTCCGTCATCCCGGAGGCTGGCTCCGGCTCGTCGCGGATGAACACGTACGCTGCGATCGCCCCGGCTATGAAGAGCGCTACCGCCGCAAAGGCGCGCGTCGTTCCCTGACCGGGCATCGCGCGAGGGTACGTCGCAGCGATACGGCAAATCAACCACGAACCGCCGGAGGCATGTATAACGATGGGCCGTGTCCGCCCGTGTCGTCGTCTCTGGCTTCCTCGGTGGCCTGCTGCTCGCTGCTTCGTTCTTGATCCGCGGGGCCTGGCCACTCGCATTCGTTGCGGTCGCGATCTTCGTGCTGACGCTCGAACGGTGTCGCACGGGTCTAGGGGCGCTTATCTCGAGCGCGACGTTCGGCATCGCCGGCTACCTCGGTGGATTCTATTGGCTGCAACCCGCGTTAGTCGCGTTCACCGACGGACGCATTCCGCTCAGCTGGGCCGTGTGGCTCGGTTTGGGGGCTTGGGTGTCGGTCCGCTTCGTCCTCATCGGCATCGGCTTTCGCGCACTTCGTGGGTGCGGACAGAGCACCGTCGTCTCCCTCGTACTCCCATGGGTCGTCATCGAGTGGCTCTACCCCAGCCTCTTTCCGTTTTACCTCGCGAACGCACTCCTCGACCGAGTTTGGCTCGCCCAACTTGCCGCGCTTGGCGGGCCGACGTTGGTGAGCGCGTGGGGCTGCGCCGCGAGTGCGTTGGCCGCCGAGCCCGTGCTTCGCCGCTGGGGAACCCGTGGATCGAGTGGCCGCGTGGTTGGTGCAACACTCGGCGCGATGGGCGTTGCAATCCTCTACGGCGCATGGTCGGTGGAGCGCGTCGACGAACGGGTCGCGACAGCACCGACCATCACCGTGGGTATCGTTCAAGCCAACGTCGGTGTCACCAGCGGGCGAGCCGACCGCGCACTGGCCCACCGGCGATACCTCGAGCTCAGCCGTAGGCTCGAATCGGAGGGTCCCGTCGACTTGCTCGTTTGGCCCGAGACCGCCTACGATTCTCCGCTCCCCGATCGCTTGCCAACCTCGGGCGCGCTGGTGCGCGGCGATCTGGAAGCGGCGCTGGTGTTCGGCAGCGTCGTCCGCAATCCGCAAGATCGCGACACACGCTTCAATAGCGCGCTCCTCGTTGGTAACGACGGCATGATCCGTACGCAGACTCACAAGCGCGTGCTGATTCCATTCGCCGAGTACACACCACTCCGTTCGGTACTCGAGAACTGGTCGGGGCCCGTAGAGACAGGAGGTCACTTCGAGATCGGCCCCGCAACGGACGGGCTGGCTTATGGAGACTCCAAGATCGCGGTTCCGATCTGCTACGAAGCGATCCGACCCGGATACGTTCGGGCTTTGGTTTTCAGAACGCGTCCCTCACTCTTGGTCACCCTCGCCAACGACGGTTGGTTCGGCGACTCCCACGGACCCGGCCTGCACCTCCGCCTCGCCCGCCTGCGCGCGATCGAACACCAGCGGTATCTCGTGCGGGCCACCAACACCGGCATCAGCGCTGTCGTGGATCCGGTTGGGCGGGTACTCGAAGAGACCCCACTGAATGAGGTCGCAACACTGCGGAGCCGAGTGCACGTCCTGCAAGGGCCGACACCCTACGGATTGGTGGGCGATTGGCCCGGCTACCTGAGTGTCGTGTGGTTGACGTGGCTCTTGGTGGCCCACTCCCAACGTTCGACGCGGCGGTGAGCGAGTCGGCGCGATGGCACCGGCACAGGCCTGCCGTTCGACGGGTTCCCGGACAGATCTCCTTCACGCGCGCTCCCCAGACTGTAGCCGCGTAGCCACGGAGCGTGAATTCTGGCCACATGGCCGAAATTAGTGCAGCGGCGAAAACACAGTGATTTCAGTGGTGAAGCAGTGGCACGGGCCCTGCATTCGCTTTGGCCATGACCCTACACCGATGCATCACCACCGCCTTCCTGATCGGCGGCATCGTGCTCGCCAGCACCCCAAGGAACGCCTACGCCCAGGCACACGTCGACGTATACGGAGAACGCAGCTCCCTCGATTCGACTACTCCTGTCGCCGCCGCGGCCATCCCTCCGGCGCCCGAGCATACCGCCTCGCGAGTCCGGAGACTCCGAATCGCGGGGTGGGCCACAACGGCGATCGGGGGAACCATGTTCGTCGCCGGGTTCGCGCGGCTGCTCGTTCCACCGTGCCGCAACGTGGTGGTCTGTTGGGAAGAGGATGAGTTCATTCCAATCATCCAAGGCGGGACGATCATGGGTACCGGGTTCGCCGTCGCGACGTTCGTCGGCCTCCCGCTCTTGGTGCGGGCGCGCAAGCTCAGCAGAAACACGACCCGAGCCGACAAGCGCAAACTCACCTTCCGGCCAAGCGTCGGAGGTGCGGTCGTCATGGGCACCTTCTGACCGCCAACCACCCTTTTGAACATCGCGACGCGGGTGGTTCTTCCGCTCCTGGTCCGCGCAAGCAAGCTGACGACTACGGCGGTGCGGCGAACGTCACCGTGGGTGCGGACTGCGGTGACGCTAGGCTCGGGTGTTCGAGTCCAACCGCTACCTCCTCAGGGCCCGTGGAACCGCACGGTGAAGTTGAGAAATGCGCCCTTCTTGGTCTCCTCGAAGGTCCGCGGGTCTCCCCAGATGTTGACCTCGAACTTGCCTTCCCGCTTCTTTCCGTCTGGATGCTCGCCGAGCGGGATCGACCAAGGGACGGGGATCTTCACGGAGGGAACCCCCTTGGGTGCGACCATCTTTGGGACGGCTTTGATCTTGGGGACGGTCTTTGGGGCCTTCGCGCCACGCTTGTCGGCTTGTTTGGCGAGTTGCTTGAAGACGATCTTGAGAACCTTCTGATCGACGTCCTTGCAGAGCTGCTGGTTGAAGTACTTCGCGGTCTTGGCCCTGTTCGAACGGCCTGGGACCATCTTCTGCACCTTCTCGCCCGACTTCTTGCAAGCCCTGTAGAGGTCTTGCTTCGTTCGGTTCGGCAGCTTGGGTGGCATGGGCGCTCCTCTCCCGAGAGAGAATGCGCGGTTTTGCTAGGAACGACAAGGCCGGGTTGCGAGCGCTAGAGCGCACCATCTCTGATCGCACTCGGCGTCGTCCCGAACCAGCGCTTGCACGTGCGGCTGAAGTTGGAGGGGTCTCGATAGCCAACGCGCACGGCGATCGACTCGATCGAAAGGTCGGTGTGTTTGAGGTACCATACCGTGAGCTCTTGACGGACGTCGTCGAGGAGGTTCTGGTACGAGGTTCCTTGTGCCTTGAGTTTGCGGATCAGAGTCCGGTCCGACACGTGCAGCGCGCTAGCGGTCTCGCTCAGGCTGGGATACTCGCCCTCGCACTCGAGGAGGCTATCGAGAACTCGTTGAACGAAGTCGTCGCCCGCGCTGCGCTGAGCAGCGGCACGCTCGCACAGTCGGAGTGCCTGCTCGTAGGCGGCAGGGTCCGCGGTGATGCAAGGCGTCGCAAGAAAGCTGGCGGGCAAGTCGAGCACATAGCGACCCGCGTCGAACGTGAGGGAGATTCCCCGGAGTCGCGATGCGTACTCGTTCTCCCAAGCCGGCCGCGTGTGTGCCAAGAACATCCGCGCATCAGGCAAGTTGCCACCGCTGACGGTTTCGAGAAGGAGTGTGACGGATCCCAGAATCGTGGATGACACGTACTCGGCGAGATCGCCCCAGCCTACCCTGTCCTCGAGATGCAGCTCCACACGTTCCGCCTTGCGCTCGATTCGGAGCTCCGCAACTTCCATCCGAAGCGACGCGTAGCGTGCGGCCAGGTCGAGCGCTTGCCCCACGTCGCGACTTGCGATCATCGCATAGGCCACCGGGCCGTGAGATGAGACTTGCATCGACCGACCAACATCGAGCCCAAGCCATCCTTCCCCGGTCAGCTCACGGCCACGGCGCGCGAGCCGGGCAAACTGCTCAAAACTGATGAAGCGATCGTCCTCGAGGAGTTGTTCCCAGCCGAGTCGCGTGCCGACGAAGATGTCTTGATCGCCGAGGCCGCGTTTGCGGAGCTCCACCACCAGCAGACGCGCGTATGCCGGGTGAACGGTAGGTCGGAGGCGACCCGAGCCCGGCCCCTTCTCTTGCTGTGATCCCCGGTGCTTGTACCTCGGCCCGACCATGTCGACCGCGGAGAAGCGAATGGTCTTCCCCGCTGTTCGTGAGCTTACCCCGCCTTGACGGCCCATTTGGCACTAAATGACGAATTGTTGTCAGGGACGTCGGTGTCGAGACCGCACGGGATCGTCCATTGTGTATTCAAGATGAGGGCAATCCCTCCGGAGGTTTCACGATGTCCCTGTTCAGCCCAGTCTTCTCCGTAGGAGACACCCGCTACCGCGACGGAAAACGATACGCATGGATGCTCTCGGTGTTGGTTCCGGGTGTCCTCGGCTGCGGGCCGCTCGTCTACTGGGGCACCGGATCGGCGGCGCTCCTATGGCTGCCTGTCGTCTTCCTCTACGTCGGGCTGCCTTTGGCCGACATCATCCTCGGCGAGGACGAGAACAACCCGCCCGAGGAGATCGTGCCGCTCCTCGAGGCCGACCCGTACTACCGATGGGCTTTGTACGCACTCGCTCCGGTTCTATGGGTGGCTTTCCTCGGCAACGCGTGGTTCGTCGGAACAACCGAGCTTCCGCTGTCGGGTCTCGTTGCCATGATCGCAAATACGGGGCTCCTCTGCGGCTTCGGCATCAACCTCGGGCACGAACTTGGACACAAGAAGTCGAAGCTAGAAAGAAACCTGGCGACGTCGGTCCTTGCGATGGGTGCTTACGGCCACTTCGCCATCGAGCACAACCGCGGCCACCACAGGCATGTGGCGACGCCGGAAGACTGCGCGTCCTCGCGCATGGGCGAACACATCTACCGCTTCGCGCTTCGAGAGCTCCCTGGAGGTTTCCGCCGAGCTTGGCGCCTCGAAAAAGGGCGCCTGGAGCGTCACGACCAACGAGTGTGGTCGCTGGACAACGAGATCGTGCGCGCAGGCCTGATCACGGCCTCTGTCGCCCTCGCACTCGTCGCCGCGTTCGGTTCCGTCATGGTGCCGTTCTTGGTCGGGGCTTACTTCGTCGGCGCATTCCAGCTCACCACCGCCAACTACATCGAGCACTACGGGTTGCTACGGCAGAAGCGCCCGAACGGGCTCTACGAGCGATGCCAGCCACAGCATTCCTGGAACAGCAACCACATCTGTTCGAACTGGGCTCTCTACCATCTGCAACGTCACTCCGATCACCACGCCAACCCAGGTCGTCGCTACCAGTCGCTGCGGCATTTCGAAGGTCTCCCGAGGCTCCCGAACGGGTATCTCGGCATGTTCCTGCTCGCATGGATTCCGCGACTTTGGTTCCGCGTGATGAACCCACGTCTCGTGGAACACGCAGAACACGATCCGAGCCGCATCAACTTCGACCCCAAGCGTCGGACGGAACTTTGCGAACGGTACGGCCTACACGAACGGGGCCCCCGCGCGGACTTGGCTATCGCAGCCTAGCGGCTTCACCCGAAGCGCCCTTGGTGACGTGACCTCCGGGCCCTACTCGGCCCCGAGCTCGTGCCACGCTTTGTCGCCGAAGTGGAACCAGCGGTCGATGCGCACGCCGTCGAAATGGAAGCGAAGGTGCGGGCCCGAGATCGGCCGCTGGAGAGCCTTCGGACGGAAGGCCGCAAGGCAGTCTCCGCCCTCGTCTCGAACACTCCGATAGGCGATGCCGTTGGAGCCCGCCGAACGCAGGGCTCGCGCGAGGGATTGGCCTGCCGAATAGTCTTCCGGGTCATGGACTCGTTCGAAACCTCTCCGCGCGTCGTGGAACCGCGCGTCGATCGCCGCGACGATCGCGCGTAGCTCCATCGAGGTGCCGAGGGGCTCTGCGGTGCTGGCGAAGAAAAGCCCCACGTGATGCGCCTTCTCGCGCACCGCGGTCCTTAGGGCGCGAGCGCAGTAGTAGACTCCCCAGCTTCCGTC
>JBCCEK010000187.1:0-8920 GCA_039030295.1 Myxococcota bacterium | reverse complement strand
GAGCGTGAGAGCAGAAGTAGGGCGAGGGCAACTGCCAAGACTACGGTCGTCGTCACCAGCGCGCCCGCGGTTTGGCGGACGGCGAGACGGACTGCGTCCTTTGTTCCTCCGCCATGTTCCAGGTTCTTCCGATAGTTGGCGAAGAGATGAATGGTGTCATCAACAGAGAGTCCGATCCCTATGCAGAAAACGATACCTGGGACAGGGTTCACGACTGTGTCGGTGGCACGTAGGAAAGCGAGCCCTATCGCGACAGGCAGCAGATTCGGTAGGATCGCCGCGAGGCCCAACGGCAAGCTTCGGAAGGCGATCCCGATTACGAGAACGACGAGAAAAAGGGCAATGATCACACTTCGGAACAGCTCCGAACTCAGCTGCTTCATCCCGTCGTAGCCAATCACCATCCCCCCGGTCATTCGCGGCACGATCCCGGTATCGGTGAACAAAGGCTGCGCGAAGCGGTCGAACGCATGCCACATCCCGACGATGTAGTTGGCACCTTTGTCGTTCGCCGAAGTTCGGAGGCGAGCATGCGCGAAATCGTCACTCACGAGTTGAGGTACGACGCGATCGGGGCTGGACTCAGCGACAAGAAGAAGTTGCGCGATGACCGCCCGGTCGGAGGGCACCTCGTCGAGACCCGCAAACTCGCGATTGAGCTCGCGAAGGACTGCTGCGATCCCAATCGGAGAGGGGACATCGTAGTTCGCTTCCAACCAGTCTGCGGCCTCCTGCATGAGCGCGAGGTTTCGGGGATCCCTGAAATCCCCCTCCTCCCCGAGGAACGAAATCTCGATGGGAACGATACCACCTAGGTGTTCGTCCATGAGGGCATTGCCCCGGACTAGGGAAGGCTCTCCTTTTGTGTGGTCCGACAGAACGTAGTCGAAGCGAACACCGGAGCCGTAGAGGAAGGCCCCGCCGAGAAGCAAGACGGCGCAAAGGGTAGTAAGCCGCGCACCACGGGTCCCAGTCGTGGCTTCAAGCGTGCGCTCGAACCAATTGGGTATTCCCGAGCCTCCCCGATCGACGCGCCGAGCGAACACTCGGGGGCCCAAAATCGACATCCCTGCTGGGACTACGAAGCTCACGACGAAGAAAGAAATAACCACGCCGATGGAGAGATAGAGGCCGAACGTTCTCAAGATCGTGGCGCGGGCTGCCACTAGCGACCCAAAACCGATCGCCGTCGTCAGGCTCGTGAGCAGTGCAGCCTTCACAACGTGGGAAGAGGCCGCGCGTAGCGCCTCCTCCGTGTCGATGCCCGGCTTTCGGAGTTCGCTCTTGTACTGGTGCAGCAAATGGACCGTGTGCGCGACCACGACCGCGGTAAGGAAGATTGGGTAGAGGACGGTCAGGAAGTTCAAGTCGTCGTCGAAGAGTCCGATGACACCCCCAGTCGCGATTACTGAGAGCGCCAATGCGAACAGGGTAACGGCGACCGCTAGGAAGCTTCTGATTAGGAGCCAAAGCAGAATCGAAAGGACGAGCACAACGAGGGGTGAGAGGTAGAAAAGGTCGAGTTCCAGCGACTCCGTGGCGTGAATCCGTGTCCTCGGAATCCCCGCGAAATGGATCCCTACTTCAAGGTCGGAATCCGCAACGCCATCGACGACAACATCTCGAAACCGAATCGCGGGGGCAGCGATCGACTCGTAACTCGTGCGCGCCTTATCGAGTTCAGCGGCGAGGACGAAGTAGCTTCCATCCCCAGAGACGAGTCTCTGACCCAACGGAGACTTCGTCATCCGTTGCACCCGAGCATCGTGATCTCCGACAAACTCTGAGTCGGGACCGAATAGCGGTCCAAAGACCACAGTCTCGTCGACACTGAAGGGAACCGAGGTGTGCGTCGCCGAGAACACATAAGCCACCGCAGGATCGCGGGCGGCTTCGTCCGTGAGGCCATCGAGGAGCTCACCGAAGCGCGAATCACGAGGATCGGTAGGGCTGAGGACCGCAACCAGCAGCC
Organism: Myxococcota bacterium; assembly: GCA_039030295.1. Lineage (GTDB taxonomy): Bacteria > Myxococcota_A > Polyangia > Polyangiales > Houyiibacteriaceae > SG8-38. The sequence goes on along the minus strand of JBCCEK010000187.1, from coordinate 6,948 downwards.
CGTCGTTAGCGCCGAACTCCTCACGAAAAAACAGGCGGTAGGCGTCGGCTTCGGTGGCCGTGGAGTAGAGCTTCGAAAAATCGTTGTCGAGTCTTACGGTGGTCGCAGGAACAGCGAGCACCGCAACAACGAGGAAGACAATCCAAAGCGTGCGGCGGGGATGATCGACTACCGAAGAGAGATAGTAGGTCAGCACGGCGGCGGCGAAGCTTCGCTGATTTCGTCTCAGGAAACAACCCTTGTGAATCGGTGGAGTCGGCTTGCGAGAGCCGTCGAGTCCGCGTTCTCATGGTCCCTACCTGGCTCAGTTCCAGGCGGAGCGACCTGTCTAGTTCCCTCGACGCGACCGGGACACGAGAGCGAGCCGGCGAGTTCAGGCGCCTACGCCGGAGAGATGCATCCAGCGTATGGCTACCTTGGTCCCACGGAGCTTCTCCAGCTGCCTAGCCCCCGCGACGACCCGAAACTCCTCAGCTCCCCTCGGACGAGTCGTAGCGGAGCAAGTCGCCGGGCTGGCAGTCGAGTTCTCGGCAGATCGACGCGAGTGTGCTGAAGCGAATCGCCTTGGCCTTCCCGGTTTTGAGGATCGACAGGTTGGCTAGGGTGATTCCGACTCGCTCTGCGAGCTCTGTCAGCGACATCTTCCGATCGAGGAGCATCCGATCGAGATGGACTTCAATCGACATCGCTATACCGTCAGCTCGACGTCGTCTTGGAGGCTAATGCCGGCCTTGTAGATTTCAGCGACGCTCAACGCCAGCAAGCCAAAGCCGATCGTGCCGAGCTGAAGGTCGAGGCTCACTCGGAAGCCTTGGTGCAGCACGCTCTCCATCCAGCTCTGCGAGATGATGCCGAACGGAACCACAGCGAAGAAGGCGTACGCGATCCGCCTGAGCCTTCCGTAGTTTTCCTCTCGGAACGCGCTACCGCGGAGCACTGAGCGAAGAGCGCGTCGGATTTGATGTGACGCATAGATGGACGCAATGAGACTTACGACCATCCCGAGCGAGGCTGCCCAACCAAACCGCACAGCTTCTCGGACATCGAGCGCCGCGAGGTTGACGTCGAACTCGGCTCCCAGGAACGATGCTGAGAACGCGCCGGCATGCTCCCTCACCGCGTCGACAATCACTGGAAGGGCGCCGACCGCGACCAGAACTACGACCAGTGCGACGATTCCTAGCCAAAACAACAAGTCGAAGGCGATCTTGCTCGCCCGAATTAGCTGCGTGTTCACGATACTCTCCTTGGTTCCACTAACTTATTGATAATCAATAAATCCATATTGATAAACAGTCAAGAAAAAATGTTTTTCGATATGCGATCTTGGTCGGGATGCGACCCCGAAATAGGCCGGAATCGCCGGCCGGAAGGAGGTCGGTCCTTTTGAGCTCGAGGAAGCGCCTGTGATGTGACGATGCGTTCGAGACCGATGTGACATGGCGGGCGTCGTCACCGGGAAGACAATCGAGCGCCTACAAAGACATCGATCAAGTCATGGCCAACCAGCGCGCGACCTCGTCGAAGTGGTGGCGCAGCTCAAGCAAGTGATGTGCGTCAACGCGTAGCGTCGGGCGGCGTACCGGTTTTCGCGGTGCGGTGCAGAAGTGCTTGGGATCGCACCTGTTTTGGGGGGGCGGAGTGACCCTAGGGGTCGAGGTAGTCGGCGGCGGAGGCGGCGCCGTACATTTCGCGGTCGGCGAGGTCGTCGAAGCGGGTGTACTCGTTGAAGAAGCGGACGCGGCACGTGCCGGTTGGGCCCGCGCGTTGCTTGCCGATGATGATCTCGGCGATGCCTCGGTCGTCACTCTCGCGGTTGTAAACCTCGTCGCGGTAGATGAACCAGATCGTATCCGCATCCTGCTCGATGGCGCCTGACTCGCGCAGATCTGAAAGCTGCGGGCGCTTGTCCTTCACGCCGCGAGACTCGACGCCACGGTTCAGCTGCGACAGCGCGATGATCGGGATCTCGAGCTCCTTGGCGAGCGCCTTGAGGCTTCGGCTGATCTCGCTGATCTCTTGTTCGCGGGAATCGTTGCGCGTGCCAGAGCGCATGAGCTGGAGGTAGTCGACGACGATGAGGCTGAGGCCGACCTCCGAACGCAGGCGCCGCGCCTTCGCCCGTAACTCGAGGAGGGTGATCGCCGGAGTATCGTCGATCCAAATCGGGAGCTCGCTCAGCGTCCCGGCGGCGTCGGCAAGCTTCGGCCAGTCCTCTTTGTGGAGCTGCCCAGTCCGGATACGGTTGCCGTCGACGCGTGCTTCGCTCCCAAGAAGGCGACGTACGAGCTGGCCCTTGGGCATCTCGAGTGAGAACACGGCAACCGCCACCTTGGACGCTTGGCACGCGTTGTGCGCCACGTTGAGTGCGAAAGACGTCTTACCCATGCCTGGGCGACCAGCAACGATGATCAAGTCGCCGCCGTGCATCCCCGCGGTGAGTTTGTCGAGCAGCGCGAAGCCGGTGGGCAACCCGGTGATCGCCTCGCCGCGATTGGCCGTTTCATGGATCTCCTGAAACGTCCGCATCACGACTTCTTTGACGTGCTCGTAGGGATTGCGGGCGCGCTCGCGAGCGACCGCAAATACGGACGACTCGGCCTCGTCGAGAAACTCCTCGACTCCGCCGTAATCCCCGTAGCCGCGCGACGTGACCTCGTGGCACACCTGAATGAGCCGCCGCACCACCGATTTCTCGCGCACGATCCTGGCGTGCGCCTGGATGTTGGTGACGGTGGGAATCGTGTTGGTGAGCGAAAGGAGGTACTCGTCCCCTCCGACGCTGGCGAGCCTCCCCGAGTGCACGAGGGCCTCCCGGAGGGTCACTTGGTCCACCGGCTGGTTGCGACGGAAGAGCTCCGTCATGGCGTCGAAGATCTTCGCGTTGGCTTCGCTGTAGAAGTCGTCGAGTGAGAGCACCTCGAGAACGACATTGATCGCTTCGTTCTCGAGCAGAACGCCACCCAGCACCGCGCGCTCCGCTTCGAGTGCGTTTGGTGGGACCTGCCCAGTCTGCGCCGACGCCGAGATGCTCCCCGCTCCTTCCGAACGTTGGTTCTAACCAAAATCGCCAGGGCCGCCAATGGCCTTGGCGATGGTTAGGCGCGGGTTTTGACTTCCACCTTGATGGTGCCGGTCAATCCGTATGGCAGCTTCACTCCGATCTCGTAGCTACCGACCTCTTTGATCGGCTGATCGGGCATGATGAGCTTCCGCTTATCGATCTCAACGTCGACACCCTTCGCTTTGAGCGCATCGAGGATGTCGTTCGAGGTGACCGAACCGAAGAGCTTGCCTTCCTCGCTCGCCTCTTTGGCCACCATGACGGTGACTTTGGCGAGCTTTTGGGCGACGGTCTCCTGCTCCTGGCGAAGCTTGGCGATCCGGGCGGCCTGGATGGCTTTTTCGTGTTCGATCTGGCGCACATTGCCCCGGGTTGCCACGACGGCGAGCCCGCGCGGCAGAAGGTAGTTGCGGGCGTAGCCACGCCGCACTCTCACAACGTCGCCGATCGAGCCCAAGTGTTCGAGATTGTCCTTGAGGACCACTTCTACTGTCGATGCCATGGCCTTCTCACTTGGTCGCGGTGTAAGGAAGGAGCGCAATATTGCGTGCTCGCTTGATTGCGCGCGTGAGGTCGCGCTGCTGCTTGGCCGTCAGGCCTGTGATGCGGCGCGGGACGATCTTGCCGCGATCCGTAATGAAGTGGCGCAGCTGCTGCGGGTCCTTGTAGTCGAAGCGGAACTCGGGATCGAGCGCGAACCCGGGCGCACGCTTGCGCCCTGACCGCCTTCGCGAGCCAGCCTCGACGTCGAAATCTTGCCGAACTTCATCAGCCATTACGCACCCCCTTCGGGCTTGTCGTCTTCACTTGGAGTTGCATCGTCGGCGGACGACGGAACCTCCTCGGTCACCGCGGGGGCCTCCGCGACGGGTGGTGCGGCCTCGGCGGCCGGCGCAGGAGCCGCAGCAGCTTCAGGAGCCGGAGCTCCTTCAGGGGCCGGAGCTCCTTCAGGGGCCGGAGCTCCTTCGGGGGCCGGAGCTCCTTCAGGGGCCTCAGCACCTCCGGTTGCTGCAGCCGCGGGCGCCGCTCCTTCGGCATCGGGTTGCCGCTCTTCGCGTGGCGCGCGTGGCATCATGCCCAGGCTACGCGCCCGCTCGGTCTCGAGGTCCTCGGGCTCGTCTTCAACCTCGACGTGCAGGTACTGCACTTCTTCGGGGTCGACCTCGATGGTCGTCGGATCGAGATCCTCACGAAGGAGAACCGTCTGAAAGCGAACGACCTCGTCAAGAAGCCGGAGGTTTCTCTCGAGCTCCGCGACGAGGCCGCCGGACCCGATGTACTTGAGGTACACGAAGATCCCGCGGTTGCTCTTCCGAATCGGGTACGCCAACCGGCGCTTGCCCCAGTTGTCGAGCTTGGTCAGCGTGCCATCGAGTCGTTCGATGACGTCGCGGGCGCGCCCGACGACCTTCTCGGCGACATCGTTGTCGACGTCGGGCCGAAGAATGTAAATCGTCTCATATTCGCGGGCCCATTGTCTCGCGGGCGCCGCGGCTGCGTTGGCCATGTGTCCTCCTGGTCATGTGGCCCCAAGCGCAAGCGCTGGAGCGAGGAAGGCGCGTTCTTAGCGGATCTTGTGAGGTTCGCCAGCCGGCCTAGGAGCCATGGTGCCGGTTCATGGCGGCCCGGGTCCCGTCGGCGACGGCCGTGGCGATCATGTCCGCGGCCCGGTCGAGCACATCTTCGAGCTCGGCCCTCTCCAAATCGTTGAAATCACTGAGCACATACTGGTCGGTTCGCCCCTTCTGAGGGCGTCCGATGCCGATCCGGCACCGATCGAACGCCGGGCCCCCACCATGTTCGACCATCGACCGGAGACCATTGTGGCCGGCCGTACCCCCCCCGACCTTCAGTCGAACCACGCCGAACGGGAGATCGAGCTCGTCGTGCACCACCAAGACCGAATCGATGGGGACCTTGAAGAAACGCATGGCGAGCTGCGCCGACTCCCCACTGAGATTCATATAGGTCATCGGCTTGAGGAGGACGACGTCCTCGCCGCCAACCGACACCTTGGTGAACTCGCCTTTGAACTTGTCGCGGAACCCCGGTGCGCCCCACCGGTCGGCGAGGCAGTCCACCACCATGAACCCGACGTTGTGTCGGTTCGTCTCGTACTTGGGTCCTGGGTTTCCGAGGCCCGCGATGAGGTGCGTGCTCACGGTCCGAATCGCCCTTAGCTGGCCGGCTTGTCTCCGGCTTCGCCCTCGCCAGCCGGCTTGGCGCCATCTTCGGCGGCTGCCGCGTCCGCGGTCGGCTCTTCCACGACGGCCTTGCGGGGCTCGAGAATGATGGCGAGGGTGAGCTTCGGTCGAAGCGTGCACTCGACGCCATCTGGGAACGCGACGTCCTCAACCGCAATCGTGTCGTGCATGTTGAGGTGGGTGACGTCCACATCGATGGACACTGGGATCTTCGCGGGCGTCGTCCGTACCGGAAGGCTTCGTCGGGTCACATTCAAGACTCCGCCCTGCACCACACCGGCCGCACGACCGTGCGCGTGGAACGGGATGTTGACCTCGAGTTCCTTGTCTTCGAACACACGGTAGAGATCAACGTGGACCAGTTCTCGTGTGACTGGATCCGTCGTGACCTCGCGAGCCATGGCGAGTTCTTCTTGGCCGTCGACTGCCAGTTTGAAGACCACATTCCTGCCCCGCTCGCCTCGTAGTGCTTTTTCGACTTCTTTGGGGGACAGGGTCAGCGGCGTGGGTGGGACGCCCGGGCCGTAGAACACGCCCGGGAGCTTTCCTTCTGCACGCAGCCGACGCGCTGGCCCCTTTCCGCGGCTTTCGCGGACCTCAGCCTGCAACGTCGTCGTTTCCATGGATCAATTGCTCCGTCTCTAGACAAACAGCGAGCTCACCGAGTCGCTGTGGTGGATTCGTTTGATGGCCTCTCCTAGCAAACTTGCCACCGAAAGCACGCGAAAGCGGCCCGAGGCCTCGGCTTCCTCCCGAAGGGGGATGGTGTCCGTCACAATCACCTCTTCAAGGGGCGAATCGACGATCCGCTCGAGCGCGGGGCCTGAAAGCACTGGGTGGGTCGCAGCTGCAAGCACGCGGGAGGCGCCCTTCTCCCGGAGGGCCCGAGCCGCATTGGTCATGGTGCCCGCCGTGTCGATCATGTCGTCCAAAATCACACATTCGCGCCCTTCGACGTCGCCAATGATGTTCATGACTTCGCTGACGTTCTTTTCCTCGCGCCGCTTGTCGATGATCGCCAAATCTGCGTCCAGGCGCTTCGCGTAGGCACGGGTGCGTTCCACTCCCCCGGCGTCGGGCGATACAAAGACGGGGGGTCTCGGAAAGCGGGGACGCAGATGCTCGAGAAACACTGGCAGCGCGTAGAGGTGGTCGAACGGCACGTTGAAGAAGCCCTGAATCTGGCCCGCGTGGAGGTCCATCGACACGACTCGGTCGATTCCGGAGGCGCTCAACAAGTCAGCGACGAGTTTCGCGGTGATAGGCGTACGTGGCGCAGCCTTTCGGTCCTGTCGGGCGTATCCGTAATAGGGGATGACTGCCGCGATCGATCCCGCAGACGCGCGCTTCAGCGCATCCACCATCACTAGTAGTTCCATCAAGTTATCGTTGACGGGCGCGCACGTGGACTGAACGACGTACACGTCGACCCCACGGACGTTCTCTTTGATCTCGGTGAACACCTCGCCATCCGAAAACCGTGACACTCGGGCGCGCGCGACGGGCAATTCCAGATAATTGGCGATCCTCTCCGCCAGGGCCGGATTCGAGTTGCCGGTGAATACGCAGGTCGACTTGAACATTGGTGGTTCCTCAACTGAACAGAGAAGTGCCACCCCGGTGTGGAAGGCGGTCGTGGGTAGCAAAGCGACCGTCCAGTGTCAACCGCCGTCGCTTCGT
>JBCCEK010000186.1:0-8932 GCA_039030295.1 Myxococcota bacterium | reverse complement strand
TGTGGGACGTGCGACAACTGCCGTCGCGGGTGGACGAACGCGTGCACGCGTGTGCCTCCGTTCTCGGCGTTCGGGTTGGGTACGAACCGGGAGCGAGACTTCGGAGGCGGCTTCTCGGACTCGGTGCGGATCCCGTTTGCAGACGCGATGCTGCTCCCGCTCCCCGAGGGCCTCTCGCCGGAAGCTGCGTGTGGCCTCGGGGACAACGTGGCCGACGGGTATCGCACCGTGGCCCCGAGTCTCGCCGAGTTTCCAGGGGAGCCGGTGTTGGTCGTGGGCGGTCTGGCACAGAGTGTCGGACTCTACGCGGTTCACGCGGCCGTTGCCCTGGGCGCTTCGAAGGTGACCTACACAGATTACGACGAGCGACGTCTTGCGCTCGCCGAGGCCGCGGGGGCCGAGGCGATCAAGACCGACTACGCGAAGGAACGACAAGCGGCGAGCGAGTCGCTCATCACCGTAGACGCGTCGGGAACGCCGGAGGGCATCTCGTTCGCCATGCGCTCCACCGCGCCATGCGGCACCTGCACGAGTGTCACCGCCGGCCTCTCGTCGAAGACGGAGGTACCCTTGAACTACGCCTACATGCGAGGCCTCAACTACAAGGTGGGCCGCGTGCACAGCAGGACGGTCCTCCCAAGCGTCATCGACCTCGTGACGAGCGGCGCCCTAGACCCCCTCGCCATCCTGTCCCGAACCGCCACCTTCGACGACGCCGCCGAAGCCCTCCTAGACCCTTCCCCCAAACTCATCTTCACCCGGGGTCACTCCGCCCCCCCATTCCCCTCCTGATTCCAACCACTTCCAACCCGCACCGCGAAAACCCAAACCGCCGCGCGCCCATCACCCCGCCCGCCCCGTTCCCGCACTGATTCCGCCGCGGTCGTCCCGGGGTCACTCCGCCCCCGCGTTCCCGCACTGATTCCGCCGAGTTGCGACCCGCACCGCGAAAACCCGGAGCGACCGTGGGCGACTGGCCACGGACGAAGAGAGGGGCGGGGGTCGGAATCGGGTTTTCGCGGTGCGGGCTGTAAGGTGCCGGAACGACGGGGGTTCTGGAGGGGCGGAGTGACCCCGGGTATGATGCGGGCGTGGCGGATGTGGAGTTGAGTTACGGTCCGGGGGGGGCGGCGGCGGTTCTCGTTGGGAACTTGAAGTCGGCGGCGTTCAAGCATGGGTTGAAAGTTGTCGTCGACAAGAAGGACGACGAGTTGGTGGATGCGCTTCGGCTTCACTTCAGCGCTAGCGCTGGCGAGAAGTTGTTGGGGAAACTGCCCAAGTCGCTTCGGATGTGCTTTCCGGTGTTTGGTAAACGGGTCGCCGAGCTGACGGCTGACCTCGATGAGGGGCGAACCGTGGCCCTTCGGCTCCCAAAGCTCGAGTCGCGCGACCGATACCGTGCCGTGGTCGACGCCTTTTGCCTGCTGGTCGACGACTTCTTTCGAGCGAGCGACGATGCCGCGCGAGCGGCACTGCTTGAAGGGGCGCATTGGCACGACGGAATCGCGCGGCTCGACATCGACGACTCGAGCGACTCGCTCCGCTGGCGAGAGGAAGAGACCTCGTGAGGCGCATGAAGGTAGGGTCCCACTCTGCTACATCGATCCAACAAGGGCCCGTGGCCAACGTCGAAAGGACACGCGATGACTGAGGCGGCAAGCGGACACACCGAAGTAGACGGCATCCGAATCCACTACCGGACGCTCGGAAGCGGGGACCCTGTGCTCTTGATTCACGGGTTCCCAACGTCGTCCCATTTGTGGCGCAACGTGATGCCAGGCCTCGCCAAGACTCACCGCGCCATCGCGATCGACCTGCCCGGCTATGGGCTCTCCGACAAACCGCTCGACATCAAGTACAGCTTCTTCTTCTTCGAGAAGATCCTCGACGGATTCGTCACCGCACTCGGCATCGAGAAACCCGCCCTGGTCGTTCATGATCTCGGCGGGCCCGTGGGCTTGTTCTGGGCCGTCCGACAACCATCGCGCATCTCGAAGCTCGTGATTCTCAACACGCTCACGTACCCAGAGACCTCGTGGGCGGTGAAGGCGTTTCTGATCGGCTTGAAGCTCCCACTCGTGAAGGACTACTTCGTGAGCCAACGAGGACTCGTCGGCGCGATGAGGTTGGGGGTGCAGCACAAGGAACGGCTCAACCGAGAAACGCTGACACCCTACACCGCGCCGTTCGTAGGCAAAGACGCGCGCAAGGCGCTCATCAAAGCCGGGTCAGGGTTGAGTATCAAAGGGCTCGCGGAGATCGGGGAGAAACTGCCCAGCATCGGGTTGCCGGTTCGGATCATCTACGGAGAGAACGACCGCATTTTGCCGGACATCGCCAAAACGGTGGCACGCCTTCAGACGGACCTTCCGAACGCCGAGGTCACGTCGCTTCCCGGGTGCGGGCACTTTCTCCAGGAAGACGAACCGGAACGCATTGCTGAACTCATCGGCGCGTTCCTTCGCCAGAGCTAGAACTCGACCCCAAGGGATTCCCGATAGGCGACGTCTCCGGGTGCAGCGTGATTCCAGTAGTCGTCGATGATCGCGTTGGTGCGCACCGCCGTGGTCCGCTGGGGACCCACCGACTCGTCCCACGCAACGATCGCGAACGGAAACTCTGCCTCGTAGAAGATCGTCAGCGTCCGACCGAGGGGCGGGTACTCGATCTCGATCGAGTCGAAGGTCCCGTCGAGCAGGTCGGTCGTCGCGCCTTGGGTCCGCTTTACGATCGCTGGGTACGCCCGCAAGGCCTTGTGGCGCATCACGAGGTAGTCGAGACCGGGCAAGAGCTCCTGTCGACCCTCGACGATCGCGGTTGGGTCGATTCGAATCTGAGCCCAGAGGCCATCCTCGAGTTTGGCATCGGGCAAACTCAGCTTCCGGTCGCCTTCGTCTTGCTTGTACGAGTAGCTCGTGAGTTGGAGCCCGCTCGCGCGACGGTTGACCTGCGTGAACGTCTGGCCACACCACTCTTGCACGGTATTGGTGGCCTTCAGGGTCGGGGCTCCTGCCCGGTGCGCGGGCGTGAACGACGACGTCATCACGGTGTACGGGTATAGCCCCGTGTAGAAACGACGGTACGCATTCAGCTTCAACACAGAGACCGACGCCTTGGCGTCGCCGTGCTCCTGTTTGACCTGGAGCCCCGGCAAGAACGGCTCGGTCACGAACACGAGCACTGCATCACCATCGTGCGTGTCACCGTAGCGGTGCTGATTGAGCGCGTATCGGGTGAGTTCGGCTCTGCCTTGGTACCAATACTTGTCGAACGTCGGATACTCGACTGCAAACGACTCGGGGCTTGGCAGGAAACCGTCGGTAGAAGCTGGAGGTGCGTCCTCGCCTTTGGGCGCGGACGGACTGCAGCCGAACAGCCACCCTGCGACGCCAACGGCGATGATCGTGAGTCGAACCATGGGTCGATCTTGGCCGACCCACCACGCCCGTCAAACGTGCCTTGTCGAGGACTAGGCGACGGGGCATTGCCGGCTCAGGCAACCAGCCCCACAAGGGAGGGGACGATGGTTGATCTCGTTTCGGTCAACGTGGGGCTCCCGCGTGAAGTACAGACCCCCCGAGGCCCGGTGCTCACGGGGATCTTCAAGTCGTCTACCAACCAACGCGTGCGTGCCGAGCCCCACAATCTCGAGGGCGACCGCCAGGCCGATCTCGTCTCCCATGGCGGCGAGAACAAAGCCGTCTACGGGTATCCGCTCGAGCACTACGCCACCTGGCAGGAGGAGCTGGGCCGGTCCGACTTCGAGCACGGACAGTTTGGCGAGAACCTCACCACCGAGGGCCTGCTCGAGTCCGAGGCGGGCATCGGCGACGTCTACGCCGTGGGGACCGCCCTGCTCCAAGTCGCCCAGCCAAGGTCGCCGTGCTTCAAGCTCGGACTCCGAATGAACGACCCCCACTTCGTTAAGCGCTTCATGAAGAGTGGTCGCCCGGGTTTCTACTTTCGCATCGCCGAACCCGGCGAGCTCGGGCGAGGAGACGTGCTCACGAGGGTTGAGGAGGGGCGGTATGACCTGTCGGTCTGGGACGTCTGGAACCTCAGCTACGGGAGCGGTGACGATCGAGAGAAGCTCGAGAAGGCGCTGACGATCCCGTCGTTGGGGGAAGAATGGCGACGCCCGATCTTATCGAAGCTTGCGCGGTAGCGAGCACCACCCAAGCCGAGCCACAAAGCCACGGCGTTCAGAGCCACTACAAAGAAACCAGGATTCAAGCCACGATGCATTTCAAGAAGGAGAGCCTCATCGACGCAAGCGCGGAAGAAGTCTTCGCGTTTCACGAGGCGCCAGACGCGTTCGAGAGGCTACAACCGCCTTGGCAAACCGCGGAGATCGTCAAGCCGCCGTCGTCCCTGGCAGTTGGCACCGAAGTGATCCTGCGGGTTCGGGTAGGCCCGCTGTGGCAAACGATCGTGGCCGAGCACGTCGAGTATGAACCGGGCAAGATGTTCGCGGACCGAATGGTCAAGGGCCCGTTCGCCTCTTGGCTCCATCGGCATATCGTGACACCCCAAGGCGACCATCAGGCGATGCTGACTGACGACATCGAGTACGAGTTGCCGATGGGAGCGCTTGGGAGAGCCTTTGGCGGCGGGTTCGCGAGGCGCAACCTCGAGCGGCTCTTCGAGTACCGCCATGAGGTGACCAAGAAGGCCTGCGAGAGCGGGGAGTTTCGCTGACCGTGAGGCTGGCCTGACTCAACCAGGCTTGGCTGGACGAGCCTCCTAGCTTGCGGACATGTCGAGCACCGCCCGGAAGCGGACCGAGCTGTCCATGCACTTGGCGAAGCCCTCGTTGGCGGCCTCGAGCGGAAAACGTTCGATCTCTGGACGGACGGCGGTGAGCGCTGAAAACCGCATGGTGTCCTCGCTGTCGATGGAAGAGCCGCTCGGCCAGCCGTGCACCATCCGCCCCGACAGCATCCCCATGGCGTTCACTGGAAAAGGATCGTGCGCGGCCGCCACCAACATGAGCTTGCCGCGGCCACTCAGACCCTGAAGCACGCCACCGATCGCCTTGCCGCTTGGTGCGGTGGCGAGAATCAAGTCGGCGCCGCCGAGCTTGCGCAGTTCTGCCACCTCGTCTTGAGCCTTCGAATCGATGTAGGTATGTGCGCCGAGGCTCTTCGCCAACTCGGCTTTGTCCGGCCCTCTCGAAAGCGCGACGGTATGAAAGCCCATCCGGCTCGCGTACTGGATCGCAAGGTGGCCAAGGCCCCCGACGCCTTGCACCGCAACGATGTCGCCTGGGCGGGCGCCGCTGTTTCGGAGCGCGTTGAAAGTGGTCACGCCGGCGCAAAGCAGGGGTGCCGCATCGGCCGCACTCAGCTCGTCAGGAATGCGAGCAGCAGCCTCCCAGGGGCACACCATGTACTCTTGGTAGCCTCCGTCGTAGCTGATCCCGCATACCCGACCCTTGTGACAATTGATGAAGTCTCCGCGTCGGCACCTGTTACAGGTGAAGCAGTGACCACCGTGCCAGCCCACTCCAACCCGGTCGCCCACAGAGAACGCCTCGACACCTTCGCCGAGCGCATCGATGACGCCCGCCACCTCGTGGCCAGCGACTCTCGGGAACTTCAATCCCGGAAACTGGCCAAGCTTCACGAACGCGTCGCTGTGGCAGATTCCGCAGGCTTCAACCCGAACTCTGATCTCACCGATGCTTGGCTCGGGAACGTCCCGCTCCTCAAGCTCAAACGGCCCGTTGGCCTCTCGAACAACCATCGCCTTCATCGCTTCACCTCTCGACGGGTATAGGACGCGGGGCCCGATCGGCAACGACCTGCGGGCTACCTGATCCACGGACCACGAGCGCGATTTCGGCGGGCCCGAGTCACGATTGTGGCGCTAGACTCGCCCGCAATGAAACTCCAAGACAAGGTGGTGCTGTTGACTGGCGCGGGTTCGGGTATCGGACGGCACCTCGCGGGCGAGTTCGCGCGGCAAGGCGGGCGTTTGATCCTCACCGACGTCGATGAACGCAAGCTTCAAGAGACCATTCGCACCCAGGGAATCGAAGCAAGCGTCCTTGGGACGGTGGCGGCGAACTTTCTCGAGGACGGCGAACCGGAGCGGGTGGTCGAAGAAGCACTGGCGTTGTCGCCGCGGATCGACGTCCTCTACAGCAATGCTGGGATGATGGTACTCGGGCAGATCCGAAACCAGGAGTGGAGCGATTTCGAGCGCCAACAACGCGTGAACCTGACCGCCCCCGTCCGAATGACGCACCTGTTGCTGCCGACGATGATCGCGCAAGGGGGCGGCTACATTGGGTTCACGTGTTCGGCATCCGCCCTGGCCACTCCGCCCGGTGCGGGCTCTTACGGGATCACGAAGGCAGGCATCGCAGCGTTCTCCGAAGCGCTGCGGGCGGAGGTCCGCCGACACGACATCTCCGTGACGACGATCTGCCCTGGCTTCGTACACACGCCACTGGCGCAGTCCGCAACCTACCGCGACGCGAAGACCGCCGATCAGACCAAGAATGTCCCGCGGTTCGTCGGCACGTCGCCTGAGCGAGTCGCTCGCATCTCCGTGCGCGCCCTCGTCAGGAAGAAAGGCGTCGTGGTCATCAACTTCGACGAGAAGCTCAAGGTCTTCATCAAGAACACCAACCAGTGGCTTTACACCAAGCTCAACGTGTTGCTGGCGCGACTGCTTCTCGATTCCTAAAGCCGACAGCCGGGTGACGAGTGAGGTTGCGGCGCTAGAGTCGTTGCGATGCACGATGACGACCTCGCGCGGGCTCGAGCCAAGTGGCGCTTTCGAGGCGACGACCGCCCGGAATTCGCCCTCGCCCCGGGCCCAGGGCAAGAATCCGTATGGGACTACCCCCGCCCTCCCCGCATCGTCGCCGACCCACGCGAGGTACGTGTCCTCTACAACGACGTGCCCATCGCCGACACCAGGAACGCCCTCCGCGTACTCGAGACGGCCAGCCCGCCGGTCTTCTACTTGCCGCCCAGCGACGTCGACACGGATCGCCTTCGTCGGGAGCGTGGGTCGTCGCTGTGCGAGTGGAAGGGCGCAGCCGCCTACTGGTCGTGGGTCACCGATGATGGCCATGCCTTGTCGAACGTCGCTTGGAGCTACCCGAAACCATTCCCAGAATTCGAAGCCATCCGGGACTACATCAGTTTCTACCCGGCCAGGGTGACCTGCTACGTGGGGTCGGAGAGGGTTGGGCCCCAACCGGGCGGGTTCTACGGGGGGTGGGTGACCTCCGATGTGGTCGGCCCCTTCAAGGGCGAACCCGGCACGGGCGGCTGGTAGCCCCGGCCGCGCACCACGACGCCCTTTGGCCAGAGGGCTAGCCCGGCGATCAACGACGGGTGACTGGTCAACGCGCGTGCGCCTGCTAGTCCATTCGACTTGAAGATCGAGGTCGACCATCTCACGGAGTATCACTACGACTCCCCGGTGACTTTCGGCGAGCACTCGGTGTACCTGCGACCTCGCGAAAGCCAGACGCTGCGCGTGAAGCAGTTCACGCTCGAGAGCGAGCCGCACGGCAAACTCCGCTGGGTCCGTGATTGCTTCAACAACATCGTGGCCGTCTTCAACTACGGGTTGGAACAGTCCTCGACTCTGTCGGTTCATTGTCGGATGGTGTTCGACGTTTCCGAGGAGAACCCATTCGACTTCATCGTCGAGAGTCGCGCCACCGAGTTTCCCTTCAGCTACGACGAGCGAGAGAAGAGCGCCCTCCGCCCTTACCTCGGCGCGAACGAAGGAGAGCAGGAAGCGGTTGGCGAATGGCTTCGGGGCACGCTCGACGGCACCCCTTGCGATACGGTGGCGCTCCTCACCTCGCTCAACCAGGTTGTCTATACCGGAATCGCGTACGAGCGGCGGGACGAAGAGGGCGTACAGACACCCAGCGAGACGCTGGCTCGACGAAAGGGTTCGTGTCGTGACATGGCGGAGCTGTTCGTTACGGCAAGCCGGCAGCTTGGATTCGCCGCACGCTTCGTGAGCGGCTACCTCTACGAACCGACAGACGAGTCTTCAGAAAGCAGCAACCGTGCCGCGGGGTCGATGCACGCTTGGGCCGAGGTGTACCTCCCGGGCGCGGGTTGGCGAGGCTTCGACGCGACCAACGGCATCCTCACCGACCATCACTTCATCACGGCTGCGGTGGCAAACCGCCCCGCGTGGGTGGCACCGATTCAAGGGCGTTACTTTCACGAGAGCACGGTTGGATCGCGGATGCATGTGGTGCTCCGGGTTGAGGGTTCCGAGACGTGAGTCCTGAGATCAAAGCCCTTGCAGACGCCGTCGAACGACGCTTCGACGCGATGGACCTGCACGTCACGATGGGTGGAGAGCCGACGTTCATTCCGGAACACCCGGAGGGCGACGAGTGGAACCAAGGCGCGCTCGGGCCAGAGAAACTCGGGTACGCGCGGCGCCTCGCGCGACGGCTCCTCCGGACAGAGTACCCCGGTGCAGTCGTCATGCAGGTGTTCGGCAAGCAGTACCCCGGGGAGCCCCTGCCGAGATGGGTCGTCTTGCTGTTGCAACGAAACGACGGCACACCGCTATGGAACCGACCGGACGCGCTCCTTTTGGACGACGTACCGGGCACGCACCCTGATGGGCTCGCGGGCAACACCATGCAAACGATCGCGGACGAGCTCGGGCTTCGGGAGTGCGTGCTCCCGTGCGTCGAATCCGACTCCGACGGAACCCTTGCCGGATGGGTGCTTCCGCTCGACTGGGCCGACGGAAAATGGCGGTCCGACAAGTGGCCCTACGCAGACGATGAGCCCGTGGTGCTTGCGCCGGGGGAGAGTCCGATCGGCCTCCGCTTGCCGTTGGCAGACTTGGACGAAGGCAAACTTCGTCGCGCACTCACCGTGGAGGTCAAGAACGGATCACTACACGTGTTCTTTCCGCCACTGGAGCTTGA
>JBCCEK010000185.1:0-9072 GCA_039030295.1 Myxococcota bacterium | reverse complement strand
TGAACCTCCGACCTCACGGTCCCGAACCGTGCGCGCTACCAAACTGCGCTACGCCCCGTATTTCAAGCTCGGCGGAATCTAGCGTTGTGATGGAGACCTGTCAACGAGCTATCCTACATGCACCCACACGAAGCATTGATAGGCATCTGCCCACGCGCCGGCCCCCTCGACCCATGGGCCGAGGCGGATGCAGGGGTTAGATCCAAAGGGCAATGATTTCAAGCCGAAAGGTGGAGACTTCGCAGGCCTGAAGCCGGGCAGAATCGCACCACGCGCGACCTCCAGACCCTCTTCGTCGAGCGGAGAGCACACCGCGTAGACCAAGGTGCCGCCCGGCCGGACGAGCGACGCCGCGCGGGCCAAGATCTTCGCTTGGGTCTCACCCATTCGGGCCGCATCGCCAGCGTCGGTCCGCAGTAAAATTTCAGGGCGACGGCGAAGGGTGCCGAGCCCCGTGCAGGGCGCGTCAACCAGCACGCGATCGAACTCGCCGACCACATCGCCCTGGCCGACGGTCCAATCGACACACGCGCGGGACAACTGCGCGGGGTCGATCCCGAGTCGATCGAGCTCGTCGGGGATCTGATCGAGCCGCCGCTCATGCAGGTCCGCAGCGGTGACCTCGCCCGACGGACCAACCGCCTGCACGAGCTGGGCGGTCTTGCCGCCGCGACCCGCGCACGCGTCGAGCACACGTTCACCGGGCAGCGCGCCGGGCGCCTCCCCGATCAGTTGGGCGCCTTCCTCTTGAACGGCGATCTCACCCCGTGTGTACGCGCCGAGCGTCCTTGGGTCACCAGACTTCTCAAGCCGAAGTCCAGCCGATGCGAACGTCGTGCGAACGACGTTGATGTTGGGACTCGATTCCCTGATCGTGCGAACCACGGCTTCAGGGTTGGACCTTGGTCCAACACGCACGTCGGTGCTGGTCGCCGCGTCGGACAGCCGCAGCAAGCTATTCGTGTTCGCGTCCCCGATCGAGCGACGCAACCGACGTTCGAGCCAGTCCGGCACAGCGACGCGTTCGGGGAGCCGCGGGTCACGGGGTCGTTCGGCGGCTACCTTGCGAAGAATTGCGTTTGCAAAACCCCCGACGCGCGGACCGCGCTTGCCACGAACGATCTCCACCGTGTCGTCGACCACCGCGTGCGATGGAACTCTGGCCAGGTGCAAGAGCTGAAACGCGCCGGCTGCGAGCGCCGCATGGACGAACGGGTCCATACGTCCCGCACGTCGTGTGTGTCGCGCCAGGGCCGCATCGAGGGTAGGAAGCGTGCGCAAGGTCCCGTAGACGATCTGCGTGGCAAGCGCGGCGTCGGCCCGACCGAGCTTGTTGCGCCCCAACTCCGCGTCAAGTGTGGGGGTTGCCCACGCCAAGTCCTGCTCGACCCGCTGAAGAACGCGCACCGAGACTCGTCTGGCGGCAGCAACCATCGCGCCAGCCTACTCGTGTATCGGGTGTCGGGCACGGCGATTGGAGTCGGCGCAAACCCCGTGGTACCGTGTTTTTCGTGGGGGCGTCGAGGGCCATGCCGGTAGTGCGAGGTGGAGCAGCATGAGTGCGCTGGTCCTCGTCGCCGACCCAGATCCGTTCAACCTCGGTCTACTTCACGAGGCTTGCGGGGCCGCAGGCTACGACGTCGTCACTGCCGCAGATGGCCCAGAGGTCCTTGCGATGGTGGCGCGGCGGCCGCCCGACCTCTTGATGCTCGACGCGAACATGTCCGAACTCAATGCCTTCGAGATCCTCCGTATCTTGAAGGCCGATGCGAGCCTCGAACGCATCCCTGTGTTGCTGGTCACCGACGAGGGCGACTTGGAGTCACGCAAGCGTGGGCTGGAACTCGGAGCCGAAGACTATCTCACGCGGCCGTACCGCGTCTTCGAGATTCAGCAACGGGTTCGCAACGTGCTCCGTGCGACGCGACGGGACCGCGCGGGTGTCCCTGAGAGCAACCCGCCGGCCGACCAGCGCGACCCGGTGACTGGAGCCGCCACGCCCTCCCAGCTTCTGATCAGCCTCGACTATGAGCACACGCGCGCGAAGCGCTATGGGCACCCTCTCACATGCATGGTCGTCCGAATTCGGAACGCCGCCGAGATCGCCAGCGAGAGCGAAGACGGAACCAGCGATCGTTTGATGGCGCTCATCGGTGCCGGTCTGCGCAATTGCATCCGAGCGGTCGATCATCTTTTCCGCCTGAGGAGAGACGAGTTCTGCATCCTCCTCCCGGAGACCGACCACGAGGGGGCGGGCTTCGTCCTTCGCAGGCTCCAGGGTCAGGCCGAGACGGGAGAGCTTTGGACCGAAGACATCTCGCCGAGGCCGGTCGTTCACATCGCGATGACCAGCACACCCGAGACTTCCGCGAAGAGTGGAGACGACCTCCTCAAGCAAACTCGTCATCGGCTTCCCACCTAGGGAATCACCCTACGCCGCTACCGACAGCCGCGCGATCCAGATCGCGACACCCGCGGCCGCGAGGACGAGTCCCCAACGGTCGATCGACCACCGGTCGAACAGATCGGAAAAGCGCCATCCGCGAAACGGTGCGACGAGGCTCACGCAAAACGCGGCGCACACGATCACGAAGAGGGCGAGGCCGAGTGGGTTGGCGGATGCCGCTTCGAGCCATTGCCCGCGAATCCCGTATGCGAACGCCGTGGTGAGGCCGCAGCCGGGGCATGGAAAGCCCGTGAGGGTCAGGAACCCGCAGGGTGGAAGCCCAAGTTGCGTATGCGTACCCATTCCACGGGGATTCGGTTCCAAGGCTGCGGCCGTCAGGAGCACGGCGAGGCTACCGAGTGCAATCAACCCCCACGAGGCGCGTTCGAGGGCCGTCGGGCTCGAATCGAGCCTAGGCTCCGGGTTCGCGCCAATCTGGGTTCTTCGCAAGCTCACCTTCAACCTCTGCAACGCAGGGAACCTCACATCGAGGTTCGCCGATTTGGCGCGCGACGTCCATTCCGATGGGGTTCTCGTTGCCGGCCACGTAGTCGGCGTAGTGCGCGTGAAGGCACTTCACGCCTCCACTCGAACCGCCGACGCCACCCCTCGGTACATGTCGCGCCCCTTCGGGAATCAGGGCGCTCCGATCACGCTCGTATCGGCGGTGCACCTCGGCAAGCGCCGCCCGAAACGAGACATCGTCGTCGACTCGCTTCTGGACCGCACGGACGCCGCCGCCGGCTTCAAGTCGTGCGATGCGTCGGCGCGCCAGCGGGCATGTCAGCCAGTAGCGGGTCGGGAACGGCTCCCCGGTGTCGAGCACCGGCGGAACTGCGGCGACGATCGGAAGCCCGAGGCTACACGATGCCCGGACCGACGACAGGGCGCGCAGCGGCCGACCGATCTGCAGTGCAAGCACACGATCGTCTTGCTCCTGCGACATCACGCGACTCGCATACGGTCTTTGACTTCGGTCCAGAAGTCCGACTCGCCAACGACCTCGAGCATCATCACCGCCTCCGCGGCGGCTCGGTCGGCTCGGGCGCCCTCCCCCCGAAGCCGCTCGCAGATGTCTTCGGCGATCGTGACGCGTGTCGCGAGCTCGGTGCGCGCCAGGTGGAAGTTGTAGTCCTCGGCCCACTTGAGGGACCAGATCTCGTCGGCAAGCCAGTCGCCGAATACCTCGCGACTGGTTCGCTCGTTGGGGGATCTCGCCTCGGCGCGATCAAACGCTGCAGACCAAGGCCGCGTTGGCGGTCTCGGATCATGGCCGTCGCGGAGCGAGGAAATCGTATCGCCTACCCACGCCATCGCCGAGCCGAACTGGGTCCCATCCCGGGCCGCGATGAACTCAGCGGCCTGCTTGGCCCAACTGCTCCCACGAAGCTTCGGAAAAGGCTTCGCGTCCAACACCGAGAGCACGGGCTCGCGGCCGCGAAGCCGACGAAGATAGGGCTCCTCCACCTCTTCCCAATCGGCGAACTTGAGGTGGTCCTTGGACGTCAGGGGAACGCGCTTGATTCGGCGATCCGCGACCGGTCGGTTCCCGCCGTCTGAGATCGAAGGCTCCGCGTCGCTCGGCTTCAGCTCTGGTCGGTCTCCCATCGTGCGACACGGACAACGGTGGTCGGTCGTGATGCGTCCGCCCGCGGGCGTCGCCACAAGCCCGAGGGGGAAACGACGGCAACCGTCGGGTTTGGCGTCGGGCCCGACCGTCGCATGCACGGAGCACCGCTGATCGGCCATCAGAAACACACAGCCTCCGTCGGCCGCGGTGTTGAGCATGTAGTCGTCGTGATCGTCGTTCCAACCCGCCGACGAACGGTCCAGCCGACGCATGGCGGTCACTTCCTTCTTGGTCAGCGGACCGATCCCATGAATGTCGGTGCAGCAAAGGCCATCACCGAAGCATGTATATCGCGCTCCCGGACGCACCTGGAGCGGTCGAACTTCGGTCTTTTTCTTTTTGTTTCCGGCCATCGGTCTGTGCGGGGCTTTCCGTTAACCCTAGGGAAAAGGGGACTGAGCCCTTTTTCTGGGATATGATCTGGGGAATGGGAGCGAATCCTTCGCCGCTCGTGGGGTACAACACGAACGTCCGCCATAAGGGAAACCTGTACCACATTCAAACCGAGGACTCGGGCGTCAAACGCCCGCACGTCATCACGCAGCTGTTCGCCGACGGCGGTCGGATCATCGCTTCCGAGAAGACTTCCTACGAAGAGCACGTGGGCGCCGAGAACCTGGCAGCGCTCGTCAAGAACCTGATGCAGGAGCAGCACAAGCGCGTCTTCATCGCGCTTCGTGACGGCGACTACGACGAGGACGACGACGATGATCTGAGCGAGGCGAAGACGCAGACCAAGCACCCAGTCACCACCGAAGTGCTCGAGCATGCTGCAGCGCGACTACTCGAAGGGTCCCCCACCTACGAACGCGTGCGGCCGCCGTCAGGAACGACCCGCCGGGTCTCGCAAGCGCCTATCACTCCGTTCGGTCACGAAGTGTTGACCGAGAAGACCCTGGACGAGGTCATTCTCGCCTATCTTGCGCAGGACCTCGAAACAGGCACCTAGGCCGCGTTCACCCGAAAGTGGTCGGCTACGACTTGTCCTCGAAGCCGCTCGCGGCGTTGCTCGCGCCGGCTTGACACCCTCGAGGCGCCGTAGTTAGCTCCCGGCCTTCCAGGAGCGGGGGCGACCATGCCTGATGCGCAAACTTCATTCACCGAGAACATCCCGCAGTCGATCCAACAAGACGTCGAGCGGGCCAAAGAGGTTGGAGCCGTGTTTCTCTTCAAGGTTCACGGCGAAGGTGGTGGCGTCTGGACCGTCAACATGAAGGACACCCCCGGCGTCTCCGAAGGCGACTCCGGCGACGCCGAGTGCACGATCGAGATCTCCAGTGAAGACTGGAAAGCGCTCACCGAAAGACCGAGCGCCGCGATGCAGTTCTTCATGAACGGCAAGATCAAACTCACCGGCAACGCGTTACTGGCGACCAAACTCCAGGCCGTCATCGGCTAGCTGGGATCAACATGATCGAACCCCGGGAGCGCCTTCTTCGACTCCTCCAGAACCCGAGAGTCGCCGCGCTCCTGCAGGACGCCCGGGTTCAGCGAGCGATGTTCGGGGCCCTTCGAACGCGGGGTCGAATCGAGGAAAGGCTCGAGCGAGCGCTCGAACGCATGGCGAAGCGGCTCAACTTGGCGACCGCGCGCGAAGTTCGTGAACTCAAGCGGACGATTCGCCGTCTCGAGCGAGAGCTGGAGCGTGACGAGCCGAACTCCGAGACCCCGTAGGCCGAGCTACGGAATCACGGCCTGGGCGCGCTCATCCGTCGGACAGGACTTTGTCTCCACACACCTCCGCCAGAACCGTTCGGAGGCGTTCGCGGAGATTGGACCCCTTCTCGACGAAGTGGTGAATCCCAAGTTGGTGCAGGAGTTGTACGTCGTGCTGAGCAGCACCGGCGCTCACCGAGATGATCGACGAGCCCTCGGCGAGTCCCTCGCCCTTGAGCTGCATGCAAAGCTCGACACCGTTCATGCGTGGCATGTGCAGGTCGAGGAGCATCACATCCGGCTCCGACTCCTGCACGGCCTCCAACGCTTCTTCGCCATCGTGAGCGACGCGCACGTCGGCCTGGCCCATGATTTGACGCACGTAGAACGTCAGGATGCGAGCCAGGTCCTGATCGTCGTCGACGATCAGCACACTGGTAGGCGGCGCCGCTTCGGACTCTCCGTGAGGCTCGCCTCGGGCCGGTTCGCTCGCAACACCCCCGTCTCGGATCGCGCGCATCTGCCAGGCCACCGCCTCGGCACTCTGAATGCGGACCTGTGGGTTGTGGTTGAGCATCTCGTGAATCAGTTGGCACAGCGCCAATGGGCAGTCCGAGCGAAGCTCAGCGAGCGCATCCGCGGGGCCACGCTCGTGAGAAGCCAGTATCTCGCGGATTGTGTTGCCCGAATACGGTCGGCGTCCGGTCAAGAGTTCGTACGCCACGACGCCGAAACTGAAGATGTCCGAGAGATGACCGCTCCCCGACTCCGCTGTGCTGAGGATCACCTCCGGCGCCATGTAGGGCGGCGAGCCCGCAACCGTCTGGCGGGTGTTGACGTCGAACTCGGGAAGTACCAGTCCGAAATCCATCAAGACGACGCGCTGGGCCGGCGTCAGCATGATGTTGTCCGGCTTGACGTCGCGATGGACGAGCCCCGCTCGATGAACCACGCTGAGCCCCTCAGCGACCGGAAGAAGGATCTGCACTACCTCTGTCGGCGTGAACGTCTGGTCGGCCGAGAAGCGAGTCGACATGTGCTGCGTCATCGATACGCCGTACACTCGCTCCATCACGAGGTAGTCGATTCCGCGATGCTCCCCGAGCGTATGAACGCTCACCAAGCTCGGGTGCTGGAAGGCCGCCAACGCCCGCGCTTCGTTGCGCAGCGGCGGCGTCAACGGGTTCGGCCACACGGCCTTGATCGCGACTCGGCGGTTGAGGAGATGATCGTGCGCCTCGAACACCTGCCCCATGCCGCCCCGGCCGAGCAGCTGCATGATCTCGTAAACGCCGTCGAGTAACTCTCCGGTCGCGAAAATGCGGCTCTCTTCAGCGATTGGCGGCTCACTCGCGGCCACAGCTCGTCCCCTTATCTGTGACATATAGTGTCTACATACTATGTAACTATTACTGTAATTTCAAGTTCAGAGGTCCACCGCGGCCACCTCGAGGCCTGCGACGGACTGCCCAAGGAAACGCGCGGCGGCGGTGGCGAACTGGCCAGGCAAGTCGGTCACCCGAATGCGCATCGTCCCGGAGTCGGTCGTCCCGACGGGAGTTCCTTCGACGAGCTCGGCGAGAGCTGACGCGGTCGCCGCGGCGCTGTCGACGACGACCACATCGTGTCCCAACAGATCCGCCGCGACGTCGTGAATCGTCTCGGACAGGAGCGGATAGTGCGTGCACCCGAGGACGATCGTGTCGACGTCGGCTTCCACCAGCGGCGCGAGGTATCGACGAGCCGCGAGCACTGGAACGTCGCCGGTCACCCACCCTTCCTCCGCGAGGGGCACGAAGAGGGGTGCAGGTCGCGCGAAGACACGAATCGACGGGTTTTCACGGTGAATCTCTCGCTCGTAGGCCTGCGATGCAACCGTGCCGGCGGTGGCGAGAACGCCAATCCTTCCGTTGCGCGTCGCCCGCACCCCGGCAGATGCGCCGGGCTTGATCACCCCGACGACTGGGATCGAGAGTCGATCCTCGAGCGCATCGAGCGCGACGCCGCTGACCGTGTTGCACGCGACCACCAACAGCTTGATGTCGAACTGACCGAGATGGGCTGCACAACCGAGGGCGTACCGGATGACCGTTCTCGGGCTGCGAGTCCCATATGGAACGCGAGCGGTATCCCCCAGGTATACCAAGTCCTCGCCTGGCAAGGCCTCACGGACGGCCCTCGCAACCGTGAGGCCACCAAGGCCTGAATCGAAGATTCCTATGGGCTTTGCCAACGTTCCCCGCGCAGGCCAACGTTACACGAGCGCCCCGAAAGAGCCACCATTCGGGGCGTCTCTGGTAGGGTGATGGGGCAATGGCATCGCTGGCGCTGATTTCGACCGATTCAGAGCTGAAAACGCGGGTCCGTGCTGCGCTGCGCGAAAGCGGCTGGGCGATCGTGGCACCCGAGATCGTGGACGGAGAGCCACGCCTCGGGAAGGAGGCGCCAGACGTCATCGCCGTCGATGCCGCAGACCGGACAGCCCGTGCGGCTCACTTCCCGCGAGGCGTCCC
This sequence comes from Myxococcota bacterium, assembly GCA_039030295.1. GTDB lineage: Bacteria > Myxococcota_A > Polyangia > Polyangiales > Houyiibacteriaceae > SG8-38. The sequence continues at coordinate 827 of JBCCEK010000185.1, read as the reverse complement.
CGTGCTTTGGGTGGTCGACGACGAAGCGAGCGCCCCCGCCACGGATTCAGTCGGCCACGACCTGATCTTCCGAGAAGCCGGTCCGATCGAGTGGGCCATACGCGTCGAGAGACTCCAGGCGCGGACGCCGGTCTTGACGATGCAGTTCCTGGAGTCCCTGATCGACGCGAGCGTCGATGCGATCATCGCGACCGACATGGATCAACGAGTCATCCTCTTCAATCCAAGCGCGGAGCGAGTGACAGGCCGACACTTCTCGGACGCAACCGCCGAGCTCACCCTCGAGGGGCTTCTCGGGCGCGCGTCAGCGGAACTCGTGATGCAGCGGTTGGTCGCAAACGGCCACGGGGGGCAAGGGCGCCTCGAACCCACGCTCCTCGAACTGGTCAACGTGCACGGTGCTCAGATCCCTGTGCAACTGTCGGCTTCGCTCATCCACGAGAACGACCAACCATCCGCGATCGTGCTGATCTTCACCGATCTCCGCGAGAGGGTTCGCATGGAGGAGCGGCTGGCCGAAGCCCAGAAGAGGCTCGCGTTCACCGACAAACGCGGGGTCCTGGCAGAACTTGCCGGAACGGCCGCACACGAGTTGAACCAGCCACTGACCAGCATGATGGCGTATGCCGAACTACTTCTTCGACAATCTGAACCCGGATCCACGGGCGCGAAGGCGGCGCAGGTGTTGATTCGGGAAGCGGAGCGAATGGCCGAGATCGTGCGCAAGATCGGCAAGATCACGAAGTACGAAACCACATCATACGTGGGTCACCAGAAGATCTTCGACCTCGATCGTGCCGCCGACTCCTCATCTTCGGAACCGGGGC
>JBCCEK010000184.1:0-9110 GCA_039030295.1 Myxococcota bacterium | reverse complement strand
TCGTCAGGGAATCACCACCTCGAACCCCGCCGAGCTCGACCAGTAGATCCGCGAGTCGCGTTCGTCGGCGAAGTCGGGCGGATCCGTCGGGCGGTAGTAGGCGCCCGTGAATCGCATCCCGAAGATAATTGCTGACCCGACACGGCAGCAGACGTAGCTCGTGGTTGGGATGCGGAAGCCGAACGCCGCGGTCCACCCTTGTGTGAAGACGGGGGGACCGAGGTTTTCGATCTCGTCGTCCTCGAACAGGACGACGACCTCGGCTTCGACGTCATTGGCGGAGAGCGGGTGACTCGTGTAGTACCCAGCGTCGATGAACGGATTGAAGGGTGGGTTGTCGTACGCGGCGATCAGGCGCAGCTCGGGGCTCAAGAAGCCGCCGCCCCGCCAGTAGCCCCCCGCGAGATCGACGGCGAGCGCAAAATGCGGATTGAAGGCGTACTTGATCCCGGCACCCGCGGTCGCAAGGACGTCCGTGCCGACGATCCCGCCATCGTTCGCGTTCAACGACAGTGCGCTCAGGTCGACGCGAAACTCGAGGTTGCGCGCGACGCCATGCCGGACCCGAACGAACCCACCGGCGAAGCCGATGTCCGAGCCTAGGCCACCGCCACCCCCCGCTTGAACCCCGGTCTCGCCTTTTTCGAGCGACTTGGCCGCTTCGAACAGCAACAAGCGACCCGGAGGCGAGTGCACGTAGGGCGTGCAGCCACCAAGCGAAAGGGCCAACGCAAGCAACGCCGTCGACGCGATGCGGAGTCGTGCTTTGCCAATCGGCGTCGCGCCTAGAAGAACGATTGGCAAGGACCGCCGCCGCTCCAGGCACAGATCAGCTCGTTCTCCTCGGTGATCGCTTCGATCTCCCAGAAGGTTCCGGCATCCGTGATCGGGAGGGAAGCAGAGACGATCAGTCGCTGGACGTTGAGATCAGCGGTCGCCCCGCCGCTGATCATCAGGAACCCTTGCAAGCCGTTGGCGCTCAGGTTTCCGAACTCCGATGAAAGAAACCCGACGAGGGAGCCGTTGAGTGTGATCCCTCGAAGCGTGCAGTCCGCGAAGGTGAGCGTCCCTTGGGAAGCACCTAGCCAGTTGGCCGTGCCCCCGTCGTTGCAGTCGGCCGTGTTGCCCGCACCCTTCAACGCAGGAACGATGTCGGACGGCGCGATCTCGTCGAGCACGGCGGCCAAGTCGAGCGCGATCGCCTGCATCACCGACTGAAGCCCAGCTTCCCCTGTGATCTCTCCGCCGCCGTCCCCGCAGCTCCAACCTGAAAGCGCCACGACGAGCGCCACCACCACCGTCTTGTTTTTCATGAGGCGACGCTACGCAGCTTCCGGAGCAATGTCTACAGTACCAAACAGGGACGCGGATGCCCCGAAGGGCGGTGACTGGAAATCGCGTTGCTTCTACGGGGAGCCGTGTCGAGCGCGCTTACCGGTGTGGCTCGCTCTTGGCACAGCTCGACGGCACGCGGACCCTGGGTTGGGAGTCCGCGAGGATCGACACCTTGCCCCGGTTCCCGAGGCGATCGGTGTGTTGGAAGAAGAAGCTGAAACTCGTGTCGAGCACGAAAGCCGCGGCTACTTTGGTTTCCGCAGTGCCGATGAGACGCCCATCGCCGTCGTACACGCGATAGAAGACTCTGGAGTCGTCCGTCGTGGTGAAGCCGGAGCCCAAGTTCATGAGCCGAGTCAATCGGTACGGCTCGATCCGACGACTCTCTCGCCCGCAGCCATCCGCGAGGATCAAGCCGCCAACTTCGAAGTCGCTCTCCGGGCCTCCGGGATCGTTGATCGTGATCGAAAGGCTCGTCTGACCCTCGAGCGCACGGAGCTCGTACGGTTCGATGTGGCCTCCGGAGAACTCCGCGTACTGCCACTCGACCTGACTGTGAAGACCATTGCGCTGAAACACCAACTGCACGCCAGGCTCTCGGAGCAGGAGACGCGAGAGACCTTCGGGGGTCGGGCGCGTGCTGCGCCAAGCGAAAGAACCACCTCCGCCTCCGCCGCCGGCGGACATGCGCGCGAGCTTCTCGAGCGCTTGACCGCCGCCGCCGTGCGGGTGTCCGCCGCCACCGTGGCCGCCCCGCGCCACGCGCTCTGCGAACGAGTCTTCAACACCGTTGGCGGCCACGCTCACGAACTCCGGGTTCCATCGTTCGTAGCCGCCTCCGCCGCCGGGTGCGCCCTTCGCGTTGCCTCCGTTCGCACCATCGGCGCAGACCCCGTCCGTGTACGGGCACGGGAACCCGTCCCATCCGTCGGCGTGGCCACCGAAGCCGCCTCGACCGACGTCTTGCGGCGTGTCCTCAGAGAAGACCTGTCCATGCGCGCCACCACCACCTGCGACAAGAACGGTGGTCGCTCCTCGGATGCGAGTCAGTTGCCCCTCCCGATGAATGGGTCGAGTGGCGACCACAGTCGCCTGCCCCGGATACGGGACATTGCCGGTCGGTTCGAGAAGCGGGTACGCGACCTCGAAGTGGAGAGGCCGGCCGTCGAGCTCGTCCAGGAGCGCGTCGTACTTCCAGGTGGTCAAGGCCGTGCCGCCATTCCACGCGCTGTAGAGCTCCGTCGGTTCGGATCCCCCGCCGAACGCCGCAAGCGTGACGATGGGATTTGCCCCGATCGGGAAGTGCGCGTCGACGCAAGCGGCGACTTCTTCGAGGTCGATGACGCCTGAGTGTGACGACGGTTTACAGACCACCGCGCCTAGGCGCGTCACCGCACACGAGATGGTCTCTTCGGTCCGAGTCTCACAGGAGAAGTCTTGTGCGCCCGCGGCGGCAGGGGACCCCACGGCCACGGCAATGCCGGTGAGTGCAAGCATCGCGGAGAAGGGTGTTTGCTTGATGGTCGATTGAGTCGAGTTCGTCGTCTTCATGGTCAGTGCCCCTTGGGTCCGGCTTTGCGGACCGGTGTCGTGTTCGGCGTGATCCACATCACCGTGGTCACGACCGGCCCAACACCACGCCGGGGTCGCCATTTCGCCTGAAAGGCCGTTGGCGCACGGCGGCGCAACTTCGGCGCGATTGCGCCATGCGGCGATACCGGTTGGCGCCTGATGGCAGCGTGTTGACGCCTTGGCGTTGTCGCACTCGGGGCCGCGCTGGGGGTCGTTGCGCGCGATTACGGGGACGGGCGGCTTCCGGCGGCTTCCTCGGCAGCGACCGAGATGGCGCGCTCTGGTCGGCTGCCGGCGTCTTCTGGTTAGACTAGAGGGCGCCTTCGTTGCGCCAGCGCTGCACCGCGCGCCGATACGTGCGGACGCTTCCGAAGCCGGCCCGGCGCACGATCTCGCCTTCACCAAGTTCCTGCCGAAGCGACTGCCGAACGATGGTGAGTCGGGTCGAATCGACGACCTCCCGAAACGTCGTGCCCTCCTCCTGGAGCCTTCGTTGGAGCGTTCGCTCGCTCGTATGAAGCTTCTCGGCAGCCGTGGCCATATCGCACTGTTGCTGTGGGAGCAGGTTGTGGACGACATGACGAACGGAGTTGACGAACCCGGGTGCGTCCAAGCGGTCCGCGAGCTCCATCGCAAAGGATTCCAGCCGATTCATCCAGACCGGATCCCAGTTGCGGATCTGGGTGTTCCAACTCTCCTCGGAGAGAACGAACCCGGTCGACTCCCGGTCGAACGAGACGGGGCACCGAAAGATGCGACGGTACTCCTCGTGGTAGCCCCGATAGGGATGCGCGAACCGCACCTCCTTCGCCCGGAAGTCTTCGGTAGTCATCAAAGCAAACAGACGCTGACCGGTGGCGACGATGAACTCGGCGTGATGCGGGGCGAGCAAGCCCTCATCGAGCCCCGGAAGGAGAAGCCATACGTCCGAGTCTCGGCGTTCGATCTGATGCCAGGAACCTTCGGCGATGATGTTCGCGAAACGGGCAACCATGTTGATGCCCTCCCCCACGCTCTTCGCGCTCATCGCGAGCGAGGCCAAGATGTGGTTGGGTGGAGACAGGCTCTGCTCGCCGGCGTGCAGGCCAAAAAGGGGGTCGTCGCTCAGCTCGGCTGCAGCCGCCCAGAAGCGTCCCAAGTCCGTGCGCGGCACACGCGCCGTACTATCGCTCATCACCTCGTAGTCGAGCCCCGCGTGCTCACAGACCGTGCGACCGTCGAGCCCGACCGTTTCCAGGCCGGCCATAATCGCCCGGGTCCATGACCCCGAGACCCGATGGGACGCATTGGGTGCCGTCATCTAACGCGAACGTAGCATGGAGACCGCAGAACGGATCTGATCGCAAGCCGATTGGGCAATCGCGTTCGGCGAGACTACGCGTCACCCATCTGTTACAGCGGGCTGGCAAGAGCGGTGCCGCCCCTCTCATCGACCCGTCACTACCCCTTGAGCAAGCTCTACAAAGAACCGCTCCTTCACTTCCTCGTCGGGGGCCTCGCCCTGTTCGCCGTATACGGGATCGTCGGCGGAGGCGGGAGCGAAGTCGGCGAAGACGTGATCGTGGTCGACCGTGATGCCCTCCTGACCTTCGTTCAGTACCGCACCAAAGCCTTCGAGCCATCGGTCGCCGCCGCAAGACTCGACGCATTGTCCGAACCGGAGCTCGAGCGCCTGATCGCCGATTACGTCCGAGAAGAAGTTCTTTACCGGGAGGCCCTTGCCCTCGGCCTCGACCGAGACGACTACATCATCCGACGCAGGATGGTGCAGAAGCTGGAGTTCATCACGGAAGGCTTCGCCGAGGCCACCTCCCCGATCGATGACGCCGACCTCCTTCGATACTTCGAGGCCAACAAAGCAGACTACTACGTGGACCCGCACGTGACGTTCACCCACGTCTTCTTCAGCACCGAGGCGCGAACGAGGGAAGAGGCGCGAAGACTCGCTGATGAAAAGCTTGGGGAGCTGAATGCGAACCACGTCCACTTCAGCGACGCCCCCAAACACGGCGACCGCTTCCTCTACCACGTGAACTACGTTGAACGCACCCCCGAGTTCGTCGCGAGCCACTTTGGCCCCGAGATGACCGGAGCACTCTTCAAGCAGCATCCCGACGAAACGACCTGGCTCGGCCCCTTCGACTCCAGCTATGGCGTGCACCTGGTGATGCTCACGGCCAACCGGGCAGGAAGGGACGCTGTCATCGAGGAGGTCAAGGAACGGGTGGTCGAGGACGCCAAAATGGCCCTCACGCGTGAACGGCTGACCGACGCAATCGACGACATCGTCGATGCCTATGACGTCCGGGTGGTCTACGGCTCGAGCGCAGTCGAGGACGCTCCGGCCGAACGAGAGTCGTCCCCGTGATTCGCGCCCTCCCGATCTTGGTTCTGCTGCCGGTGCTCGGTTGGTGCGCGCACGCTGCGGCCCACGAAAGCCGTCCCCTCTATGTTCAAGTGACCGAGGTCGAGCCGGGGGTCTTCGCGGTCCAATGGAAGAGCCCGCCGGGCGTTCCGCGTGGGGGCGCGCCGACTGTCACGCTGCCCTTTTTTTGCGAGGCCGCGACACCCGGTTCCGCCCCGAGCGCCGCAACTGCAAAGCAGGTGTTCCGTTGTACCGACGATATCGCCGGAGCCGACCTGACGATCGACTACCCGGTATTCAACCCCGCGGTGTCGACGCTCGTCCGTATCTCCTGGCTGTCTGGAGAAACCCGAACGATCCTCGAGGGACCCGACGCGCGCGTTCTGACCGTTCCCTCACGAGAGAGCTTTGGCAACGTAGCGTTGGAGTACCTCGCGCTTGGGGCCCGACACATCCTCGGAGGGTATGACCACCTGTTGTTCCTCATCTGCCTGCTCCTGATTGCGCGCACAGGGCGACGGATTCTGATCACCATCACCGGCTTCACCATCGCGCATTCGATCACGTTGGTCTTGAGCGCGCTCAACTTCGTGCGGGTCCCGGTTCCACCCGTCGAAGCGGCCATTGCGTTGAGCATCGTTTTTCTGGCGGTCGAGATCGTCCGCGGCGATGAGAACAGCCTGACCTACCGTCATCCCATCGCGGTGGCGTCGACCTTCGGCCTTCTACATGGCTTCGGCTTCGCCACCGTGCTGGGCGAAACCGGATTGCCGCAGACCGAAGTCCCAGCCGCCCTCCTCTTCTTCAACCTCGGGGTCGAGGTAGGACAGATCGCTTTCGTCCTCCTCATCGTCGTCGGCTATCAGCTGATCCGCGCGTTCGCCTCGCTAGGGAAGCGGAGCGACCTTGTAGAGAAGCTCCGCCCCTTCGAAACCACGGCGGCGTACGCGGTGGGCATCGTGGCTTCCTTCTGGATGGTCGAGCGGATCGCTGCCTTTTGAGCACTCCACAGAGGGCGTCGCTTCCGGGGGGCTATCACCCCTAACCGAACGCCGCGCTCGTGGGGGACCTGGTCGGTCTCCTCCACGAGGCACGGCCTGGTTGGCGTTGGTTGGCGCCCGCGCCCCCCGATCAGTTGATCGGGCAGGCGATGAGGGCATCGTCCGGTGTCGGGCACGCGACGTCGGTGGTCTCCGTGCACGGCGCCGTTGCGCAATCCGCATCCGAAATGCAGCCCTCACCCGACGCGCAGATGCCGCCTTGAGACGCCATGGCGCACTGGATGGGGACGAACAAGCCCGAGGCGTTCACGCGAATGCCGATCGGGTCGGGCGGGTTCCCAAAGACCGCCGCCGGGAGGTCGTAGCAACCATCCGGCATGAAGGCCTCTTGGCAGGCGGGTGCGTCCGCCGGGCAGGTCACCAGCCCAGGCACGCCTTCGTCGGCCCAACCGAAGAGAACCTCGCCACTGGCGTCCGCCACGTAGCTGCCTTGGGCCTCCAAGAACTCGATGATGAGGTCGCCAACGATACAGAACCCGTTGTCTGAGCACTGGGTGCCTGGCGGGTCGTTGCTGTTGCCCTTACCGGCCATGTCACACACGCCGTCAACCGAGCAGTCATCGCTGGTCGGCAGATCTGCGAGCACCTGTTCGACATCGCACGCGAAGAAACCGCCCGCGCAGTCCGCGTCGCTCGTGCAGATACCGCCGATGGTGTTGCACGTGAGCACCAAGCCCGGCGTGAGTGAAGTCACGTCGGCCTCCAGGGGCACATCGTCACCGGTGGCACCCGCACGAACCTGAACGGTCGCCACGATGGAGACGAGCTCGGCCTGCTCGACGCCACCCGGGACCACACCCTGCGCCGCATCGAGGAAGAACTCGGGGAACACACCGACACCGTCTAGGTCAGCGGCGAAAGCGCCACCGCCAACGACCGCAGGCACGTTGTTGACCTCGAGGGTGAAGGGGAATGGAGACTGCGCATCGGTCACGCTGTTGGTGCACGCGACCGTCACGATTTGCGACTGCGAGCCACAGGCTTCCGCCATTCCGCCGCTTCCTCCGGCACCGCCCATACCGCCGGCGCCACCATCGCCGCCGACGCCGCCTGCGCCGCCATCGCCGCCCATGCCGCCGGCGCCGCCATCCCCGCCGACGCCACCTGCGCCGCCATCACCGCCGACGCCACCTGCGCCGCCATCACCGCCGACGCCACCTGCGCCGCCATCGCCGCCGACGCCACCTGCGCCGCCCATGCCGCCGTCGCCGCCCATGCCGCCGGCGCCACCCATACCGCCTGCGCCGCCGTCACCGCCCATGCCGCCCATGCCCGCGGCGCCACCTGTACCGCCAGTACCGCCAGTCGCGGCGGTGCCACCTGTCCCGCCGGTGCCGCCAGTCGCGGCGGTGCCACCTGTGCCACCAGTGCCGCCGGTGCCACCTGTCCCGCCGGTGCCACCAGTGCCGCCGGTGCCGCCGGTGCCGCCGTTGCTACTATCGCCGCACGCCGCCACGACGAACATGAGAGAAAAACTCAACACCACACCCAGGTAAGAACGCATGACCACTCCTTGGGCGTCGGGGCGGACACCGCCCCCAACGCAGGGCCGGATGATACGCACGGCCGCGAGTACTCTGCAAGGGTCATGGCGCGCCGAACGAGGAGAACCGGAGCACGCGGGATTTGCGCGGGGCGCCTCTCCATCGGTTACCAACTCCTCGAGCGTTGGTGTTCGTCGTGAGAGACGGGGTGCTTCGCCCACAAAACACGCCCAATCGAGCGCACTCGCAGCAAGCCCGCGCTCGGCTGGCGGACTTCAAGGCCCCCCCACCCCCGCGATCTCCATCCTCCAATAGGCTCGCCTGAAGCACGATGCCGTTAGAGGAAGATCCCTTATCGATCGGGGCGGCGTCTCCCCTGCAAGACTTCCGGCCGCAGGCGAACGCAAGCCGATCAGACTCGCCGACGCCGCAGTCGCGTGACCAGCCCCACCACGGCGAGGAGGACCCACAATGGGGTGCCGTGGGGTCTCATGGGCGACGCCGAGCAATCGTCGCGGGGTGGCGGCGGGCACCAGCGGTCGCCCGTCACCAGGATCGAGCAATCTGGATCGCAGGCATCGCCCACCCCGTCGGCGTCCGAATCCCGTTGCGTTTCGTTGGCATCGTCCGGGCAGTTGTCGTCCGCGGTGCACACGCCGTCGCCATCCGCGTCGCCCAACGGCCAACATGGTTCTGCCTCGGGAAGGTCGAAGCGCGTGACATAGACGTCCTGTAGGCCGGTACCGTTGCTGATGTAGGTCACGTAGTTCTCGAAACCATTGTTGAAGAACTCGGCGCTTGGGGCGTTGGTCACGCGAAACGTGGCCGCGTCCGAAATGCGGTACACGAACACGTTGAAGTTCCCGTCGACGTAAGACTCCAAAGAGACAATGTCCGCCGCAACGCTTGGGAGCCGATCCGAGACGCCGCTGCTGGCCACCTGGAAGGCGTCCCAGGTATTGGAGTCGGGGTCGAAGCGAGCGGCCCAAGTCGTGGAAACCGGCGAGAACAGCTCAGACTCGGCTTCTTCGCGGGTCCACGCGACCCAGTCGCCGAACACACTTGGCTCGGACTCGTCCAACTCGGTGTCGGCTACGATGGAAAACGAGGCGTTGTTGAGGTTGAACGCCACGACATCGCGGGATCCGAACTCGCCCTCCTGCCACACGACGAAGTCGGTGCCGATCTCGGGATCAGTCGCTGCTGGCGACGGGCCCGCAAGGACGATCGGCAGCGCGCCAGTCCCAAGCCAGGCCAGGTTGTAGTACACCACCCACGTCGACCCTGCCTCCC
>JBCCEK010000183.1:0-9196 GCA_039030295.1 Myxococcota bacterium | reverse complement strand
TTGACCCACCCCGGATGAAGGATGCCCACGGCGATGCCGCGGGGCGCCACGTCGATCGATAAGGAGCGGCCGGCCATGTTGAGCGCGGCCTTCGACATCCGGTATCCGTAGCTCCCCCCCGACGTGTTGTCGGCGATGGAACCCATGCGGCTCGTCAGAAGCGCAACCTTGCTACCCGAACGAAGGCACGGCAGGAGCGACACCACTGTACCTAGGACCCCAAGCGCATTCACTTCAAACTGCTCGCGGATCACGTCGAAGTCGAGATCGTCGAGCGAGACCCGTTTGAGCACGCCGGCCACGACCCAAAGGACATTGACGCTTTGCGGTCCGAGCTTCGCTGCCAAGGCCTCGATGGAGGGCCGGTCGGTGACGTCGACCCCCGGTGTCGCGTCGACGCCATCGATCGCAGCGAGCGCCCCACTCGGCGCACGACTCGTCGCCACGACGCGATCGCCCCTCCGTGAGAGCTGTTCGCAGAGGGCGAGGCCGATGCCGCGGTTGGCTCCGATGATCACCACCGAAGCTCCACTCGGGGGCTTCGCAGTCGTCGGTCTCGAGTCAGTCAATCGTATGCTCGTTTCTCATGTTTGCGTGTCATGCTGGGCCTCGATCGGGCCCGGGATCGTGCTTGGGTCTTCGTCCAGCATCTCACGCAGATCGATCTCGATGCCGCGAGAAATCGTGGTAATCGGCACATCATTCGGCGTGCCCTCAAAGGGGTTCTCGGTCACTCGGCCGATCCGCTCCATCGTGTAGAAGATCCACATCACCAGCACGCTGAAGGGAACCGAGAACCAAACGAAGTTATCGCCGATCAACGGGTACCTATCGGCGAGGCCCTGGCCGATCTTGTCGAACTCGTACATGACCCCGAACGGCAAGAGCAGCACGAACACCCAAAGGAAGGTCACGTTCAAGGTGGCGTACTGCCGCGGGTACGGGAAGTTCTTGATGCGCTCGGACTTCCCTTGGAGCGTGTAGAGCTCAACGAGGAGCTTCTCCATCTCGACGTGGCGGAAGTCGTCGATCAATCCTCGTTCCCGCAGAAGCCGAAGCTGCCTCGATTGCAACGAGACGAGTTGGGTGGCTTTGTTCGACTTCGAGAGCACGTACGCCTTGTCCTCTGCCGACAAGTACGGTTCTAGCTCGTCCTCGAGTGCGTACTGGTGCTCGCGCACGCCGATGAGGTCCTGCCACTCGCGGTTGGTTCGGTGTGCCATCGAGCGCTCCCACGGCCGAGGTTGCCGAAGCCCATGCCGAAGCGCGGTGAGCCAGGCGATATGGCGAAAGACGAGTTCCCGATGCAATCCTCGGAGCTCCGTTTCGTCCACGGGCTCGGCGGCAAACTGGTTGGTCACGTAGTCGATGACGACGATCCCCCACGAGCGAGACGCGTTGACGATCCCACCCCAGATCTTTCGCGCCTCCCAAGTCCGGTCGTAGGTCGCATTGTTCTGAAAGCCGATGATGAAGGCGACGGCGGTGCCAACGACGGCGATGGGTAACCATGGGAGGTGCAGCCATTGCTGATCGAAGGTGTCGTAGAGAAGACACGGGACGACGGCGATGGCAATGAAGAGCGCCGTCTCTTGACGGGTCCACGCCATCATGGCGCCGACGGAGTAGTATTGCTTGGTGTACATGCTTCAGGCGGGCGACTGTGACCCTACTCGCGGAGCCAGGCCAGTGCCCCGTCTTTGTTGGTCGTCGGAAAGTGAGGGATATCTGGTTTGATGATCGGGTCGACGAGGAGCCGAATCCCTGGTGCCTCTGCGTCGCTCATCGTAACCTTCTTCCCGGGGCCGAGTATACACGGGACCGACGGCGCCCCGCAGCCTGGACCTTGCGCCGTCGACAGGAGAGACGCGATGACAGCCGACGCACCCAAGCCCCCTCTACCCCCCTTCGACGCCGAGACCGCCAAGGCGAAAGTGCAAGCGGCGGAGAACGCCTGGAACACCCGGGACCCCGAGAAGGTGTCGCTGGCCTACACCGCCGATTCCGAGTGGCGCAACCGGTCCGACTTCATCGTCGGCCGGGACGAGATCCGTGCGTTCCTGACCCAGAAGTGGGAGCGCGAACTCGACTACCGGCTCAAGAAAGAGCTTTGGTGCTTCGAGGGAAACCGGATCGCGGTCACGTTTCGGTATGAGTCCCATGACCGCTCTGGGCAGTGGTTCCGCTCGTACGGGAACGAGCTCTGGGAGTTCGCGGACAACGGCCTCATGCGCCGACGGATTGCAAGCATCAACGATTTACCGATCACCGAGGCCGAGCGCGAGTTCCGCTGGCCGCGCACCTAGCCCAAGTCGACTCGCGGACGCCCGCCCCGAGAGTCGTGCTTCACGCCGATGTCCTCGCCTCTGACGTGGAGGCACGAAGGGCAGCCACGAGGGCTTGGGGACTGAGATCCGGGGACCCGCTCCCCAAGCTCTCCGCCTCGCGTATCAGCGCGACAATGCGACGGTTCAAAGGCGCGTCGATCCCGTGTTCGTTGGCGAGGCGCACGATTTCCCCATTGAGGTAGTCGATCTCCGTCATGCGACCGCGCGCCAGGTCTTGCCACATCGAAGACCGGGAGTCGGGATCGATTCGAAGCTGCGCTCGAATCACGATGCGAAACAAGGGCGTTGGGAACTTCATGATCCAAGCCATGCCGCGCAGAGGTACCCCGCGGAACTTCGCGAGAGCCACGTCGGCGACCTCCAGGACGTGGAGGGCCTCCTCGAGAACCATCGCAACGATGCGCCGATACTCTCTCGAAAGAAGCATCGCCCGGGTCGGCACCCCGGCGAGCGCGTTGATCGCGTTGTTGAGATTGACGAGCAGTTTTGTCCACTGTTCGGGGGCAATTGGATCTTCCTCTTGGATCTCGACCTTGGCGGCTCGGAACGCGTTTACCCAGCCTTGGTGCTCGGGCTTGTCACGCGTCTCGACCACGAGGGGCCCCGAGGTGGTGTGGTGAAAGAGACCCCCGTCCAACATCACCACGTTGAACGTCACGATGGCCGCAACCACAGGGTTATTGGGAAGGTGTTCCCGGAGCGTCGCTGGATTCCGAACCCCATTCTGCAAGCTGACGACGATCGTTTCGGGCCGAAGAATCCGAGACAGGCTGGTCGCTGTCTCTGCCGTGCCGCCGCTCTTCACACAGAAGAGTACGACATCACAGTCGCGAAGAGCTCCGGGATCGGTCGTGAACTGGATCTGGGAAGGATCGAGGTGTTCGTCGCGATCGAACTCTCGAATCGTCATGCCTCGCGCTGCGAGGACGTCGCCCAGCGCAGGCCGACCGACGAACGTCACATCCACGCCGCCCGAGGCGACCAGACGCCCGCCGAAGTAGCATCCGATCGCGCCCGCCCCCATCACCCCGACATGCAGTCGCTGACTCGATGTTCCCATTGGAGGCCGACCATAGCGCCGGGTCTCGGTCGTGACACCCCTTGGAAGTCGTTCCGCCAGAATCCCGCCAGAATCGGGAAAGAGATCGAATCGATCGGCGGCCGGCTGGCGCACGATTCGAAGATCCGAGGCGAATTTCGAGTCCTTGCCCCGGGATCTCGTCAGCAAGGTAGCCCAACGCTTCCAAGCGCAAGACATTCGATGCAGTATCGCCGTGAACGTCATACGCAGCGCTTGCAGTGATTGGAGCCGCCATGTCGCGAACGAGGACCGCGCGCCCTTGGGCCACACCCGTCATCCTGGCACTCGTGATGGCAAGCGCCGGGATGATGGAATGCGAAGAGACCCCGGTCATGCTCGTCGTCACGTCGCCGGTCGACGGCGATTTTGTCCCTGGTCCCACCGCCACTGTGACAGGGACGATCAACAAGTCGCCCGAACTCTACACGATCGACGTCAACGGCGTCACCGCGGTGATCCATCCCGACCGCACGTGGTCCGTCGAGATCCCACTCGATGAAGACGCCATCTTCAACGACATCGTGGCCAGTGCCACGAATGCGGTCTTCAGTGACGTCGTGAGGCTCCGCGTGATCGCTGGGAGCTCGGTGGCCGATGGCGACTTCTCGACCGAAGGAGTAGCTCTTCGAATCAACGACACCGGCCTCGACGCACTCGAGCCAGTGGTCGGAAGCCTCATCGATCTCGACCTCGGGACACTCCTCCCGGTTGGAACCGAGATCATCGATGACTGCTTCATCGAGGATCCGCTCTTTGGCCTTTGCCTTGGGAGCGCGGTGGTCCGCGTCGCCAACCCGCCGCCGACCTCGGACGGCTTCTCCACCGCGTTTGACGCTCAGACGGGGCAGGTTGTCGCCGACATCGACCTGCTAGGGCTGGCGATCAACGTGGACATCGATGGAAGCGGGCTGGTCCCCAACTGCGGTCTCCTCATCACCGCCACCGAAACCACGATTGGAGGGTTCTACGACCTCGAGCCCATGGCTTCGGACCCGTCGGCGGTCGACGTCTCGCAGATCGGGAACGCGAGTGTCGCCTTTGCGGGCTTCGACGATGACTTCGGCGGTATCTGCGATGCGCCCATCATCGGCGACATCATTCAGTTGTTCTTGCCGGATATTCAGAGCACCACCGAAAACGGCGTTCGAGATTTCCTCAACACCCTTGACGCCAATGGCAACACGCCCGTGGCGGGGGCTGTCGAAGATGCCCTTGCCGGCGTCGACATCTCCGGGCCCATCGGCGCATCCCTCGGCGCTGACCTCGATGCGCCATTCTTCCAGATCGTCGAAGACGAGTCAGGGCTCACGCTCGGATCCGACGTTCGTTTCGTGGCGACATGCACCCCTCCAGCGGGCGCCCCAGACTTCGAAGCCTCGTATAGCCTCACCGATCCCTTCCCCACCTTCGGGCCCAACACCCCAGGTGGCCTTCCCTACGGCATCGGGATCTGCATCTCGACGTCGGGGATGAACCAGCTGCTTCGCGCCCAGACCGAGTGCGGCTTGTTGCTGACCAGCATCAGCGAGCTCGAGCTCTTCGGCTCGACGAACCCGCTTACCACCAGCGTCCTCGCGACGTTCATCCCGGCCTTCGGCACGTTTCCACCCGCCACGCCCGTCCGCATCGATCTGGTTCCGAAACTCGCTCCGGTGTTTTCCGGCAACGTCGGCCCGGGCGGAGAGCTCGGCGAACTCAAGATCGCGTCCCTGTCGGCCAAGGTCGTTCAAGACGATGGGAGCGAGACGGTGTTCCTCCAGTTCGACATCGATGCGAACGTGGGCGTCAACCTGAGCGTGGACGCGGCAGCCAACGTGCTGGCGTTCGAGCTCGAGCAACCGCCGGGCTCCGCGATCAGCGTCAACATCGTGAGCAGTGCCATCGAGGCGGACCCAGCCCAGCTCGAGGCGATCCTCCCGTCGATCCTGGCGTTCTTCTTCCCGAGCCTCGCTGATGCGCTCGCGAGTTTTCCGGTTCCGACATTCCTCGACCTTCAGCTCGACGTCGTCGAGATCGACCGGAACGGGGAGTTCTTTTCGATCTTCGCGGATCTGTCGCCCCCACCCTCGCCATGAGGCCTTTGCGTACGGGCGACTGTGTGTCCACTCGCGTCAGAGCGGGCCGAGGCGGATCTCGTCGGCGCGCAACTGCCCATCTCGGAACTGACGTCCCTGCCGAATGAGTCCTGTGATTCGAGTGCGAACCTGCTCGACCATCTCGTCGATGACCGCGTCGGTCTCGTTTCCCGTCCCTTCGAACACCATCGGCTCTCCGTAGAGAACCTGCAGACTCGTAGGCCTCGGGAACATGAGGAGATATCTCGGCACAGGGATATAGGGGACGCCGATTAGTTTTCCCAACCGCTTGAGATTGGCGATTGTCGGAAGGGCCTCACCGCCCCCAATGAACGCGAACGGAACGATCGGCGAACGAGTCTGGATCGCCAGGCGCATGAACCCCGAACCGAACCGAACGAGAGAGTCCGCATCCTTCGCAAGCTTGGCCGTGCCTCGCGCACCCTCGGGGAAGGCAAGCACCAAGCGCTCGTCGAGCAGGAGCCGCGTGGCCTGATCTGGATTCCCCGTGAACTGCCCGGTTCGCGCGAAGAGCTGCGCGGTCCCAGGGACGGCGTAGAAGAACTCGTCGACCATGGCGTGCACGAGTCGAGGCGGCGTCTTCTCGAACACCATCGATCCCATCACGATCGTTCCATCGATCGGCAATCCACCGGAGTGGTTTCCGATCAAAAGGGCCCTGCCTTGCTCCGGGACGTTGTCGAGGCCCACTACGCGTACTTGAAAATAGTGTTCGTAGAACCACGAGAAGAACGTCAACAGGCGCCCGAGCTCGGCCCTATCGATGCCGAACTTGTCGATGCCGTAGTGATTGAACCCGAGGTTGAGCGCGTCGACCCGTTCGGCGATGCCTGGGTCGATGGGGATGAGTCGGTCGAGCATGGTCTTCGCGCCGCGAGCCTAGCACCCTGACCACTCGATGGTCCCCGAACTCGTGGTGGCTCGAATTCCTGGCAAAACCTCGATTCCAACGAACCCCATTTTGTAATCCTGGCTCGGAGCCTCAGCGTGACCGCCGAGCTACTGGTCCCACCCGGCTGTGCTCACCCCGAGCTCCTCTCGGACGTATCGGTTGGAGTCCCGATAGCGCTCGAGGAGCCTTGCCCGGGTTTCTTCTCGCATCGGCGGCGGCTCGAACCGGTCGGACACCTTGCTGCCGTACGAGGAACGCCGAAGGACCTGGTAGGCCCCATCCTTGACCCGCTGCGGCAGGGCGCGGGAGACCGCGCGAACCACCCGAAACTCACGAAGAGGTCGGGTGATCTGATCACGAATCACCGTCGCCTGATAGTCACTCGAGCGGTTCACTCGCCACGAGTCTACCGCCGGAACCTCCATCGGGTCCAAGCCGAGAAACCGAAGCGTCTTGTCGAACACCGTTTGAGGCGACTTGAGCTCCGCCATATTGAGAAACAGGAAGGACGAACGCGGAAAGTGCGGTAGGTAGCGACTGATCTGCAAGCGGTAGTCGCTGCCGTCGATGCACAACGGATCGCGCTCGACGAACTCCTCGAAGACCGAGGTCGTCGGTTGGTCCGGATGGAGCTCTTTTTGGTAGCGCTGAAGGTAGTGAGAGTAGGCTCGGTCGACCGGGTGCCGCATCATGTAGATGAGCTTGACGTCGGGCACCAACGCGGCAATGCGCTCCGGCACGTCGGGCACCTGCGGGTAGCGTGTGTAGTTGGTCGACGCTTCACCACAGAGCTGCCCGGGCTCTGCGTCGGCAAACAGCGAGCGGTACCAGTCGACGCCGCGATCCCATGCGACCGCCGAATCGAAGAAGCACGGCTCTTTGTCAGCGCTGACGAACACTTGAGGGTGCTTCTCGAGATAACCGTGCAACGAAGTCGTGCCGGCTTTCGCTGCACCGATGATGAGAAAGTCTGGAAGTCGCCCCGGGCTCTTCGTCGCTGTTCCGGCCGTGTCGGACGCCATGTGCGTGACCCATAGTAGCCGAACGCCGACGCTCCGCCAAAACGGCCGCGCCAACGCACGCCGGTCGCCGATGGCGTCATCACAGGCCGTCAGGGGAGTGGACGCCTGCGTCGGCGCCTCCCAAGGACGATGACTCCGAACAGCACCGAGAGAACGCCCACCCCGCGCCACGCGCGCTGCGGCTGGGCGGCCGCACACCCCCCGCCGCCTCCACCGTCGCCACCCGCGACATCCTCGCTGCAGTCGAGCTGGAGCCCTCCGAGTGGCGTGAAGTCACAGCCGCCTCCGAAGGACCCAGGGGGGTAGATCGTGCAGAGCGCATCGATGTCGTCCTGGTCGAGCGTCCGCTTGGCCACCTCGCCGCGTGGGGCCTGGCCGTACATGGTCGAATCCAACACGTCGGAATGCGCGATCCCGAAGAAATGCCCCGCCTCGTGGGTGACGATGTTCTGGAGGTCGACCGACCTGTTTGACGCCGGCTCCCCCGTGCAGCCAGCGTCGGGACACACCGTGTAAGGCCCTAGGTCCTCGTTGATCAGCATGTCGGCGTCGACGATCTCGCCGTCGTCGAAACGCCAGACGATGGTGACCGCAAACGCAGACGGGGCATAGGGAATCCCATCCGGGCTCTCGAACGGAGACAGAAACGCGACCGTGTTCACGTTCGGGCCGCGTTCGTTGAACTGGGCCTCTTGGCAGAGCACCGGCTCGTCGAGCCGCGCCACTTCGAGGTCGATGGGCTGGCCGTCGCACGTCACGTCCATCCAAGTCTCGAAGGAGGCGTCTATCGCATCGAGCGCATCGTCGAACTCGATCGACTGCGAACCCCGGACGTCGACCGCGTATGACATGCATCGACGTCGCCACTCGAGGGGCTCCCCATCGGTTCGGCAACTCTGGTCGTCGGGCTGGGTCGTCGTGGTGGTCCGGCAAAAGGCGTTCGACTCCGAGGGCGTCGCGACAGTGGCGATGAGCGCAAGGCCACACGCGATGGCCGCGAGGGCGGTTATCCTACTCATCCAGTCCCTCGACCGGCTCGTTCGTCGCGTCTTGGGACGCCACGATGCGGCCCACGCGGGACCAGAACGCCTCGAGCGACTCCTCAATGGCCAGGGGCCCTTCGCTCTTCACCAATGCACCCTGAGCGTTGCGTTTGAGGAGGATGAGCCCAGCGCGCGACGGCGCCACGAACTCTTCGCCGCGCTCGACGCGGACGCGCATCACCCCTTGCGCCATCCCCACCGGCCTCGCCCGAAGGCGATCACCCCGGCGACCGAACACCACCACACGCTCCCCGACCCGAAACCCGGGTTCGCCCTCGACTTGCATGCCGATCCGACCCACTTCACCGCCGAGCGTCTCGACGACCACTTCGTCGAGAAGGACATCACCTCGAAGCCGACGTTCGACCCGCAGCCTCGACCACGTCGTGATGGTCCCGTCGCGACTCACCACGGCCTCCTGCCACAAGACTTCGCCAACGACGATGAGGTCGGCGCGTGCCGTGAGCTCCGTGAGGCTCAGACCTTCAACCGTCGAAGCGCGCGCGTGACCGTATGGGCCAAGCGCGTTGGCTCCCGACAGCGCCAACGCGCACGCTGTCAGAACGACGGTTCTCCAAGCACGAGCCGTAGTCAAAGATTGGACTCCAAGTCAGGTGGTCGACGCGGGGGAGTCTACCCCGGCTGCGGACAGCCGGGCCAGGCTCCGTGGTCTCGTTGTAGGCCGTTCATCGTAGCCATGTCCATACGCAAATG
>JBCCEK010000182.1:0-9216 GCA_039030295.1 Myxococcota bacterium | reverse complement strand
TGGCGCTTGGGCTTCGATTCGGCGTCGATGGCCGAGCTCGAAGCCGCCGCTGGCATCGACCGTCGGCAGCTCGCGCGCGACTACGGCAACAAGCGGGGTCTCTTCTTGCAGGCGCTTGAAGACTACTACGAAGCCGCAGCCGCGAGAATCTTCAGCCGCATGGAGCAACCCGGGGCCGGGCTCGACGCGATCGAGGCCACGCTGTTCGCATTGAACGAGCAGTCGGGGCGCCTGGGTTGCTTCATGTGCAACACGAGCGTCGAGCCGATTACCCAGGAAGATCGAGACGTTCGCGCGAGGGTGCGAGCCTTCTACGACCGCATCGAGGCAGCCTATTTCAACGCTTTGGTGAATGCATCGAAACGCGACGAGATCACCTTACGGCCGCCGCAGCTTCGAACGGCGGCTCGCCATCTCCTCACCACTCATGTCGGGCTGATGGTCCTTGCTCGAAACGGCACCCCACCCGAGGTGCGCTCGGACGCGATCCGCGGCGCGCTCGCGTCGCTGAACTAGGAGGCACCATGCTCGCAGGCCACTATGCAACGGCTCTCGTCGCCAAACAGAAGGCTCCAAAGGGAACGCTTCTCTACTTCTTGATCGCGTCGCAGCTTCCCGACCTGCTGTGGCTCGGCTTCCACTATTTGGGGCTAGAGCCCACGCGCCCGGACGACGTTCTCGACGTCAGCCTCGATCGCCTCGCCGTCGACATGATCTACAGCCACGACGTGCTCCCGATCTTGCTGTGGACGGCACTCACTGCGGGGGTCGGCTACCTGTTATTTCGACAGCTGCGTGTCGTGGTGATTGGCGCCCTGCTGGTGCTCGTTCACGCGGCCAGCGACTACCTGGGAGGCTTTCCCCACCACGTGTTCGGCCCGGATACGCCGAGCGTCGGAACCGGCTGGTACTACACGGCGCCATACCTCGGGGTCGCGTTCGAAGCTCTGTACTGCGTCATCTTCCTCGCCTGGTTCTTCTACAACGACGCCAAGGCCGGTGTGAAGCGCACCGTGAGCCAGCGAGCGACGATCGTCGGGGTCTTCGTCTTTGGCGTGGTCTTCATGTTCTCGGTCGCAAAGACGAGCTTCCGCGACCTGTTCGGCATTCCCCCGTTCGATGTCCCGTTCAATACGGTGGTTCCGGCCATGATCCTGACTTACGTGCCGATGATCGTGATCCTGATGCTCGCTATGCGCGAGCCGTCATCGCTCCCAGGGAGGCGTGGGGAAGGCCCGGCTGAGGAAACGTCGAGCTGAAGGAAAGCAAGTAGTGAAAGCCATCGGCCACACCCATGCGAGCCCGGCCTCCGCGAGATTGTTTCGCATCACGAACCATTCCTCGTTGGAGCGATGGTACCCTCCGGCTCATGCAACACCGGTGTTTTGCGGGATTGGTGGTGGCGTTTGTCGCTTTGTTGGGGGTGGGCTGCCGTGGCAAGAAGCCCGAGGTGACACCAGCGCCGACCAAGGGCGCGGACACGATCTATCGGGGAGGGCCGGTCGTCACGGTCAATGACCGTCAGCCGCGGGCGGAAGCTGTCGCGGTGACCGACGGCAAGATCGTGGCGGTGGGGTCGGACGAGGAGATACTGGCGTTTCGGGATGACGACACGGAGGTCGTCGACCTCGAAGGGCACACGTTGGTGCCAGGGTTCGTCGATGGGCATGCGCACTTCTTTGGGTTCGGGGCGCAGGCGATCGGCGCGAACCTGCTCGCTCCTCCCGACGGGCAGGTCACGACGATCGACGCGCTCGTCGACGAGCTGAAGGCGTTTGCCGCGGGACCGGACGTGGAACGGACCGGATGGATCTTTGGCCTGGGCTATGACGACGCCGTGCTCGAGGAAGGGCGCCACCCGACTCGCGACGACCTCGACCGGGTGTCGACCAAGGTGCCGGTGATGGCAGTTCACATCTCAGGGCATTTTGCGGCCGTGAACAGCGTAGGCCTCGAGAAGATCGGGTACACGAGCAAGTCGAAGGACCCGGAGGGCGGCGTCATCCGAAGGCGACCGAACAGCAAAGAGCCGAACGGCGTGATCGAGGAGCTTGCGGCGATCCCTGTCATGTTGACGGTGGTCACACCGAAGACCCCGGAGAACCAGACTTACTTTCTCTCGCGCGCGCAAGAGTTGGCGACGAGGTTCGGGTACACCACCGCGCAAGAGGGACGCGCATTCGGGCCCAACCACGATGCCCTCAGCAAGTTCGCGAAGGATGGGAACCTCGAGATCGACGTGGTCTCGTACATCGACTATTCGGCTCGCGACCTCCTCGAAACGGACTGGCACGGACCTGACTACACCGGCCGCTATCGGATCGGCGGGATGAAGATCACCCTCGACGGCTCGCCGCAGGGCAGGACCGCGTGGCGCACGATCCCTTACGTCCTTCCGCCCGAAGGTCAGCCCAAGGACTACGCGGGTTACCCTGCGATTCCCGACGATGCCGACGTGGCGAGCCTCTACGATCTCGCTTTCGCCAACGGTTGGCAGGTGTTGACGCATGCGAACGGCGATGCCGCGGTCGACCAGCTGATTCGCACCATGCGGCCCGCGATCAAGAAGTACGGCAACAACGACCGTCGGCCCGTTCTGATCCACGGGCAACTCATCCGACTCGACCAGCTCGACGCGCTGGCGGAGATGGGCGTCATGCCGTCGCTGTTTCCGATGCACACCTTCTACTGGGGCGACTGGTACGGGAAGATCATCGGACCGGAGATGGCACAGAAGATATCGCCCACACGATCTGCGCTGGATCGCGGGATGCTGATCACGAGCCACACCGATGCGCCGGTTGCGCTCCCGAACCTGGTGAACGTGATGGACACGACGGTCAACCGAAGGTCGCGCAGCGGGAAGGTGATCGGCCCCGATGAGCGGCTCACGCCACTCGAGGCGCTCAAATCGGTCACGCTATGGGGGGCCTATCAGCACTTCGAAGAGGACCGCAAGGGATCGATCGAGGTCGGCAAGCTTGCCGACTTCGTCGTTCTATCCGAGAACCCACTCGACATTGAGCCTACGCGCATCGGCGAGATCCAGGTGTTGCAAACGGTGAAAGAAGGCAAGACGGTGTTTCGCACGGAAGGGTCGGGTGCTCCGGTGAAACCGAAGCAGCCGAAAGAGCAAGACGGGTTCATGCTGAAGCTCGTATGCGCTGACCAGAACGTGGACCTCGACCTGTCTGGGAAGGAGCCTCGGGCGAGGATCGACGGGAAGACCCATACGTTCGTTCCTGTGAAGGCGGCCTCAGGGGCTCGCTATGACGCCGCGGGCCTCCAGCTCTGGAACAAGGGGCAAGAGTGGTCGTTCTCGCAAGACGGGGAGACATTCCGCACCTGTGAGTCGCGTTGACCCGTCTGGTGGCGCGGGTGGTGCCGCGCTCGTTTCAGTCCTTGTCTGATCTTGCGAGGCCGAACCCCAGCTTGACACTCGCCAAGCGGCCGTGGTCGGATGCGCCGATGAATCTCCCATCTAGCGCTCTTCGTTCTCATGTGGTGTGTCTCGCGAGCGTCGTCGGCATTGCGGCCGGAGTCTTCGGTTGCGATCAGGACTTCTTGAACGTCATCGATGTGAGTGTCTCGGGTGCTGGGAGCGGTACGGGGCTGGTCACCTCGACCGAGGAAGCGGTGCCGATCAACTGCCGGATCGTCGCGGGGCAAGCGCAGGGCTCTTGCGTGCTGGAGATCGAAGAAGCGGGTGCAGGAGGCGTGTTCTCTTTGGAGGCCGAGCCCGAACCAGGGAGCGTGTTTACGTCGTGGAACGGTTGCAATCAGGTCATTGGGGGTCGTTGCCAGCTGTCGTTTGATCCGGGCCAAGACGATGTGAGGTTCTTCGTAACTGCGACGTTTGATCTGGACGCCGAAGACCCCTGCAACACCGCCTATGGCGCAAGCCCCGGGTACGCGTTGTGCTCGCAGACCGAAAGCTCGTGCACCTTCTACACGCTCCTCAACGACATCGATAGCTGCAACTCCCGATGCGCGGCGGGAGGCGGCAGCTGTCTCGCATCGATCGGCGACACCGACAACACATGCGTCCCGGGCGAACCAGGATCGTGCAACGACGTCGTCGGCGACCGAATCTGCGAGTGCACCAAGCCCTGACCGCTAGACACGAAACAGATCTGACCGACCCTTGGCGGTCCACGGTGGGTACAAGACGAGTGTGTCTTTGTGCTGGGCGGCCACGTACGGTAGTCTGACCCGATGCTGAGGCGCTGCGCCGTAACCTGTTTTGTCTTGTGCCTTTCAGCCTGCGTGCTTTCGTGTGCCGAGGTGCAAGTGCCGGACGCCACCGGGGGTAGCGGGGGATCGGGTGGGGCCGGCGGCCTATCAGGGACTGGCGGGGCCGGCGGAGATGAGGCCGGATGCGCTACCAACTTCGACTGTGCCGAAGAAGAGTATTGTTTTTCGGCGTCCTGCGGAGGCCTCGGAACGTGCGAGCTGCGTCCTGACGACTGCCCGTTGAACGTGGCTTTCGTTTGCGGCTGCGACGGAAGTACGTACGACAACGCCTGCGAGGCAAGCGTGGCCGGAGTTCGCATTGCAGCCGAAGGCGAGTGCGTTTGCGAGACGAACGACGACTGCATCGAGGAAGAGTACTGCGAGGGTGAGAGCTGCGAAGGGCCAGGCACCTGTGAACCGCGGCCCTTGTCCT
This sequence comes from Myxococcota bacterium, assembly GCA_039030295.1. Classification (GTDB taxonomy): domain Bacteria; phylum Myxococcota_A; class Polyangia; order Polyangiales; family Houyiibacteriaceae; genus SG8-38. The sequence goes on along the minus strand of JBCCEK010000182.1, from coordinate 4,550 downwards.
GTCAGGTGATCTTCGCTCCGGTCTGTGGCTGTGATGGCAACACGTATGACAACGAATGCCTCGCCGAGACTGCGGGCGTTCGCATCGAAGCGGACGGTCCATGCCCCTGCACGGACAACTCCCCCTGTGAGGCGGACGAGTATTGCGCGGCGGACGGCTGCGATGTGGAAGGAACCTGCGTCGACCGCCCGACCGTGTGCCCGCTCATTCTGGCGCCAGTCTGCGGCTGCGACAACAACACGTACTCCAACTCTTGCACTGCCCAGTCCGCGGGCGTCAACGTGCAGTCAGACAACGAATGCCCGTAGTGACACGCGCGCGCCTGCGCCACTTATCGACGACTACGTTTCGTCGCCCCGGGCGTTCCGTGCGGCGATGTCATGGGCGACCGAATCTGCAAGTGCACCAAACCACGGCGGCCCGACGATTCGTGTTCTGACGGATTGACGCGCGACCGCGCGAGCCGAGCGGATATGGTACCGTCCTGCGATGGGAAGCAAAGTCACCTTCACCATCGCCTTTGTGAGCGTCTTACTCCTCGGGACGACGGCCGGCGCGATGCTGGCGGAGGCCGCCGTGCTGGTTCCGTACTGGCAGTCTCTTTCGGCCCCCGAGTTCTTCGACTGGTACGGCTCGCACGCGACTTTGTTGGTCGACTTCTACAGTCCACTCGAGGTCGGAAGCGCCGTCGGAGCGCTCACGTCCGCGATTCTATGCTCCGCTCGTTCACGCCCCGAGGCTCGCGCCTGGTGGGTTGCGGCCGTTCTGTCGCTTCTTGTGATCGGGATGTTCTTCGTGTTCTTCAAGGAGGCGAACGCCGAGTTCGCGGAGCGGTCGGTGCCGGAGGCAGAGCTATCTGCCGTGCTGGGAACCTGGGCACGATGGCAGTGGGGCCGTGTCGCGATCGGGATCGCAGCATTTGCTGCCGCCATCGTCGCCGTAAGAAGGGGCGCCGCTCCCCCGTGAGAACTGGACATGGGGGCGTCGTGACTCGAAGATCAACCACTGGAGGCCCTTTCGTGATTGCCCAAGTCGCCTACATCGTTGCCCTCGGCGCCAGCTTCATCTGGTTCACGATGGGCTTTCGCTACTTCAGCTACCAACCCAAGACGGCCGCCAAGGTGATGATCCCGGGGTCCGCGCGAGACTCGCCGCTCTTCCAGACCTTTGCGGCGGCGGTGCGGTTCCTCGGAGGTTTCAACGCCGCCTTTGCCTTGATGTCGCTCGTGCTCTTGGTCCTCGCGTTGACCGGAAGCGCCCTTTTCATGGCACCGGGTGAACGTGCCGTCGTCCTGTTCATTCTCGCGGCGGCCCATTTCTCCCAGTTCTACTTCAACGTGCCGGTACTTCGGAACGGAGAGCGCCAGGGCGAGGCCTACTGGCCCGTGCTGTCCGGCCCCATGCTGACGATCTTCGTCGTTGATGCGGCCGAAACGCTGATCAATCTCGGCGCTGGGCTGGTGCAGCTGGTGAGCTGAGCTGATTCTCCCCCTCGAGGCCACAGCAACCCCGTTTGCGCTAGCGGCCCTTTGAGCGAGTGACCGTCGAACTGGCTTGGTTCAGCCGGTGGGCTGAACGCGAGGCGCGCTGCAAATCGTGCGAACCCGGGTCCGGACGCGCATCGACTGCGGGAGTCTCCACCGAAACCTCCGGCTTCGCTCCGCGGTAGCTGGCATTCGCGAGGGATTGCGCGCCCGACGTCGTAGCTCCGGACGGAAAGCCCACGTTTGGCACGCACGTTGCTCGGCAGACGACCGACTAGCGATGGAGGTCGACGATGCCTGAAGTCCGATCGCGTTTGAGCGTCGTTGCGGTGACCGCTCTCAGTGTCGTCCTTTTGGTCGCTCCAACGGCGCTGGCCGAGGAGAACCAGGACCCCCGGCCCGCAGCTGAGGAGGGTACTCAACCCCCAGCTGAGGAGCGTACTCAAGAAGAGAGGCCGGCGATTGAGACTTATGCGAAGCCGCGCAGGGTCACCGTCGGCTTCAACGTCGACCTCTTCCCGATCATTGCGAGCGCGTCGCAGAAGGCGTTCGGGTTCTCCGGCCAGCTCCAGCTTGCGATCGACAAGGTGCAATTCCGGCTCGTGGGCGCCAAGATCCGAAACTTCGCCGCGCTCCTCGACGATGACTTCGAGGACCACGACACCGTCGTGCTCGCGTTCATCTTCGACTTCTTTTTTCGTGAAGATCTGTCCGGGTTCTGGGTTGCCTCCGGATTCGAGCTTTGGCTGAACGAGATCGGCAACGCGAACACCACCAGTCGAGCTGACTGGACGAACGCGGTGTGGACACTCGGCGGTGGGTACGTGTGGCGGATCGGGCCCCACTTCTTCATCAACCCCTGGATTGGAATGCACGTTCGCATGAACAATCCGGAGATCGAGCTCGGGGGGCAGTCGTTTCAGCCGTTGTGGGTGGTGGCCAATGGATCGGTGAAGCTTGGTGCCTACTTCGACCTCTAGTCCCCGTCGCCCGTTTGGCGCCCTTCAAGGTCACTAGACCCTAGACGCCAGGCTCTGGACACGACTACTGTTGCGAGGATCATCTACTCAGGAGATCGACCAGATGGAAGGCGACAACCATGCGTTGATGGCGATTGCGGTCATGGCCGTCACTGGTGGCATCGCGACCACGCTCGGAATGTGGCTCGCCCTGATCGGCAAGAAGTACGTGGACCAGGTTCTCACCGGCCACATCGACGGCGTTCCGATCACCAAGGAACACCGCCGTCTGATCGTGAGCTACAACTGGCCGATGCTGGTCGGCATCGCGATCAGCGTGCTCGCAGTCAACGCCGTTGGGTTCTGGCAGATCGGTATTCACTGCCCGACGTATGCTCTCGAAGCGCTGTGCAAGGCGTCGGCATGGGCCTACGGTGTGCTTGCTGTTGGCTGGCTCATCAGCGGTTTTCGCAACTCAAGGTCACTCAACCGGTTCCTCGACTCCGTCCAAGATTCGCCGTAGACGCCCAACCGCCGACGGCGCTACGGTCGCAGGGGACCCAATGGCTGTAGAGATTCGGATCGAACGGGGAGACCTGACTCAGGCGGACGTCGACGCCATCGTCAACGCTGCGAACGAGCGAATGCTCGGGGGAGGCGGGGTGGATGGGGCGATCCATCGGGCGGCAGGGCCACAGCTTCTAGAGGCCTGTCGGGTGGTCCCCGAGGTCCGACCGGGTGTTCGATGCCCAACGGGGGAGGCGCGTATCACACCGGGGTTCTCCCTGGCGGCCCGATACGTGATTCACACGGTCGGACCCATCTACGGGGAGAATCCGGACGATGCCTCGTTGCTGGCCTCTTCATTCCGGAGTTCGCTTGAACTGGCGCTCTCGAACCGTCTCCGCTCAATTGCGTTTCCAGCGATCTCGTGTGGCGTCTACGGCTACCCGATTCACGAAGCGGCACGCGTCGCCGCATCGGTGGTCGACGAGCGTGCTTGGGCGCTCGACGAGATCCGGTTCGTACTGTTCTCCGATGCGGTGCTCGATGCCTGGCGCGCAGCTTTCCCCGATTAGCCCCAGGGCTCGGGACCTTGATTAGCGCAGCACCAACGCCGCGCGGTCCATGATCGGCAAGTCCGGCGCCATGATTCTTCGATCCCGTCCGACGTAGTTGCGGAGCCTGAGTTCGGGGTTCTGGGTCGCTTCGAAGTGAACATCGATGGCGCGTCGGTCGCCGTGGGTTCCGATCCACTCGAACCGCTGGCCCGTCTCACGCTGCCACTCGAAAAGGGCCTTGGCCTCGTGGTGTTCGCGTCCGGGGAAGAAGAAGAGTTCATCGAATACAAATACGGTTCCGGTGCCCACCCGTGGTGTCAGTGTGTCCAACACGAATCTGGTCGAGGTGTAGACGTCGCAGTCGATATGCACGAGGTCGACGCGTTGGCCGGGCCGTGAGGCGAGAAAGGGCGCGAGTGTCTCTTCGAAACGACCCTCCACGATTTCCGCGTTCGGGGGCAAGTCGGTTGGGGCCGGTTGAGCGAAGGTGCCTTTGGTCACTCCGTACTCTGGGATCCAGTCCGTAGGGAGCCCCTTGAACCAATCGAAGGTGTACACCTTGCCGTGCTGGCGCGCTTCGCACATCACCCTCGCGGTGCTTCCGGTGCCCGTCCCAAACTCCAGCCAAAGGCCCTCAGCTCGGTCGCGGGCGAGCCCGGTCTCGCACACGTAGGCGAGCGGCGGCCGGTCGAGCTTCAATGTCCGAAGCTCAGCTTCCGCGCCACGGATGAAACGTGCGAGCGACATGGCGCCCGCAAGAACATGCCCGGCGCCCGCGCTATTCCGGAGGCGTCCTTTGATCCGGCCTGCCGGCCACGTCGGTGGCTACTTCGCCTTCTTCGAACGGTCGTCTGACGGCTTGGCGTCCTTGTCCGTCGCTTCGTCGTAGCGCGTGATCTCTGCGGAGGCCTGCTCGAACTCGCCTTCATCGTAGAGCTCGGGCGACGCAGGCAGCTGCGCTTCGGTCGTGTCGTCCGCACCTCGGCGCTCTTCGGCCCCGAGGGCGCAACCGGCCAACAAAACGACGCTCAACAGCAGTTTGATCG
>JBCCEK010000181.1:0-9247 GCA_039030295.1 Myxococcota bacterium | reverse complement strand
TCCTCGATGTCGACGTTGGCCGCGATCGACAGGCCGTCGATGGTGATTCGGGTGTCGACTTGGTCGGTACTCGACGAGGCGTCGATACTGAAGCTCCCGATGTCTGCGTCATAGGCGCTCGCGGAGACATCGAACGTGAAGATCTGGTCGTCGAAGATCGTGCCACCCGTCAATAGAAGACTACTGATGTCGAGAGCATCGCCCGCCAGCGTCGAGACCAGCGGGAGAAGCGAGTCGAGCCCGCTGTTGGTGAACCCCAGTGCCACCGCTTCGGTGGCAAACTCGGTTTCCCCAAGGGAGGCACCCGCGAGCACCGTGATGCGCGACTTGGCGACGGGCAGGCCGTTGCCCGCGATGAGCTCCGCATCGATCGGAGTGATCACACCGTCCGTGTCCAGCGGGATGGTCGCTTCCCACGTCGCCATGGAACTGATCGGTGCCACCACGCCGTTGACCACGACTGTGAAGCTGCGATTCGTCGTGCCCTGAACCGTGACGGTGGGCCCTTCCAGGATGGCGCCATTGGCCGGCGAAGTGATCGTGATGCTTGGGGGCGGGGGCGGCGGAGGCGAATCGCAGTCGTCCATCCCGACCATGAAGGCGACCGCCAACACGCAAAGCAACACACGGATGGGTAGCGCCGATACAACGGGGTACTTCACGGCTTTCTCCGTAGGCCCCGGCTCGTTGGGGCGGTGACCAGGTTTACGACGCGTAAACTATCGACCGGGCTACTACGGTCAAGAGAAATCGGGGCTTGGACCAGATTCGGCGCGCCGAGCAGCCGACCGCACAGGCAGAAAACCGCGAGACAATCCGGTAGTCCTGACTCGCCTGAGCACTCGGGGGGTGATCGTGCATCTCGGTCCGGCACGGGCTACGTGCCCAGATGTGGGGAGTCGGATTCAACGTGACCTCATCACCAAAGCTGCCGAGCTGAGCCCGGAGCTCGCCTCGACCATCGAGCGTCAGGGGCCGATCAGGCTTCGCCGCCATCTGGACGGAACCCCGCTAGTCGATGTCTTGTGCCGTGCGGTGGCTGGGCAGCAGTTGTCGGTCACGGCCGCCCGATCGATCTGGGGCCGCGTGATCGAGGATGTGGGCGCCCGGCCGCTCGAGGCTCATTTGGCTGAGGCACCGCGTGAGCGGTTGCGGGAGTGCGGCCTCTCTGGCGCGAAAGTCAAAGCGATGTGCGCGATCGCCGAGGCGTCTCGATCCGGCGCGCTTTGTGCGGACACCCTTCGCGGGCTCGACCGAGATGCGCGAACGGAGACGCTCACGTCGATCTGGGGAGTAGGCCCATGGACCGCCGACATGATGAACATCTTCTACTTCGGCGACCGAGACGTTTGGCCAGACGGCGACGTAACAGCCCGCAAGACCCTGGCGCGGCTCACAAGCCGTCGGCGAAGAACGGTGCTGACCGCTGAACGCTTCTCGCCGTACCGGTCGTACCTCGCGCTTCACATGTGGCGCGCAGCAAACGCGAACCCGAACCCGTAGCGGACCTTGCGCCGGCTCAGCGGCGCGCCCTCTCGAACGCCGCCCGAGCGAGGATGATCACGACGATGAAGGCGAACACCATCCCAACTACGCCACCGACATAGGCCAACGCAGCCCAGACGCCGCCAGCGCCCAACGACGAATCGGCCGGTGAGAGACCACGGTTGGCCGAGAAGTTGGCCGCCCAGTAGAACACGGTGTTCCCCCACCCGACGATGATCAGCCCCCAGCCGGTCCAAAACGCCTTGCTCCCACGCAGCTCGAGCCTGCCCATCAGGAGCGCCAGCACGGCCATCATGACCCCGTTGAGAATGCCGCCAACGTGAGCGGAGACCCAACCCCGAGTCGACCCTGGGATACCGACTTCCCAGGTGGGGAAAGGCCAAAGCGCCACCGCTCCGAGGAGCGAGAACGTCAGCATCACCCCGGCCACCAGGCCAACGAGAAGGACCAACATCCCGTGACCGATCACGCGCTGCTCGAGTTGTTCCGCACCCTCCGGCGAGAGATCCGAGTTCATCGAAACCTTCCTTCCACCCCGAGCGCTACACGCGCTCCAGCATCTTTTCCACGTCACCTTCGGTGAGGAGCAGGGGATCGGCGCCCTGGGCGATGTGCTTCCGCCACGCGACGGCGACTTGGCTCTGCTCGTCGTTGCAGATCGGGTGCTCACGAGGATGGTACTTGCGGGAAAGCACTGGCATCGCGGCGACCGCAAGGTCTTTGCCGAAGGTGAGGAGGAACTTCCATGCCTTGAGCGCCCCCCAGAAATTCCCGCGGAAGTCGGTTCGAAGCATCGTCCCATAGGCTTTGATCGTTTGGCCCAGGATGTGACCAAAGGCGTAGAGCACCATGTAGCGCCGGTACCACTCGTCGTCCGGGTAGAACGCCTTGTAGAAGTCAAATGCGACGGCTCCGTGCTCGACCTCCTCGACCTGGTGCCACACCCACAGGGCGCGAAGCTTGGGGTCGGCGTCCGCCATGAACTCCTCGTACCGCTTGAGGACGATCATGCCGCCAAGAAAGGTGAAGGTCTCGTAGCCTGCGGTGAACCCGATCTGGAACTTCTTATCTCGCTTCTCGAGGGCCTTTTCGAAGTAAACGCGGGCTTCTTCGTCGAGCTCGGTCACCCCCGGATAGTGACGAGCCATGGCCTTCGTCCAGCCGATGAAGTTGAAGGCGTGAAACGCCTCTTGCCCCATGATGGCGTGCACGTCTTCCGAGAGTTTCGGGTCCGTGACCTCTCCGCGGTACCGGCGCATCACTTCGACGAGGAAGCGCTCGAAGTACGGCACGTGAATCCCGAGCGCGTTGATGGTGCGTGAGAAGTTGGGAGAGCTTCGGCTCCACACCGGATGGTGACTCTCTTCCGGGCGCTCGTCGTCCAACTTGAACTTCAAGCGCCGAACGGGAATGTCGTCCATGGGATGGGTAGCCAACCGCGCCTCCAGCCTGGATGCCTGGGAACAAGCTAACGCCGCTCGGGGCTCGGTGTCCACCGCGAACTCGAGTGGCCCTGGCCTAGTCCATCAACCGTCCATCAACTCGAAGTCTGACTTCTCGGCGCCGCAATCGGGGCAGCACCAGTCGTCGGGGATGTCTTCCATCTTAGTTCCTGGGGCGATTCCCGTGTCAGGGTCGCCCTCGGCTTCGTCGTAGATGTGATTGCAGATGATGCAGTGCCACTTCCGCACAAGAGGGCGCTACCACGAGAACGACCGTCGTCGCAAGGTCCTCCCGGCACCGTGGATCAACTCTAGGGCGTGTTGTTACTCGTAAGATCCGAAGGTGGCAACGAAGGACGGGGTCGACCGCGATCTACGCGACTTGCATTCGCTCCGAGCGGCGCACAAGTTGATTCATGTGATTCGTTCTGCGGTAGTCCCGCTCGCATTCGCCATCGCGCTGACCTTCGGGTGCGACAAGTCCGGCGAAGGCGCGTCGACCGCGAAGGACGAACCGAAGCCCTGCCTCACGGAAGAAGCGCAAACGGTCACCCACGACCCAGGTTTCAAAGAGAGCTACACGCGATGCGCGACCGGTTCGCGGGCGATTGGTGGCCCCGCGACCATCGCGTGCCTCGAAAAAGGAACAGGGCTGCCCGAGGACTGTGGCCTCTGTTACAGCTACTACAAGGCGTGCGTGCTCCGCCATTGCTTCAACGCGTGCAAGACCACTCGCCTCGAGCCGAACTGCCGACTCTGCAGCCGCAACAACTGCAGGGGCAGTTTCTACCGCTGCGCAGGAACGTCCGACGTGTTCCCCGGTTCCCCCGACCCAGGGTGAAGACACTCGAGGCTCCCCTCGACGGCAAGGCTAGTTCCTCCCGGCCATCACGCCCCCGTCGACGTCCCAAACCGCCCCCGTGACCCAAGACGCATCATCCGAAAGAAGGTGCACGATGGTCGACGCAACGTCGTCGACCTGACCGATGCGTCCGATTGGATGGAAGTCGTTGAAGCCCTGAAGTTGCGACTCGATCTCGGACGGCTCGATGAATGCACCATAGATCGGTGTGAGCACGACAGCGGGCGACACGGCGTTGACGCGTATCCGGTCTTCGGCAAGCTCCATCGCGAGGTGCTGCGTCAACGAGTGGAGGCCCGCCTTCGCCATCGAGTACGCGGATGACGGGGTCGCCTTGATCGCTTGCTTGGCCCACATCGAGCCGATGTTGACGATCGATCCGCCACCGTTCGCCTTCATGTTGGCGACGACGGCCTGCGTCACGAAAAACGTGGCACGGTTCAGGTGTTGATAGCGATCATAGTCGGCGCGCGTGTGCTCCACGAAGGGAAGCGGGCTGAAGTATCCTGCGGCGTTGACCAAGTAGTCGATCGGCTGCGACGCCTCCCGGACATCCTCGATCAACGCATCAACCGCCGCGTCGTCGTAGAGGTCGACGCTCGACGTGGTCACGGGGCCGAGCTCCGAAAGAAGTGCCTTCTGTTCCTCGAGACGGACCCGGTCGCGTGCGACGAGATGGACGGCGGCCCCACCTTCGAGAAGGCGCTTCGCCACCGCGCGGCCCATGCCGCTTGATCCGCCCACGATGAGAGCTCTCTTGTCGTTGAATGTCGTCGTCATGCTCATCACTCCCTTGTTGAAACCTGCCCGGAATCGAGCCTGTTGTCTACCTAGTACTAGGTAGACTCATTGCAAGGGGCAAGCATGCTTGAGTATGATATTGTCGGCATTTTGTTGCCAATCGCCGCTTTCAGGCCTATCTATTACTAGTCATGCAGTCTTACTCCAAGACCCAGACCTCAATCCTCGACGTCGCCCAGGCGCTCTCCCAGACCCGCGGTTTCAACGGGTTTAGCTACCGGGACGTCGCCGACAGAATCGGTATCCGCGCGGCCAGCATTCACCACCACTTTCGGACGAAGGGCGATCTCGGGGTTGCGATGACGGAGCGATATCGGGTTGGTTTCATGGATGCCGTCGCCGACCTCGAAGCCAATGTCTCGGATCCGGTGGAGCTCCTCCAAGGGTTCGCCCGACTGTTCATGTCGACCTTGGAGTCGGGTCGAATGTGCTTATGCGGAACCCTTGCGGTCGAGTTCGAAACGCTGGATGCGGCCATGCAGAGTGAGGTTAAGGCCTTCTTTCGCGACAACGAACGTTGGCTCGCGCGCGTCTTCGGTAGGGCACAGGAAGAAGGACGGCTGTCCTCCACGGACTCACCGGAACGCCTCGCAACGAGCTTCTTCTCGACGCTCGAAGGCGCGATGATGAGCGCCCGTGCGCTCGGCGAGTCACGGCGGCTCCTGATTGCGACCGACGAGTTCCTCGGCCGTCTTTCGCCGGACAAGGCGTCATCCTGAAGGGTCGCACAACCGAAAACCGAACGTGGTCGCCCGGTGGTCGCGGAACGATGCTACGGTGCGCGGATGAGCATCAAGGTTCATCATCTCAACTACTCGAGGTCCCTGCGTGTGCTGTGGCTGCTCGAAGAGCTCGGGCTCGAGTACACGATTCAGTCTTGGGAGCGCGACAAGGACTTCCGAGCTCCTGCGAGCGCGCGTGACGTCCATCCCCTCGGACGGTTCCCGATGGTCGAAGTCGATGGACGGGTTCTCGTGGAGTCTGGAGCAATTCTCGAGTACTTCGCAGACCGAGAAGGCAAGCTCACGCCCGCCGACGAAGCCGAGAAGCTCGAGTGCAGACTCTTCCTTCACTACGCGGAGGGCTCGCTCATGCCACCCCTGCTGGTGAATCTCATTTTCGCGAAGATGCGCGCGGCGCCGATGCCCTTCTTCGTGAAACCGATTGCGCGCGGAATCGCCGATCAGATCGACAAGGCGTACACCCACCCGGCGCTCGATCTTCACCTTGGGTTCGTCGAACGCACGCTCTCCGAGCGCCCCTACTTCGCGGGAAGCGAGTTCTCGATTGCGGACATCCAGATGTTCTATGGAGTCGAAGGTGCACTCAATCGAGCTTCGGGCGATCGACCAAACATGAAGGCCTGGCGCGAACGGGTGACAGGCCGGCCCGCCTACCAGCGCGCCGAAGAAAAGGGCGGGACTGCAGTGCCACCGGCGACCTAGGGCGCTTCAAGAAGCGCTTCGCGCCCACGCAAGACTTGCCGGGGTTGCCGTTGAGGCGCTCGTCCCCATAGCTGGCCAACAGGAGTCGTCATGGCGCCGGTCACTGCCCCGCTCAATTTCATCGTTCCTCAAGACGAGAAACCTTCGTTCGAAAGCGCGCTACTCACGGGTGGCCTTCCACGGTTCTCCTTCGAGACCGAGGCACACATCGTTCCCATCCACGATGCGCGTGCGCTGAGCCCTCCAGCCACGGTCGACGTCCAGGGGTTCGCCCTGCGCCGTCACCTCACGGCCGTGGAGGACCTCTACGACGACGACGCGCTGCGGGAGGTCTACTACCCCGAGATCGAGGCTCTGCTCACGGCCGAGTTCGACGCCGACAGGGTCGTCGTGTTCGACAGCACGCGGCGTTCGGACGGCCGCGGCGGCGCCGTCAACCGGGACGGTCCGCGTGGGCCCGCGACCAAGGTCCACGTGGACTACACCATCGACAGTGGTCCGAAGCGTGTCCGGGACGTACTCGGAGAAACCGAGGCGAATCAGCTTCTCGCGGACGGCGTTCGGATCCGTCAGGTCAACGTGTGGAGGCCAATTCGAGGCCCTGTAGAGCGGTCGCCACTTGCGATCGCCGACGCCTCGAGCGTCGATTCAACCGATCTGGTCGCGACCGATCAGATCTTCCCGGAGCGAATCGGCGAGATCTATCACCTTGCGTATGCTCCATCGCAGCGGTGGTACTACGCGCCCCGAATGACACCCGACGAAGTAATCCTGATCAAGGGATGGGATAGCGAGGATGGCGTCCAAGCGCGATTCACACCTCATTCGGCCTTCGAGCATCCGGAGACGAACGGCGACGCCAAGCCACGTGAGAGTATCGAAACAAGGACCCTGGTGATCGGTTAGGTCGACCCCAGGCGCCGAAGGCGCTACATCCGCCGTCGGGTGTGTCCCGTCACCCCAAGAGTGTTCCCCCATGAAACGACAAAGGAAACCCATGCTCGTGGCGATCGGCGCGATCGTGGTCGTCGTCCTCGCCCTCGGCGGAGTCAAGGTCGCACAGATCGGCGCGATGATCGCCGCCGGCGAGTCTTTCCAACCCCCGCCCCAAGCGGTGACGACGTCAGACGCGCTCGAGGTTCAGTGGACACCGCAGCTGTCCGCCGTCGGCTCGGTGGTCGCGGTCCAAGGGGTGATGATCGCCAGCGAGGTTCCTGGAACCATCACCAGCATCGCGTTCCATTCGGGCGACATGGTCGACAAGGGCGACATCCTCGTCCGGCTCGACACCTCGGTCGAACGTGCTCAGCTGAGCTCGGCTGAGGCGAGCGCCGAGCTTGCGAAGCTCGACCTTCAACGGCGGCAGAACTTACCGCCTGCCGGGGCCGTCAGCGCGGCGGACGTCGATGCGGCGGCAGCGAGGGCAACCCAGGCAGCGGCGGACGTCGCCAACGTCAAAGCCGTCATCGCCAAGAAGACCATCCGGGCGCCGTTCACGGGCCGCCTTGGGATTCGCGAGGTTGACCTCGGCGAAGTCCTTCAACCCGGTTCGCCGATCGTGTCGCTTCAATCCTCGGACCCGATCTACGTCGACTTTTCACTGCCGCAGCAGGCGCTAGCGAAGGTCGAGCCGGGCCATACGGTCGACGTCACCACCGATGCCTTCCCCGGCGACGAGTGGTCGGGCAAGGTCGAGGTCATCGACGCCGCCATCGATGCAAACACGCGCAACTTCAAGGTGCGCGCGGCCATCGCAAACCCGGGTGGGAAGCTCCGGACCGGGATGTTTGTCGACGTTCGCGTCCTGGAGGGCGAGGCCCGCGACTTGCTCGTCGTCCCGGCGAGCTCGATCTTGTTCGCGCCGTACGGGGACTCTGTGTACGTCACCAACGCCGAGGCCACCGAAGACGGGGAGGGACGACTCGTCGTCGAGCAGGTGTTCGTGCGTCTTGGCGAGCGGCGCGGCGACCTTGTGGCTGTAGAGTCCGGCCTCGAGCCTGGCGCCAACGTGGTCTCGACGGGGGCGTTCAAACTCCAGAACGGCATGACGGTCACGGTTCGCAACGACTTGGCGCCCGAAGTGAGCGAAACCCCGCAGCCCCCGAACGAGTAGCGCCGTGAAGATCACCGACCTCTTCATTCGCCGCCCGGTCATCGCTATCGTCGTCAACCTCGTCATCGTGATCGCAGGCCTTCAGGCCATCCGCTCGTTGACCGTCCGGCAGTACCCGCGAAGCGAGAACGCTGCCATCACGATCACCACGGCTTACATCGGCGCCAATGCCGACCTCGTGCGCGGCTTCATCACGACCCCGATCGAGCGCGCCATCGCTGCTGCAGATGGGATCGACTACATCTCTTCCGAGAGCATGCAGGGTGTCTCGATCATCCGAGCGAACTTGGAGCTCAACTACGACGCCGTGCGCGCGCTTTCCGAGATCGGCGCCAAGGTCGACCAAGTACGAGGTGACTTACCGCCCGAGGCCGAGGTGCCGGTGCTCGACGTCGTCTCGGTCGACAGTCAGTTCGCTTCGGCATACCTGAGCTTCTCGTCTGATTTCCTCGGGCAGAACGAGATCACCGACTATTTGGTGCGTGCCGTCCAGCCGCGGCTTTCGGCCGTGGATGGTGTGCAGCGGGCGGACATCTTGGGTGCTCGAACCTTCGCGATGCGGATCTGGCTCAAGCCTCAGCGAATGGCCGCCCACAACATCGGCCCAGCACAAGTCCGGGCCGCACTCGCGGCAAACAACTACCTCGCGGCAGTAGGCCAAACGAAGGGTTCCCTGATCCAGGTCAATCTGACGACCAACACGGACCTCGAGTCGGTCGAGGAGTTCAAGCGCCTGGTGGTGCGCGAGCAAGATGGGGTGATCGTACGTCTGGAAGACATCGCCGACGTTGCACTCGGCGCGGTGAGTTATGACGAGCGCGTCAACTTCACCGGGGCCACCGCCGTGTTCATCGGCGTCTGGGTACTCCCGAACAGCAACGCGCTCGACGTGATCGAACGGGTGCGCGTGGAGCTCGAGGCGATCAAAGCCGAGCTCCCACAGCAACTCCGTGGCGAGATGGCCTATGACGCGACGAAGTACATTCGAAGTGCGATCAGCGAGGTCATCACGACGTTGAGCGAGACGCTCGCGATCGTGGTGATCGTGATCTTCCTGTTCCTGGGGTCTTTCCGCGCG
>JBCCEK010000180.1:0-9446 GCA_039030295.1 Myxococcota bacterium | reverse complement strand
GAGTCCGCGTATCGAGCCGCAGTCGCCTACGCCTCCGAACGCTCTTCCATGGGCAAGACGATCGATCAGCACGAGATGATCGCCGACTACCTGGAAGGGATGCAGACTGAGATTCAGGGAGTCAGGGCGCTGGCGATGACAGCCGGCTACCACGAAGAGATGGCGCAGAAACTCGGCCTCGCACTGAAGTTCGGCGCCTCGAGCGGGCAAGCGCGCGACGACCTCGAGCGCGCGATGAAATCTCACCAGCGCAAGTCGCGTCGGATCACGCCGATCCTCAAATACATCGCCTCCGAGAAGGCCGTCGCGCATTCACGACTCGCCCTTCAGATCCACGGTGGAAACGGTTACATGACCGAGTACCTGCCGGAGAAGTTGCTCCGGGACTCGCTCGTCATGCCTATCTACGAGGGCACGAGTCAAATTCAGGCGCTCATGGCCATGAAGGACACGCTCGGCGCGATCATCAAGAACCCGCAGGCCTTCGTTCGCCGGGTTGCACAGACGCGTTGGCGCTCGCTATCGGCGCGAGACCCGCTCGAACGACGGGTCGCGGCACTTCAGTCGGTCGCGCTTGCGGCTCAGCAGCACTTGGTCCTGAAAACAGCGGGCGACAAGTTCAAAGGCCTGGTCGGGAAGCCTCTCGGAGACTGGCCCGAAGAGCTCACCAAGAACTGGGACCCGAAGCGAGACTTCGCATACGCGATGCTCCACGCCGAGCGGCTCATTCAGCTGCTCGGGCACGCCGCGATCGCGGAGATCCTGCTCGCACAGAGCAAGCAGCATCCTGAGCGTGCCGAGGTTCTCGAGCGTCACCTCGATCGCACCGAGGCGCACGCCCGCTTCCTCCACGACGAGATCACCACGACCGGTGAGCGGCTCCTCGAGAAGCTCTCGGGGGCGGCCGCCGAAGCGGTCCAAGAAGCCGCAGAGTAACCGTCAGGCCTTGGGCTTCCGACGATACCACCCTTGGTCCAGGTACCATTGGTGGGTGCGCGAGATGCCGTCGGCGAGCGCGACTTCGCCTTCGAAGCCGAAGTCGGCTCGCGCGGCGTCCGCGGTGCAGGTCCATGCGTCCTGGGCGCCCATCTTTTTCTTCTGTTGATTCAGGAGGCGGGGCTTGCCGTCGATGCGTGTCATGACTTCGCCCGCAAGCGTCGCTACCGAGACCAACGCTTCTGGTAGATCGACGGTGCGTGCGCGTTTGCCGACTTCGTCGACGACCATCGTTTGGAGTGTTTCCCAACTCACAGCTTGTTCCGTCTCGAGGAAGTAGCCGCGCCCGACGGTGGCGGCGCTATCAGACGCCTGAATGATCCCGCGAACGCAGTCGTCGACGTAGACCATCGAGGTCACCCGCTGGCGGTTGCCGAAGAAGGCGTTGATGCCCGACATCGCGCTTTGGAAGAGGTTGAAGTAGTCGACGTCGCCAGGGCCGTACACTCCCGATGGGCGCATGATGGTCCAGGGAAGACCCGACTCCTCGACCGCCCGCTCGGCCTCGAGCTTGCTGGCGCCATAGTGTTCGATCGGTCGGCGAGGATCGCTCTCACGGAGTGGACAATCGGGCTTCGACGGCCCGTAAGAAGCCAGCGACGACACCAAGACGAAACGCTGAGGCCAGTGTCCCGCCCCATCGAGCGCGCCCAGGAGGTTCTTGGTGGGCATGACGTTTCCCTCACGAAAATCGTCGAGGGTACGGCCTTTGGTCACCCCAGCGAGGTGCATCACATAAGCCGGCCGCTGGCGCCGAATCACCTTCTCGAGGCATGCGACATCGGCATAGTCGACGTCGATGATGGGGCCGTCTGGTTCCGTGAAGTCACCGCGACGAAGCGACACGACATCGGAGCCGCCCGCCTCGAGGGTACTGCGCAGACGACCCCCGATGAACCCACTCGCCCCCGTGACGAGTACTTTCCCATCGAGCGAGAGGCGAGCCATAGCCTTGTCGTGCACTGCGACACGCGGCGATGCAAGCCCGGATTGACCGTTACCGAGTCCTGAGAAACCCTTGGCTGGTGGCGGAGTCTTTTCGAACAATCTCGCCTGTTGACGGAAGCCTCGTCTTCGAAGGTTCGTTGTCCTCCGAGGTGGAGATCGAGCGCACGCTCGCTGGCGCAAAGGCCGCCGCGACCGCGTGGCGCGCCGTCGACCTCCAGGCGCGCTGTGCATTGGTTGCGCGTTTCATCGAGCTGGCCGTCGAACCTTCGGAGGCCGTCTCCCTGGAGTTGACCATGCAGATCGGCCGACCGATCGCCGATGGTCCCGGAGAGATCCGCGGCTGGCTTGATCGTGGGCGGGCGATGATCGATTTGGCCCCGGAGGCTCTTCGCGACATGCCGCTCGAAGACAAACCAAACTTCACACGGTTCATTCGGCACGAGCCCCTCGGAGTCGTGCTCGTGCTGGCCCCGTGGAACTACCCTTGGCTCACTGCCGTCAACGCGATCGCGCCTGCGTTGATCGCAGGCAACGCGGTGGTGCTCAAGCACTCCGAGCAAACGCCCTTGGTCGCAGCGCGGATGGCCAAGGCGGCGGCGGACGCGGGCCTTCCTGACGGCCTGTTCCAGGTGCTCGTCCTCAACCATGATGGCGTGCGCGACGTGATCGAGGATTCCCGGGTCGATTTCGTCGCCTTCACGGGGTCAGTCGAAGGTGGACGGGCCGTCCAACGCGCCGCCGCGTCGCGATTCATCGGGGTCGGGCTCGAGCTCGGTGGCAAGGATCCGGCCTATGTGTGCGAAGACGTCAACGTCGACCTCGTCGCCGCGAACCTCGTCGAAGGGGCGTTCTACAACGCGGGACAATCCTGCTGCGCCGTGGAGCGAATCTACGTCCACGAGGCCGTGTATGGGCGTTTCGTCGACGCGTTTGTCGAACATACGAGACACCTCGTTCTCGGAGACCCACGTGAGGACATCACCACCCTCGGGCCCGTCGTGCGTAAGAGGAGCGCGGAAGCGATTCAGGCTCAGATCGAACAAGCCGTGCATGCAGGCGCGCGGGCGCTCACCGGACCGGACGACTTCACAGAGACGCGCCGGGGGCTGCCGTACCTGGCCCCGACCGTGCTGGTCGACGTCGACCACTCGATGGCGATCATGATCGAGGAGACCTTCGGGCCGGCGATCGGGATCGCAAAGGTGTCTAGCGACGACGACGCGGCGACACGCATGAACGACAGTAGGTACGGCTTGACGGCGTCGATCTGGACACCGGATGCCGAACGAGCTTCGTCGATCGGAGATTGCGTCGACACGGGGACCTGGTTCATGAACCGCTGCGATTACCTCGACCCCGAGCTCGCGTGGGTAGGTGTCAAGGACTCGGGACGCGGGTGCACCTTGTCGTCGCTCGGGTATCGACAGCTCACCCGACCGAAATCGTTTCATCTGCGGCACACGCTCGGCTAGCCTGGCCAACGCGAAACACGTCGCTATAGTCCGGCGCGATGAAGCCGCCGGTCCTCCGCTGCAACCACGTCACCAAGCAATACGGCACGTTCACGGCGCTCGAGGACTTGTCTCTCGAGGTTTACGAGGGCGAGATCTTCGCGCTCCTTGGGCCCAACGGAGCAGGGAAGTCCACCCTGATCCACTGCATCACGGGTATGGCGAAGCAGACGCAGGGCACGATCGAAGTGTTGGGCTTCGACACCATTCGAGACTTCCGGACGACGCGCCGCTTGGTCGGTCTCGTTCCGCAGGAGATCAGCTACGACCCGTTCTTCACGCCGGTCGAGAGCCTGATGATTCAGATGGGGCTCATGGGTGTCGAACCGGATCGCGAACGGGCAGAGGCCCTACTTCGCACGTTCGCACTCGACGACAAGCGCAACGCGTACACACGCACGCTCTCGGGCGGGATGAAGCGCCGCCTGCTCGTCGCGAAGGCCCTCGTCCACAGCCCTCGCCTCTTGTTCCTCGATGAACCCACGGCCGGTGTCGACGTCGAACTTCGCCGTGAGCTCTGGCAAGAAGTCGAGGAGTTGAGAGCCTCGGGCACGACGATCGTTCTCACGACGCACTACATCGAGGAAGCGGAGCAACTGGCGGACCGGATCGGTGTCATTCACAAGGGAGAGCTTCTGTTGGTGGAGCCGCGAGAGAGCCTCCTCGAACGCCACGGCGGACGCTCCCTCGAAGACATCTTCGTCGACCTCGTTCGCGAAGCCGACGGCAGGAGCGGCGCGTGAATCGGGTCGCGTTGAAGACGCTCTTCCTCAAAGAGCTACGACGGTTCAGCAAGGTTTGGATGCAGACCGTACTGAGCCCGCTCGTCACCACGAGCCTCTACTTCTTGGTGTTTGGCGTGGCGCTCGGCTCGAGGCTACGAGAGATCTCAGGGGTTCCTTACATTCAGTTCGTCGTACCGGGGTTGGTCATGATGACGATGGTCCGCGACTCGTTCCTCAACACGTCGTCGAGCCTGTTCCAATCCAAGATCAACGGTACGATCCTCGACTTGCTAGTCGCTCCGATCGGAGCGTCGGAGATCATGATTTCGTACGTCGTCGCGGCGATGTGCCGAGCCCTGATCACCGGCGCGCTCGTCTTGGTGGTCGCGATGTTCTTCACCTGGTTTCCGATTCACAACTGGGGCTGGACACTCTTCTTCGCGCTCTTCGTCCCCGCGACCTTTGCACTCCTAGGCATCGTGTCTGCGCTTTGGGCGGAGAAATTCGACCACCTCGCGATCTTCCCCAACTTCGTGCTTCTACCGTTGGCGTTCCTCGGAGGTGTCTTCTACTCGATCGACATGCTTCCGGAACCGTGGAACGCGATCAGCCGGGTGAACCCGCTCCTCTACATGGTCAACGGGCTTCGTTTTGGGTTCCTTGGGGTCGCTGATGTGCCCCCCGCCATGAGCGCTGCCGTCGTCCTTGTCTCGTTTGTCGTGCTCCTGTTGTCTGCGGCGGTTCTGCTGGAGCGAGGGTACAAGCTCCGCTCTTGATCGTGATTGCCCGCTCGCGCGAATCGGTGTACGACGCGTGAACCGGAGCCGGCGTGTCGACGAGGACCACCTACTTTTCCGACCCCGAAGCACGCGCTTTTCTGCAGAAGAGAGTGGCCACCTTCGGTTTCATCGGGATGATTCTCGGGCTCACTGCGCTCGGGTTTCGCCTGCTGATGGGTGTCCTGTTTGGATACCTCGAAGATGAGCTCGTGGAGCCGAGCTTCGTGCTTCACGCGCTTTCGATTCTGCCCATGCTCGCGACGTGGCTGATATGTCGAGCCGGAAAGCTCAAGCTCGCCACGATCGGCTTCGTCGAGTACGCGGGTCTGTTCGGGGCGAGCCTCGGCTACATCGGGATGGGCATGAACATCCGTCCGGAGGTCGGGGCCGATACGATCACGGCGTTCATCCTGTCCCTGATGCTGTTTGCGCGAAGCGTATTCGTCCCAAGCACCGGGCGTCGGACCGCAGTGCTCGGGGTGCTCATTGGGATTCCATTGGTCGCAGGCATGTACCTCCACTACCTGACGGTGGATCTGAACATCTGGCTCAAGTTCGGCTTCAACGACACCTCGGTCTCCAAGTACCGCGTCGCCACCTCCCAGTCTGTCATCACGATCATGTGGTGGACGCTCACCGTTGGGCTCGCCAGCCTCGCCTCTCGGGTGATCCATCGGCTCCGCCAAGAAGTCAGCGACATCCAGAGCCTCGGGCAGTACCAGCTCGAGACGAAGCTCGGCGAGGGCGCCATGGGGATCGTCTACAAGGCCACGCACGGCATGCTGAAGCGGCCCACCGCGATCAAGCTCCTCCGCCCGGAGATCACGGATCCAGAGTCGCTCGAGCGTTTCCGGCGTGAGGTTCAGCTGACCTCCAAGCTCACGCACCCAAACACGGTGACGATCTACGACTACGGGCGCACCCCGGACGGTTTGTTTTACTACGCGATGGAGCTCCTTTCGGGGGCGACACTGGCTCAGGTCGTCGAGGCGAGCGGCCCACAGCCGGTCGCGCGGGTCGTGAAGGTGCTTCGCGATGTAGCCCTGGCGCTCGACGAAGCGCATGATGCCGGACTCATCCACCGCGACATCAAACCAAGCAACGTCATGCTGTCACACCAAGGGAGCGAGTCTGACGTCACCAAGGTACTGGACTTTGGTTTGGTGAAGGACCTCGGCACCCTCGACGAGCTCGATCAGACCAACACCATGTCGATAAAAGGGACCCCCCATTACCTGAGCCCGGAGGCGATCCAGGACCCGCCAAGCATCGATGGCCGGAGCGACCTCTATGCGCTCGGTGCGGTCGGTTACTACCTGCTCTCGGGGGACCACGTGTTCGAAGGCAAGACGATCATCGAGGTGTGTATGCATCACGTGCACACGGAGCCACGCCCCCTCACTGAGGTGGCGACCGGGGTCCCCGACGAGCTCAACGACGTCATCATGCGATGTCTGGCGAAAGCGCAGTCGGATCGGCCGAGCTCGGGGCAGGAGCTTGCAGACACCCTCGACCGCCTGCTCGTGCCCCCCTGGACGCGCGCGCAGGCGGAGACTTGGTGGGGTGAGTACGGGGCTGCGATCGAGGACAACCTCGAACCGGTCTCGGGGGGAGTCCCCGGTCAGAACGTCGCCGTAGACCTCGAACGCCGATGAGGCGTCAGGAGGGCTTTGACCTGGTTTTCGTTGGCGAAGCGGGCCGCTCACCTGGCGGCCCCGGGATCGCCTCTTGACCGTCTAGGCGATTCGACCCAGAATGGCGGAATCATGGTCCACCAGGCCACAGCAGCAGCTCCGGCAATCGACGCGAGGCAGGATGCCCTCGTCGGCGGCGTTGTAGTTGTACTCGGCCTCATTATTAGCCTTCTGCTAGTTACGCAGGCATAGGCGGGGACCAGACCACCCACACACGCAACTCGAGTTTTCTGGCCCCCGCATCAACATGCGGGGGCTTTTTTGTTTCAACCAGACCGATCACCGACCGACGAACGATGAACCCAAACGAACACTACCAGCGCAAAAGTACACAACCCCGAACGACGTCGGGCGCGACGACGCTCGTTCTCCATCCAGGTGCCCGGTCTCACGTCGACCCGGCACCTTTTTTGTGGCCTGATCACCGCTTGAATGCCGCTCGGAATCGTTTAGTTGGAGCGGACCAACCCACGAGGAGACCGTCGTGACCCCCGCCAATCCCAAACTCAAGAACCGCATCGGCGAATCCCTTTCGGGGGCCAGTATCATCTGGGAATCGCTGGTACGAGAAGGGGTCGAGGTCTGCTTCGGGTACCCGGGCGGCGCGATCATGCCTGCGTACGACGCGATGATTCAGTACCCGATCCATCACGTCTTGACCCGACACGAGCAAGGCGCCTCGCACATGGCGGACGGCTACGCTCGCGCCTCGGGTCAAGTCGGGGTGTGCATCGCGACTTCGGGTCCGGGCGCGACCAACCTCGTGACAGGCTTGGCAACGGCGATGCTCGACTCGATCCCGATGGTGGCGATCACGGGGCAGGTCCCGTCCCATCTGATCGGCAGCGACGCCTTTCAGGAGACCGACATCACGGGATGCACGATCCCGGTGACCAAACACAACTACCTGGTTACACGACCGGACCAGATCGCACCGACGATCCGAGAGGCCTTCTACATCGCACGCTCCGGTCGGCCCGGGCCCGTGGTGGTCGACATCACCAAGGATGCGCAACAGCAGAGTTGCGTCTTCGAGTGGAACGACGAAGAGATCGTGCTCCCTGGGTACCGACCCGACTACGCACCACTTCCCGAGCAGCTCGCGGAAGCCGTGAAGCTCATCCGAGAGGCCAAGCGCCCTATCCTCTTTTCGGGGCACGGCGTCATGAAGTCTCAAGCGATGGAAACCCTCCTCGCCTTCATCGAGAAGACCGACATTCCAGTGGCGTGCACGTTGCTCGGGCTAGGTGGGTTCCCAGCTTCTCATCCACGCAACCTCGGCATGATGGGGATGCACGGGGAGACTTGGGTCAATAAGGCGATTCAGGATTCCGACTTGGTGATCGCGGTGGGAATGCGGTTCGACGATCGCGTCACCGGGAACCTGAAGACCTACGCGCCCAACGCGAAGAAGATCCACATCGAGCTCGACCCGGCCGAGATCAACAAGAACGTTCGCGTCGACGTCCCGATCGTTGGCGACGCGCGAGAGGTCTTGGAAGAGCTCATGCCCCACGTCGACAAGGGGGAGCGCGCCGATTGGCTCGCCTACATCCATGAAATCAAGGGAGATTCTTCCGTTCGCGACATCAAGAACCTGCCGGACCTCGGCAAGCTCTTCGCGGCGCACGTGATCCACGACATCTACCGCCACACCGACGGGAAGGCGCTCGTCGTGACCGACGTGGGCCAGCACCAAATGTGGGAGGCGCAGTACTACAAGCACGACTACCCGATGAAGCTGCTCACGTCGGGCGGGCTCGGAACGATGGGCTTTGCACTTCCTGCGGGCATCGGCGCGAAGTTCGCCAAGCCCGAGGAGTCGGTGTGGGTGATCGTTGGCGACGGCGGCTTTCAGATGACCTATTGCGAACTGTCGACCTGCGCGCAGGAGGGCATCAAAGTCAACGTGGCCGTGATCAACAACGGCTTCCTCGGCATGGTGCGACAATGGCAGGAGTTCTTCTTCGGCGGGCGCTACGTGGCGACACCCTTGAAGAGCCCGGACTTCGTGAAGATCGCAGAGGCTCACGACCTGACCGGGATCCGCGTCGAGTCTCGAAGCGAGGTCGAAGCGGCCGTGGCCAAGGCAGAAGCCACCGAAGGGACCGTCGTGATCGACTTTCGCGTCGAGCAAGAAGACTCGGTGTATCCGATGGTGCCGGCTGGCGCGAACCTTCACGACATGATCCAGCGCCCGCCGAAGCCGGGTGAATCGGAGCACAACCCGATCTTCGAAACGGGGAAGGACGAGTGATGCCTAGTAGTGTGAAACGAACCTTCGCCGTCTTCGTCGAAGACAAACCTGGTGTGCTGAACCGCGTGGCATCGCTGTTCCGACGCCGAAGCTTCAACATCGACTCGCTCAATGTCGGCACCACCCACGAACGCGGCGTTTCGCGCATGACCATCGTCTGCGATGCGGACGAGGACAAGGCCAAGCGCATCGAGGCCAATCTCTACAAGATGGTCAACGTGCTGTGGGTCGACGACCTCACCCACAAGCAGTCGATCAATCGGGTGCTCGCTCTGGTCAAGGTGAACTGTGCCAGGGAACAGCGCGACGAAGTGCTGAAGATCTGCGAAGTCTTCCGAGCCCGCGCAATCGACATGTCGCCCGAGCGCGTCACCATCGAAATTACGGGACCGCAAGACAAGGTCGACGGCCTCGTCTCGGTCCTTCGACCTTTTGGCATCCTGGAAATGGTGCAAACCGGGACGGTCGCGATGACTCGCGGCGTCGAAGAGCACGACCTCGCCCATCCCACAGTGCCAGCCTCACGCGCGAGCGCG
>JBCCEK010000179.1:0-9495 GCA_039030295.1 Myxococcota bacterium | reverse complement strand
TTGGGCGCGAGCTCGCCAAGAGTCCCTACCTTGTCGACGAACCAGTCGATGGCGTTGACACGGGCTCGGATCCGCGCGACCGGGGGAAACCCATCGTCCCAGTAGTCTCGAAGAAGCGCCGAAAGGGCAGCCATTCCTTGGGCGAGGCCCCGAGGGCCTCCGTGCAGATAGGCCCCGACGGCGAAGTAGCTCGCGATCAAGAAGTCCTTCGACTTTCCGGTGAGGATGTCCCGTGATGCGTCTCGGACGAACTCCCAGTTCACCGGATCGGCGGTCGGACTCCCGAGTTTGTCGACTTCCTTCCGAACGGCCTCGTGCGTGTCGTCGTAGCGCGCGTTCTCGCCAGCGCGATGGGCGCCAGCGATGGGTGCAGCAAACATCGCGCCCAAGGAGCCCAGCGCACCTGCGCCGTCGGCCCCGGCTTGCTGGGACGCGCCAGAGGGTGCGGCCGGCGTCGCGGCAGCCGGCGCCGAGGTTTGTCCGACGGACGCTTGGGCAGGCGCCTGCGGCGGGGCAGGCTCGGCGGCCGCATTCGGGCTCGACGCCAACGAAAGCTCGATGCGCTCGAGCGTCTCTTTCAGGCCGTAGATGTTCGGGGCTTCGTCGCCCTGAAACCGCATGCGCACCAGGCCATCGAGCTTCTTGGCGGCATGGCCGAGTAGTTGAAGGTCTCCAGGCTGTCCCACCGCGGGGGCTTGCTCACGAAGCAAGCCCGCCCGTTCGATGCACCAGTCGATCGCATTGACCCTCGCACGAACACGCGCGACCGGGGGAAACCCGTCTTCCCAGTAGTGTTCGAGGACCGCGCACAGCGCCGCGATGCCCTCGACCAAACCGCGAGGTCCCTGGCGAAGATAGGCGGCCACCGCAAAGTAGGAAGCGATCAGGTAGTCCTTGGACTTGCTCGTCAGAATTGCGCGACCTTCGCGTTCGATGAGCTCCCAATCGGCAGGCGTGGCATCCGGGCGGTTGAGCTTGTCAATCTCGTTGCGAATCGCCTCGTGCATCTCGTCATAGCGAGCATTCTCTCCGGCACGCGCCGCCCCGGGAATCGCATCTTCGAAAGGCTTCGCCAGCTCCGCGAACATGGCAGTGGTCGGATCGGCGCCAGCCGGGGCTTGTTCTGTAGATGGGTTTGGATCGCTCATCGTTCAGACATCCATGCTCGCGATCACGGCCGCCAACTGGTCGAGATGCTGATCGGGATCATCCCAAGCGCGGCCCGCGAGCGCACTCTTCGAGCGCGCACGCGCCGCAGCGCTCTTGGTGGTCAGCGGCCACAATGCGTTGGACTCGCGACCGTGTCCCGTCCCGTAACGCAAGAGGCTACTGGGCACCTTCCCGAGGGTGACCAACATCGCTGGTGGCGAGTCTCCCCCGTCGAGCCACAACACGGAGAGCCCGTGCCGCTGACCGCTCGATCGCTCGATCGCGTCGGTCCAAAACGCGCGGTAGCCAGGGTGGCCTGCGGCGGGGCAAAGCAGCACGCGGCCTTCGGGGGCGTCCTGAACCGCGAGCCGAAGCGTGTGGTAGCCGTAGAACCGATCGTCGGTTTCTGGAAAGCAGGCCTCCTCCATCTGCCTCGCGCCAAGGTTGCCGAGAAGCTCGTCACAGCGCGGCCCCGCGTCACCCATTTCGGCGGCGGACGGCGCTGGAACCTTCGACAGCTCGTCCCACAGGACCTCGGGTTCGTCGTCTTGGTGGGCGCGAACCACCGAGGCCGCGGCCTCCCAGAACCGCCCGCACCCGAGAGCCAGCGGCGCGGCACGTGGCCCGACCACGTGGGGTGGCAAGAAGGTCGCCACGACGATGGGGAACTCGCGGCCGATCTTGTCTCGGCTCGGGATCGCCACGGCAGCGATCGCTCCTTTGGGCTCGTCTCGGCGCGGGAAGACGAGGTGGCACTCCTGGGATACGCCCCTGACCCCGGCGCCTCGCAGATCAGTGTAGGCGTCGTGGAACCAGTTCTCGAACTCACGCATCTCTGGTGTCGTCACGTCGCGCCGAACGAAGTCGGCGGCGCGAGGCATCTTTCCAAACATGGTCGTCGAGGTCATCCCGTCACCCACCACAAAAACTCCGACCCGTGACGATCTCGCGAGGTGCCTCTGCGTCGGCACCGCGAAAGAGCTCGAGCGCCTTCCGGTTGTCGACGGCGTAGAAAGGCGAGTCGCTTCGGGCCGTGCGGAAATCGATTTGGACATCGACGTTGTGGCTTCGCAGCCGCCAGACGACGGTGAACGTCCGACTGTCGATGCGCTTGACGCTCCCTTCCTCGATCAGACGGAAAAGGCCCCAACCCCCCTCCCTGCGGATCGTCTCCTGCATGTTGGAGCCACGGATCGAGATCGCTGCCCCGGTGCTCGGTGACTCTCCCGGCCAAGTCATGCGAGTCCACTGCTCGGGGCCGTTGTAGTAGCGGATCGCCTTGCCGCCGATGGACAACGATTGCTCGGCGACCGTTGGCGATGGGCGAATCCTTACCTCGAAGTTGATCCGTGGATCAGCGGCCCCCGCAGGAAAGAGCGACTGGCTGATCTGCCACGACCGCTTCAGGAAACGGCGAAGCGATTGGGTATGGACCTGGCTTGCCGGCATCCCGAGCTCCGTCGCGAACTCGAAGCTGTCGCCGCGGCGAGGGATCCGAGCCTGGAGGTGGTCGGCGTAGAACTGCCAGAGGATGCCACCGTTCGGGCGATAGAACTCCGCGAAATCAGCGAGAGGCGCTTCCTCGGCGGCCGCCCGAAACGGGTAGTGTCCGCGGAAACTCGACCGGTACGGCTCCGAGACCCCGTTGCACCAGGCGCGTCCGGCAATCGCGGCAAGCGCAAACGTGTAAGTGGTCGATGCGCCCTCGATCGGAGGCCAGAGAATCTCTTCGAAGGTCGGGCGCCACCCGACATCCTGCTCGTTGATCAGGCCGCTCACCTCGGTGCGAGCGACTTGAATGTCCCTCGAGAGCCCGCCGCTCGAGGGGTCGTCGATCTTGGCCTGAAGCGCATTTCGTAGGTAGAGCAGCTGTTCGTCGTAGACGTCGAGCGCGGTCGCTTGCGGCGCAGCGCCCTCTTCCTCGGGGTCTTCCGATACTCCGAAGCGAACGAACCCGGCAAACTCGTCATACACATCGGCGACCGACAAGTAGTTGTCGTCGCGATCGTCGAGGCCAGCCTTGTCGACGGCGTCGTCGACCACCTCGCCTGCTTTGTCGAGCAGCGGGTTCTTCTTGCGGAGATCGACGTTGCGATTGATCTCGACGAAAACCCGTCCAAGCGCAGTAGGCCTCCCGCGGGTGAGGTCTTGAAGCGTCCCGATCGCCTCGGTCGTGCCCATCGGGGTCTCGATCTGGATTCCGCGAATGAACTCGCGCCACTCGTCGATGTAGCGCTCGAAGTAGCGCGACTGCAGCTGCTTCAAGTACGTCGCTTCGTCGACGTCGGTGTCCGTGGCGGTCTGGGTGGCGTACTCGCCGAGAATCCACATGTCGCCGACCAAGCCCTCGGCTTCGCCTGAAAAGAGATCTCGGAGCTTGTCATCCCAAACACGCTTGGTGAAGGCGGGACGGACCGTCCGACGGCCGCGAAGCGCGGGAACGCCGCTTCCCACGATGCGACGAACGGTGATCTCGGGTCCGGCTCTTTGGTACCGACGAACGACGCCGTCGAGAACCAAGTCGATCCCCGAGACTCGCGATAGACCACCCCTCGCGCGCTTGACGACACCTCGCTCGCGTCGAAAGCCGAGGTCGTCATCGCCTGCCAGGATGCGAACGTAGGCGAGCGCAGCCTCCTTCGACTCCGAAACCTCGTCGTCGTCTGGCGCTTCGAGCCCTTTGGCGTCGGCCCAACGGGCGGCGATGGCATTGGCCAGCGAGTCCGCGATCTCTTCCTCGGTGAGGGGCGGCTCGTCTTCGTCCTTTGGAGACGTCAGCAAGAGATGAAGGCGGAGCCGGTCGAGGTTCTCGACATACTCGACACCGGTCGGAATCGCGTTGCGGGCCTCTTCGTATGTTCGACCGAAGTCGGCCATGTGCGCGGTTTGCTCGTCGAACAAGGGCTGCACGACGTTGGTCTGGAAGACGTTCCCGTAGAGCTCGGACGCCGCCTCGAGGACGTCGTCGCCCTGGTAGAGTCCCGAACGCATCTTGACTGGTGCGCCTTCGTCGTCTTCGAGCCAGAGGCGACTAAGCTCGCTGACCATCGGCATGTAGGCATCCGGCGTGAGCATCGCACCCTTGGCCTTCTGCACCTCGCTTGCCAGCGCTTCTCCTCGTTCGGCGACTTCGTTGATCATGCGGCGATTGCCCACGCAGGAAATCGCCGGCAGCGTCAGACACAAACCGGCGAGTAAGAACACAGAAGCGACGGCTCCGTAGTAGAGACGTTTCTGGCGTGTCTGCTCGGCCGAGCTTCGGAGGGCGAGGTCGCGATCCGGGAAGATCACCTTTCTGAACAGGTCGCGAAGGAAGTAGCCTTTGGGCTCTACTTGATGCTCTTGCTGGGCGAGCGACTGGAGGTTGTACGCCCCGGCCAAGCGTTGGAGGATCAAGTCGAAGGGGCGGCCTTCCTGCGTGCCGCTCGCGAGATACGCGCCGCGCATCATCGGCGTATCGCTAAAGACGTTCTCGGCGAAGAGCTGATTGATGAAGTCGGAGAAGCAACGGTTGAGCTCCCCAAGCTGTTGAGGGAAGCCGAAGACTTTGTGGCGCTTGTCGAGTTGCCGCTCTTCGTCGAGTCGCCCGACGCAAAACGACTGAAGCGACTGAACCAGTTCTTCGAAGTGCCTCTCGAAGACCTCGCCAGGGTTCCCGCCTTCCTTGAGCGGGACGGTGAACCCCCAAACGACACTGCGCTCGTCCTTCGAGAGCGTTCCGAACGATTCGACGAACCCGGACATCAGGTCGCACTTCGTGAACAGCACGTAGACCGGAAGCGCCATCTTGAGCTCGGCCATCGACTCATCGATGCGCTCACGCATGCGCTTGGCGATTTCCGTCAGTTGCTCGTTCGATGCTTCGGCGAGCTCGACGATGCTCAGGGTGACGATGATTCCGTTGAGCGGCTTTCGCTTTCGATACTTCCGAAGCAGCTCGAGAAAACCAATCCACTCGTCGTGGTCTTCTTCTTGGGTGGACCAGCGGCCGGCCGTATCGAGAAGGACGGCCTCGTTGGTGAGCCACCAATCGCAGTTTCGCGTTCCGCCGATGCCGCGGACCCCTCGGTTCCCTCCGGCCAGGTGTGGGAATTCGAGCCCAGAGTTTCGGAGTGCCGTGGTTTTTCCGGAGCCCGGAGGCCCGATGATCAAGTACCAAGGCAAGACGTAGAGCGCGTCACGCCTCCCGCGCCCCAGCTTCGAGCTCTTGAGCGCCCCGACAGCCTTCTCGAACTCGGCGCGAATCTCGTCGAGCTCGGGCTGGAGGTCTGGCCGGGCCGCCTCCATCTGCTGGGAGGCTTGAAGTGAGAGGGCCCCTTCAAGCTCGCGTGCAGCCTTGGCAGCCTGCATCCTCGCGTAGACCAAGATCCCGACAACCACGAGGATCGTCAGCACCGTGATGGTGATCGGAATCCACAACGCGGGTTGATCGAGTAACCACCAGCCAAGCCAAGTGGCGATGGTGACGATCGTCGCGATGAGATACTTGAGCACGCCTGGTCCCTAATCAACTTCGGCGCTCAGCGCCTCAAACTGTTCGCTCATTCCGTCGACCTTCGACGACAGCGACCACGCCATTCCGATGTACACCGTGAGCGCGACCCCGAGGACACCCAGCGCCGCCCAGATCAGCGACCGATTCGAGCGCACGCCCTCGGCTCGCGAGTCCGGTCGTTGGCCGTGTGGCGAAAGCTCGGTTTCCTTGTGGGCGCCGCTCCGCCGAATCGCGTCCCGGACGCGGTCCGTGACGTCTCCGAGCTCGATCTCTCCTCCCCGCACCCGATACTTCCCCTGAAAGCCGAAGAGCAAGGTCAGGTAGTAGACCTGAAGTACCTCGACGCGGCTCGGGTCACTCAGCAGTACGTTGACGCGGTCGAAGAGCCCTTGCCCTGCCGTCGCCTCATTGAAGAGCTCGAGCTGCAGCATGTGGGCGGCCCAGAAATCTCGAAGGGTCCCGCCCTTCAACATGATTACCTCATCGACCAGCGCGGTCAGCGCGTAGCCGATGTCTTGGACGTCGTGTTGAGCGAAGCCGAGGGTGGACGCGGTCCGCATGGCGTTGGTGATGAGTGAACGAAGCTGCGTGTGAAGCGCCGCCGGTTCACCGAGCGAGGCCTCCTCGATCGAACGCAACTGACCTACCGTGGAGAGAACGTCGCGCGTGACCTCATTGACCCGATCCATGGAGACCTCAGCTCAGGATTCCGAAGATCTCGACCTTGGTCTCGGCCGGCGTGAATGGGTTTGGGAGGTACATGGCGATCCTCCGTTCGACGAGGATGTTGCGCCAGTAGTCGCCGTCGGTTCGGACGACGAAGTACGTCATCCCGGCTCGCGTTGGAATCTGCGGCGGTGCCTTGGTGGTGGCCTGAAGTTCGACGCCAGGTGTCGCCGCCGCCAGCAACGAGTTGATGTCGCCTTCACTGGCGAGCTTCGCAACCCGCGGCAGAAGCGCCGACACCTCGTTCTCGGCGACCGACGACTGCACACCCACGACGAACTGGGTGCAGCGCGTGAAGCGGTCGTCGTCGATCTCACCCTGGTGCATCGCGTCGCCGCGAGACGAGAGCGACACCGCGACGTAGCGTTTGGCCAAGGTCGCCTTCAACAGCCCCTCGAGCGCTGCAAAGATCGTCCCGAACGTCGAGCGCAGGTCTTCGTAGACGAAGCGTGGGACGTCGTTGGGATCAAACTGGGTCGAGAAGGTCGAGAGCTGACCCGCAAGTCGGCTCAGTAACAGGTAGATCTCTTTGGCGGAGAAATCGCCAGCGACCACGGCGTGACGCAGCACGGGGAGGTAGCTGTTGACCGTCGCGAGAAGAAGATAGCGAGTCACGTCGGCCGACGAGAACTCGACAGTCGAATCGTCTCGCTGACGAACTGTTTGGAGTAGGGCGTTTCGCCGCGCGTTCATCGAGGTGAGAAGTCCGTCTAGGGATCGGGCGAGCACCGGGGACGCCGAGGCACGAAGGCACGGGACGATGTAGTCGTCCGAGAGGACGAGTCGCCCGTCCGCCGCGCGCCGAACCTCGGCGACCTTGATCGCCGTGTAGTCTTCCCTGGGTTCGTCGCCAAATAGCAGACGCACGTTCGAGCACGCCACTTCGACGTCTTGTGGTTGTGCTTCCCCGAAGCGATCGTGCGCCATGTCGCTCGTCGCGTAGTAACGCGTAAGCGCGCCCTTCGTCGCCCCGACGTTGTTGCGCGACTCATGGGTGCGAGCGAGGCCAACGAACACCTCGAGGACGGCCTGGTGAGGGGCGAGGTGTTCTTCGGCAGGCCGCGACGGCGGGGCCTCTCGACTCGTGGCATCGAACGCAATTGGGGTTCCGTCTGGAAGCACCCCTTCGAAGTGTCCGATCGCGATCATCCCAGAGTCGAGTGCGGTCGTGTCGAGCTCGCATGCAAGGACGCCCCAACTCTCGTGGTCGATGGCATCGAGCCGAGCGTTCAGTCGCTCCTCATGGAAGCGATCGAGCTGCTGCATGTGCTGCGGCGTCATCAGCAGCCCTTCACTCCAAATCACTCTCGAAGGCGGTTTCATTCGTTCCTCATCTCACGGTCGCGTGGGGCTCGGCTCACCCGTCGTTGGCCCGGTCGTTCAGGCACTGCGCATCGCCGTCGTCGCAACCTTCGGGTTTGGCCTCGCGGCCGAGCGACCCGTCGATCGTGTAGCCGTCGACCGTGAAGCGAACCATCGGCCTGTCGCCTCCCCGCTTGGGGCAAGACGGCGTCTGGAGGACCTTGCGCCACTGCGTGCCGCTTGGCTGACGCACCACGGCGACCCCGACCACGTAGTTTGCGCCCGGGTCCCGTTCAAACGACCGAAACGCAGAACGGCCCGGGTACACGGTCACCTCTTCCATTCCAAGAACCGTCTCACCGAGGACCTCGTCCGGGCGTCGAATCATGTCCTCGAACGAGACCTGCTCGATCTCTCCGAGATTGCTGAGCTGGTACACCCGAACCATGGTCGGTAGGGGGTCACCGGATGCGTCGGGATTGAGGTCCTCGGACCCTTGGATCCAAAGGTTGGCTGGCTCGGGCTTCGTGCAGACGGTGGACTTGTTGCAGGCCGTCAGCACGAGGATCGCGGCCAACAAGAGGCCTATTCTGAGGACCACCATAGAGGGGCCGATGGTAGAGAGTTGGTGGGCCCTTGGCAATGGTTGACCGATGTTCATCCTGACTTGGAGACCGGCGGTCAGCATGTTCGAGGCGGCGCCAAGGTAGTCCTCCAAACAATTGCGTATGGACCGGCCAGGGTGGGCCGACTCAACTTGTCCTGCACGCCTTCGATGACCGTCCGGTCCTCGAATGAGTGGATCCCTAAGGAGTCGGTGATGAGGTACGTCGTTCGGAGTGGAGACAGCTTGGATTCGATCGCGCGAAAGCACGGTCTGCCCGACTGGCGTGGGCTCTATGAGGCGCCAGAGAACGCACCATTGCGCGTGCGACGCAAGAACCCGAATCAAATACGACCGGGAGATGTCGTTCGCATTCCACGCACCGCGCCAGCCTACAAAGATCGTGAGGTCGTCATCCAGAAGCTCAAGAAGCTCCAAGCGGACCTCAAGAAGAGCATGCAGGTCGAGCTCAAACTCTTGGACAAGCACAAACGCGACGTCCAGCGAGTGGAGGAGAACGTCGATCTAGCCGCG
The DNA here is from genome assembly GCA_039030295.1 of Myxococcota bacterium. Classification (GTDB taxonomy): domain Bacteria; phylum Myxococcota_A; class Polyangia; order Polyangiales; family Houyiibacteriaceae; genus SG8-38. The sequence continues at coordinate 685 of JBCCEK010000179.1, read as the reverse complement.
ACACTCGCGACGCTCGCGGTCGACCTCACCAAACTGACGCGACTCGGATACAAGGCCATGGAGGCTACGGGGAAAGACCTCGCCAAGATCAACGCCAAGGCGGCGCCAGGCGCCCTCGATTTCGCTGGCAAGCATGCGGGGCAGCTCGGCGGTGGCCTGAGGATCACCGGTCAAGAGTCGCTCGCGTGGGGGCTCGGCAAGGTACTGCTCATCTCATATTCCCAGATGACGTCTCCCTCCTACTGGGCGAACCGTTGGCAGAAGTTTCGCACTGGCAAGACGCCGCTCGAGGCAATTCGCGATGCAGAACGCCAGGTGAAGACGCAACACGAAGCCATGATTCAGAAGCTTCAAAAGCGAATCGATGCGCTCCGGGCCGGCGCCTAGGTACTGCCGGCGGGCTCGATGCAGGCAGGGGCGCTCTGTCGAAACCTCGACAACCCCTCCTCCTTGTCGACGAATCGTCGACACTCGAAGCTCACGCAAAGTCCGATCGGCCGAGATCATTGCGCTTTCGAGTTGGCACGGGAGCTGCACTATCTGCCGTCACGAGCGCGGACGCACCACGCGATCGAGCTCGGAATCGCAAACCCAACGAAGGATGTTTCCATGTCACAATCAGTCCATCTCTGGCTCGAAGCGAACGGCGAGGCCGTCGAGGGCGAGTCGTCCGTCAACACCATGG
>JBCCEK010000178.1:0-9504 GCA_039030295.1 Myxococcota bacterium | reverse complement strand
CGAAGCGCCTGGACGTCCGTGTCTTGCTGGGCGTGATAGCTGTAGGTGAACGAGTTGCGGAAGTACTGCCGCATCGGATCTAGGTTGACGTGGCAACTCCAGCACACCGTGGTCGGATCCGCGTGGGAGTCATCGAGCGCGTCGTCGAAGGCAGGGATGACGGTGGTCTCGCTGTCAAAGCTTTTGCCGAGGGCCACGATGAGCGTCTGGTTCGTGGTGACACGCGCTTCGTTCGCGTCGTTGGTCGGCCATGTGGCAAAGAAGCCTGGCGTGGTCATGAAACCGACACGCGGGACGCGAAGGACCAGTTCACTCGCGCCAGCGGTCGCGCCGAGGCTCCAGAACATCGTCGTGTCTTCGCCGCCCGAGGGGGGCCGTATCGTCACCGGATGCCAGTCGAAGAACGCCTCTTCGCCCAATAACGGCGCGGTTCGATAGTCGTCCTGCATGCATCCATCGTTGTTCGTATAGAAGCCCATCAGGACAGAAAATGCCGCCCGGACCAAGTCGTTGTTGGTCTTGACGGCCTCCCCCCCGCAACCCCCCGGAAGCCCCTCTTCGGGGATGGTGAAACGCATCCAGTTCGGCGAGTTGGGATCGAGGCTCTCCGAGAGCGGCACGTTGTCCGTCGTGTATACGATCTGGGTGATCGCCTCGTCGGCCCGGTTGTACCGCCGGTTCCCGTTGTCATTGATCTCACGGTCGTCGCTCAACGCAAGCCCGACCATTTGTGCGGTCGTGAGGTAGACGGTGTTCGTCGTGAGAACATCCGTGAACGGCCGATCCGCACGAACGAGGTCGAGCACTGTTCGAGCGAAGCTTTCGTCAAAGCTCCGGATGAAGGTGTCGTCCACCTGGGTTCCGTCTGAGAGCCGGCCCGCCTGAAAGTTGTTGTACCCCCACAAGTCAACCAAGGCTTGCTCCTCATAGCCGTCTTGCTGAAACGCCGTCTGGAAGAAACGTCGGAGTTTCTGGTCCGCCTCCGGCATGTCGATCCAAGCCGACACGAACGCGGGCAACGCGCTGGGGTCCGCGTTGAGAGCAGCGAGTTCATCGTCGGTCAGACCGAGGCCCGTCAGGAGTGTCTTGGCTTTCGCCGCGTAGACGAACGGGGATGACGGCTCGAAGCTGTCGCAACTCGCGAGCTCGGGCCGTGTCGTGTCGACGGGGAACTCGGAGCCGTCCCCTGGACCGCTCCCGTCGTTTCCGTCCCGCAACGGGCCGGACCCGCCAATCACCCCGTCACAGCCCGTGGCAGCGACGGCGAAGAGCAAGAGGCCGGTTAGCATCGGCTGGTTTCGCATCTGGAAGGCTCCTGAAGGGATGCGAACCAAGCTAGCAGCTAGATAGCCCTTAAGGAGTAAATAATGACCCTGAAACGACGATCAGGTCGGTTTTCTGTAACCTTTGTAGGCTAAATCACGAGATTCGAGTCGCTGCGCGGTGCCGGCTGAGTTCGCGCCGAGGGCCTCTTGTAGGGAGTCGCCGGAGGCCTTTGGCTGCGGTAACGTGCCTGCGACCTCGCACGACGGTGACGTGCCTTGCGTTGATGGCTGGGTCCCTGGAGGTTGAGATGATTCGATGGGTGGCCGTCTTGTTCGTGAGCGTCGGCGTGGCGATCCTCGCCGGCTGTGAAGAGGAGTGCGCCGTTGGCGAGTGCGTCAACGATGGCGAGTGCTTCGAGGAATGCCTCGAGGTCTGTGAGGGAGACGTGATCGACGCGATCTGCACGTTCGACGAGATCTGCGAGTGCGAGTGTGAGCTCGGCTGTTTCTTCTAGCTTGTACCGATCAGATCAGTTGGCTTGGTCTGCCGGTTCAGGGGCACCGCCGGGAGGGACCGGGTTCTCCAGCCGCAGTCGCGCGATAAAGACCTCGAAACGCTTTCGCTCAAGTTCCCAATCGGGGTTTCGCACCTCTGATAGGAACAAGTAGTAGCGAAGTAGCTCGGCCTCTAGGTCCCGTTCGTAGGTTGTCAGACCGACTCCCCCTTCGAAGTGGAGTTCGGCGTATGCCCGTATGAGGTGGAACCCCACCTCGCTCACGTCACTCCCCGTCAGCTCGGCATGCTGCTCGGTGTAGGCCAGCCCCTCCTCGAGGTAGAGCCTCGTCTGCGTGAGGTCGCCCTGCCGAACCGCGATCTCTGCGAGCCGCAGGCAGGTAAGCGCGAGCTCGAGGAGATCCTCGTCGGCCTGTTCGGTCTCATAGCGCTCGTCGAGTGCCTCTTTGCGGGCGACGAGGGCCTCCCTCGCCCGATCGAGATCTTCGATCTCTCGGGACGCGTTGGCCTCGAGACCGGCCAGCAAGACCCGAAGATGGTCCTCGTCATAGACGAACTCGTAGGTTACCGGGCGAATCCTCCGGTCGATGTCGTCGGGCCGGAGCGGATCGGCCTCCTCGAGGTGGCGCTTCCCCGCTGTTACGGAGCCAAGTGCCTGGGTGGCGTCTTCGGCGACGAGATAGGCGGTTGCAAGTCGGGCGTCGACCTTGACGTCGTTGATCGCCGATGCGGCTTCGGGGTGAGCCTCGATCGAACGTTCGAGCTCGGAATGGGTGGCCAGAGCCTGCTGTGTCTGACCCGCGTCAAGTTGATAGAGCGCGAGCCGGTCAAGTGCCAACGGTTCGTATCGTGTTGTCACCCTGTCCGGTTCGCCTTCCGAACCCTCGGGCGAGGCGTGCATGAGGGTGAGGGCCTTCGTGATCGTCTCGATCGCTTTCTTCGACTCGTTGACGTGGAACAGGCTTCTCGCGTAGTTGAGCAGCAGCCCGATCTCTTCTTCACGGGATACCATCGGGAGGTCGAACCGATTCTCGTAGTCTTCGAGTGCGCGTCGGTGGTTTCCGAGGGACGCCTGCGCGAGGGCCATGCCCGCGTGGGCGGGCGCCCGCACGCGGGGCCGTCTCTCCCCGAGGTCGAGCGCCAGAAGGTAGTGGCGAACCGCTGTGGCGATGTCTTCACGTTCGCCGAGTCGTGCCCCGCGATGATGCAACGCGTACGCTAGAAGCAAATGGGGGAGCGGCTCGTGCGGATCGGCCTCGATGGTCGACTCGAGCAGCTCGCGCGCGCGCTCGACCTTCTTATCGAGCTCTTGGTTCCGTTCGATCGCGCCGAGGTCTCGCGTCAGCAAGTAGGCTTCGACGAAATCTCGGGTCGACTGGCTGTCGCTCTGATTCTGACTGGCTTGCTCAGGAGCGCCTAGGCGGAGCTGCGTCTCGATCCATCCCACGTGTCCCGCCAGCGAATCGGCGGCCTGCCTGGCCTTGTCAAAGTACCGCGCCGCGGTCGCGAAATCACCTTCGGCGAACGCACCGTACGCGCGTTCCAACACGACGAGCCTGTAGAGCGCGGTCGACGTCTTCTGCTGTGCCTCGTCGTTCTCGGCAGCTTGAACCCACAACTCGACGAGGGATTGTTGCAGCGACTCGACCCCCTGCCGGTTGGCGGCGCGCAGGGCGCTCACGATCAAGTAGCGTCGGACGTGCACGTTGTCGGTGGCCTGGTAGAGCCTGACCAGCTCCGATTCGATCTGTTTCGCGTTGTCTTCGGTGAGCTGGTAGAGAGCGATCTCCACGTCGAGTGCCACCGCGAGGCGACTCTCGTCGGGCACCGTCTTCCGGGAGGCCTCCAAGCGCTGGAGACGCTCGTCTTTGGGCCTTCCGCGCTGCAACAAGACCAGGAAGCCCTTGCTGTGTTGAAGAGCTTGCGTGACTGAGGACCCTTCGTGGAGCGCAACCTCTTTGAGTCGGGCAAGTCGCTTGTCGTAGTCCGCGAGCAGCCCGTACAAGTGATCGAACTGCTGGAAAGCGAAGTCGAGCACCGCCGCGTCCTCCAGCGGAGGAATCTCGACCTGGTCGGCCAGCGCGATCGCGGTGGCCTTGTCGCCGAGGTCGCTGACGATTCGACTCAACACCAGCGCGCGCAGCGCTTCAGCGTCTGGGGAACCGTCGCCGGGCACCGCCTTCACCTCGGTGACCAGGTCCTGCGATTCTTGGATGTACTCCTCGCTGAAGCGCCCGCGGGTGAGTGCGCGGTCTGCGCGACGGTGTTTCGCGAGCAGGATCATCATCTTGGACCACCAATCGGACTCCCCCAGGCTTTCGAGGAGGGCCACCCGCTGCGCTCCGTAGTAGATGGCAGCCTCGAACTCACGGAGGTCGAGATGGAGCTTGGTCAGCGCCTTCAGCTGAACGGCTCGCGCCCGTGCGTCAGGGGCCCCAACGAGCAGATGCTGCCGAAGAAGCAGTTCGTTCCACCGGTCGTGCACGGACTCGGCCTCCGCTTCGATCCGCGACTGGCCCCAGTCTACCGGGACGGTGCCACTCGGTGGCAACAGGTAGATGTGAAGGTTGGTGCCGATCGCGCAAGTCACGGCCATCGCTTCTTCGCGCACCGAGGGATAGTGGCAGTTCCACTTTGCGTTCGTGAGCTGCAGGGGCTGGCCGAACCGAGGCTCTTCCCCTTCGCCGTCAAACGGTACCCAGAAGAGGACCCCGTTGTCCTCGGCGTCGATCACGCCATCTCGGTTCGTGTCGTTCAGGAACTGCGAGAAGTAGAGGTACTGGCCGTCCGGAGAGAAGACGGGGTAGCCCGATATTCCCGGTAGGTCGGGTTTGTAGCCGAACTCCTCGGCGCCCGGGATGGCGCGTCGGACCAGCATGCCTTCGGAGCCCGCCCTGTTCGAGAACGAGACCCCGATGGTGTCGCGGAGGCGTGCGATGGGCACGTACGCGACCCAGCGCTCGTCGGGCGAGATGGCGAGCCCAATGACGTTGGCTTCCCTCCGTTGGGGCTCCCGTTCGAACACACCATCGAGGAGCACGTGATCACCGTGCAACTCTTCTCTGGTCAGTACCCCCAGACGTCCGTCGTTCCGCCAGTAGATCTGCAGGTCCGCGTCCTCGGTTTCGTGGCATTCCTCTCGGTCGTTGCGCACAGCGCCGTTACTGCGGATTCGCCTTCGGCACGCGTCCCCTCGTGAGTCGGTCTCGTAACGGATGTAGGCGAGCTCTTTGCCGTTCGCGCTGATCGCTGGCCATGTCACGTCCCCAAACGCCTCGAAGAGCGCCTCGCCGTTCGAGTTGATGGGCGACTGGACGAACAGGTCGTACGCGTCGTACTCGTCCGTCACGTAATAGAGGTAACGACTCCGAGGGCCGAGCACACCCATGAAGTGATTGTGGCTCCCGATCGTCACACGCCTCGGCCGAATGAGACCGGGCGTCAGACTGTGGCGCGTGCTCTTTGCCGCCTCGGAGGCTCTCCGATCGGCGTTGGCGAAGTCCGCTGGCAGGATAGCGACGAAGAGCGCGGCTGATAGGAGCCATCGAACGACGACCCTTATCCGTGGCGCAAGCCTCAACACGTCTTCTGCGTCCACACGCCGTCGGTCTCGACCCAAGCACCGCACCGAACCTGTTCGAGATGGACCGAGCGCCACGCATCGCGGGCCTTGGTGGTGGAGCGGTCTGGGCTTTGCAAGGCCAGGTACTCCCATACCTGGCGTCGATGAAGGTTGTTGCGACTTGCAGCGCGGAGCAGCTCGCTCACCTCCACGTCGTCGTCGCACGAATCAGGCGTGTACTTCAACAGGCCGTCTTCACCTTCCCCGAGACACCCCCGCATCGTCATCGTGTCGATGAACTGAGCGTCGCTTTGCGACACCGCGAAGAGGTCGAGATCATGGCCCGCGGCCGACAGCCCCGCCTTGTCGACGATCTCTTGGCCCGACACGGCGCTCGGACCGGGATGAAGCGACGCATCCACGCTCTCGAACTCGAGCTCTGGATACTCGCCCGAGGCTTGGACCTCGAGCGCCGTCCGATTGTCCATCACCGCGATCGGTGGCGCTTTGATGCACCCGAATCCGGCCAAGGTGAAGGTCACTCCCAGCACGGCGAGAATGTGGCGGCGGGCTGGCGTGTTCATGGGGTACCCCCTGATTCCGTGGGTGCCTGACTGATCCGAGGCGTCTGACCGCTCTCGGCGGTCTCTTCCTCGTAGGTCAGCGACGGTGACAGCAAGCGTTCGAGATACGGTTGCACGTACTGTTCGAGGAAGGGGGTTACCGGGATGCCCTTGATCTCGTCGATCCGGACGGCGCCCGCGAGCCCGCCGAGATCGATCTTCGCGTCCATCAGTCCTTCGTCGAAGCGGATGCGAACATACTTGGGGTACCCGAACTTCAGCCCAAGGCGCACACGGTTCAGGTCTTCGTCTTCGTGATAAGGATCGATCGCGTCGATGAGCTCGTAGAGGTGGTCCTTACTGACGCGAACGATTTGTGCTTTGCCGTCGACGATGAGGGTGGTGGGGACGAACGTCATGGCGAGGTTGGCATCGAGAACACCCTTGCCGTCCTCGACTCGCACCCCGGTGAGATGGCCACGGAACGCGACCTCGGGGTCGTCGCGATTGAGGTCGGTGAGGAACTGTCCCGTGATGAAGCCGTCCCGGTAGGCGGCATGGAGCTGGTCGACGGCGACGACGGACCCAATGACTTGGAGGTTGGCGGCGATCGGACCGATCGATTCACGGCCGATCTGAACTCGCTCGGCTGTGAGGAAGCTGTCGCGTTCGGTGAACGGGTACAGGTCGAAGAACCGCTTCTGGGTCATGGCGTTGGCCGCACGAGTCGGCACGACGAAGATCCTCGGCTCGGTCGCCAACTCTTGGTCTATGGGGATGAGGGCGTCGAGCCCGTCGATGAGAAGCCCATAGTCTGGCAGCTCGACCACGACGTCGCGAAGCTCCGCCGTCGCGAGAATCCGGTACGTGTTGAGGTCTCCGGACTCGATGGTGAAGGGCATGGTGAGCGAGCCCCCGCTCGTGGTTCGCTCGGTGCTGCCCCAGAGGCTGAAGTCTTGTTCGAGGCTGCCGGTGACCATGGCCGCCTCGCGCCCGTACATCGACGCGACCTGGGGGCACCCCGTTACGCCTTCCTTGCAAACCTCCGGGTCACGGACCGCATCGTCCCAGCCCTCATACGAGGCGCGCGCCTCAAAACGAGTGCCACCCGCGGGGTTCCGCCAGTACGCGCGACGCACCGCGAAGACCTGTGTGTCATCCACGTCGACCGCCGCGCCGAAGGAAACGTTCGCGATCGGGTACTGCTTCACGTACGGCTGATCGAGCTTGCCAAGCGACCCCTTGGTTTCGATCGAAAACGACGGAGCGCCGTGGAGTGCCGCATAGGCGATCTCGAGCGTGTTGCCGTAGTTGCGGAACACGATCGGCCGCGCCGCGTCGCCGTAGCGAGCGACGCCAAACGACGTGACCGTCCCAAGGGCGCCCCGACCTTCAGACTCATGGGTCGAGCGTGCATCGATCGCGAGGTCGCCCAGCTGGTGGGTCCATCCACCGCGAAGGAGCGACAGCCGTCTCACTCGAAGCGTTGATTGATGGTTTCCTCGCATGGTGCGAAGCGGCTCCCTCGAAGCCACCAATGCGCCTTGGCTGTTCTTCGAGAAGAGCCCCCGAAACCTGCCGCGGCTCTCGAACGCGAAACTAAACTCGTCGTCGCGATGGCCGCCATCCTCGAACAGGTAGGCTCCCAAGAGCGGCCCTGCCTCGGTGCCCGCGGCCTTCATCGCGTACCGAGTGACAGGCGTGTCGTAGGACGCATCGAGGGAGATCTCGGTGGGCTCCTGGCCGGCGATCGAGAGTGTGGCCTCGGCGGTGAGCGCCGGGCGCGCAGTATTGACGTCGGCCTCGAGCGAGAGGTGGCTCGGCGGTTCGCGTCTGAACTTCCCCCAGTTCACTTGGTCGGCCGTCGCCGAGGCCCGCACCTCATAGCGGTCCTGGCTCGTTCGAGCGGCTCCAATCGACCATTCGGGGGCGCGGAAGTGCTTGGCTCCCACCGAAACTCGGCCGACCGATCCGTCGAGGTCGATCGTCGGGTCGCCTGTCCCGGTAGTCCATCCAGTGGGCTTTCGAGCCGCAAAGTCGACCTTTGCGTTGCGGATCTCGATCGGGTCCGATTGCACCTGCTTTAGCGAAAGTCTCTTGATCGGCGCGCTCCCGGAGACTTCGTGTTTGGCGAGGTCGAAGTTCGCCGCGACCGCCCCTTTGGACCGCGCCGAAAGCCCGTCCATGGTGACCGCGCCACGAGAGAAGGAGCCGGCGATCGATCCTGTTCCTTGGAGCCCCCACAGACCGGTGTCGTTCGTTCCGAAGTTTGAGAGTCGCACCGTTGTGGTGAGCTCGTCCACGGCGCTCGAGAACTGACGACGTTCCTTGAGCTTCACGCGGTCGACCGAGGCGTCGAGAGAGAGCGCACCGAGGGTCTGAGACCGGTCCACGGGCGCAGACACATCTGCGGTCCATGCTGCCCCAGCGAGTGACGCGAACGTCGACTTCGTCGAGTAGCGCGCGCTCCCCAAGGTGCCGCGGACGTTGGCCGTCCCTGCCGCTACCCCAGCGGGTTCGATCTCCAGGCTGTCGATCTCGAACTTCCCCTGGAGATTCTCGATCTCGAGCCAAGGTACGGCCCAGGGGAGGGAAGGGACGTCGACAGTGCCGCGGCCTTCGAGGTGCGCCTTCGAGAAGGGAAGCACAGGGTCGTCGTCTTCCGATGGTGCAGGGGTGTCCGGCGCAGGGTCGGCGTCGTCTAGTACGGCCTTCATGTCGGCCACGATCTGGCCGTCGAGTGCCTCCAGTTTGTCGACCGCCAACACCGTGCGGTTCTCGGGCGCCGAAAAGGTCGCCTTCGACTCGAGTCGGAGTAGGGAACGGACCTGCTGCAGCTCTGGGAACAACGACTGCTCGCCGACATCGGCGCCGGCGCTGAGCGCCAGCGTGTCGGCGTCGACCAGCGCGATCTCGACCCGGGGCGCGATACGGGCCGTCCTCGGGTCAACGGATGCGTCGTCGGAGACCGTCAGGAGGGCGTGCTCGGCGTCGTGGGCCTCGAGGACGACTGACGCATCGGGCTCGTCCCCGAGGCGGACCCCGGTCGACACGACAGCAAGGGCGTCGAGGCCGGTTTCTCGCGTGACGGCGCCGCGGCTCCGTGCCGTGGGTCGAGCAGTCGACGTGCCGTTCGCTTGGGCTGTCGACACAGCCACCTCGACGGCGCGGACACGAATTGGCGCAAGCTGAATCGGACCGACAGTGAGCGAAGTGTCTCGGATGCCTTCGAGGCTCCGGGAGAGCGGGGAGAAAGGTTCGTCTGGTTCGTCTTCAGAAGGGATCAGCTCGGAGAACGAGTCTCGGCCGTCGTCGGTGATGACGACCGTGACCTCGATGGCGCCTGCCGTGGCTCTCGGAATCGAGATGTCCCCGCCGATAAGCGCTCCAAACTCGATCGGGACGTCGAGCGTGTCGATTCGGATCATCTCTTGGGCGTACGGTCGCAGCGCCTCGGGCGTCGCGATGACCAACCCCTCCCCATGCAATCCGTCAGAAAGCGACACCGAGAGACGGTCGTAGCGAACGTCCGTGCCGACGGCGCTGGACAGCATGTTCTCGACTGGCCCCTTCACCCAGCGATGGTCGAGATGGTCCAGG
>JBCCEK010000177.1:0-9639 GCA_039030295.1 Myxococcota bacterium | reverse complement strand
GCAAAGCCACACGAGGGGCCGCGGCCATGCCATGGCCCTCACCGAGGAATGCGACTTCGTCATCCTCGACCGCCGCGGGCGGGTCGTCTACAGCGCCGGCACCGATTGCGACGGCCGCACACCCCCGTGATCCGACGCCTCTGAGGCGATCCCTAGGGTAGGTTCTGCGTTCGGTTTGCGGTACAACCCCCCGACATGACCGTCGAATCTCTGGCCACCCCCCTGCGGCTCCGCCGCGGGGGCTCCCTTCCCAACCGAATCGCAAAAGCCGCCATGAGCGAGGCGCTTGGGGACGACACATGCGCACCGACCGACCGTCTGGTCCGCCTCTACGAACGGCTCGGGCGGGGCGGGGCGGGGATGCTGATCACCGGGAACGTCATCACCGACCTGGGCGGCCGGACGGAGCCGCACAACGTGGTCTTGGTCGGCGAGGAGCCGCTCGATGGGCTCCGGCGATGGGCCGATGCGGCGCAGGCTCAGGGGTCGAAGCTCTGGATGCAGGTGGGTCACGCCGGACGGCAGACGGCCCGAATGGTCACGTGGAATCCAGTCGGCCCGTCCGAGGTGCCGCTGCAAGGCATGGCGGGGCTCTTCTCTCCGCCGCGCGCGCTTGATGAGAGCGAGATTCAGACCCTGGTTGCACGCTTCGCAAATGCCGCTGCGCAAGCCGAGGCCGCCGGCTTCGCGGGCATGCAGGTCCATGCGGCGCACGGGTATCTGGTGAGCCAGTTTCTGTCGCCGCACACCAATCGGCGAACCGATGCATGGGGCGGCACCCCCGAGAAGCGAATGCGATTTCTGCTCGAGATCGTGCGCGCTTCGTTGCAGGCGACCAGCGAAGGCTTCGGAATCGCCGTCAAGCTAAACTCCGCCGATTTCCAACGCGGCGGGTTCACCTTGGAGGAGTCGTTGGAAGTTGCCCAGGCCCTCGAGGCTGAAGGCATCGACTACCTCGAGATCTCAGGCGGCAACTATGAGCGCCCTGCGATGGTCGGCTCGGAGGCTGTGGAACGAGCCAGCACGCGCGCTCGAGAGGCGTTCTTCCTCGAGTACGCCGAGCGCATGCGCGAAGTCGTTCAGCTTCCGCTCATGCTGACGGGGGGTTTTCGGAACGTCGATGCGATGGTCGAGGCGGTGGAATCTGGCGCCGTCGACATCGTCGGCCTCGGGCGCCCCATCGCCCTCGAGCCCGATCTGCCGAAAGCGATCCTGTCCGGCGAAGCGAAAGGCGCCAAAGCGGTCGACGTGAAAGTCGGAGTTCGGCTCTTCGACGACATGCTTCAAACCGCCTGGTACCGTCGGCAGCTCGAGCGGATGGGCGACGGCCTCGAGCCTGACGCATCACTCAGCCGGTTCGGCACGATCACTGCCAATCTGGCGGAACTCTACAGCCATCAGATCCGAGCCGCATTTCGGCGCGATGCCGCGAGACGAATCACAGGCCCCAACCCTTGAGCACCCATCACGAGGGCCTCCCGAGCCACGATAGGCTCCCGTTCGTCAAAGACATCAGCAGCCGCAGCGAGCCCTCCGGTTTTCAGGAGATGACAGTTTTGTGAGGCAGGTCACAGCGTCGGTGCCAGGTCGTGGTTGTGTGATTCAGCTCACTATGAGAGCGTTCCGTTTCCGTTTCCTTCCAACCCACTAGAGGAGTCCACTATGAAGAAGACATTCACCATCATTTTGGGCGTTGCGGCGGCGCTTGCTCTCGTTGCGACGTTCAACCTGTCATCCCCGGTTCAAGAGGTTGGCGCTCAGGGCGGCCCCGCACCGTGCCCCTGCTACAACCTCCGAACGATCGCGACCGGCATGCAGGGCGCCAAGGGGTTTGAGTGCGCCATCGGGATCGACCTTCGCGGCGATCAGAAGTCCGCAGGGCTCGAAGCCTTCTCGCGGAGCATCATCACCAACCGCCCCACAGGGTTGTGCGGCGCCTTGTACGGGGTCGAGTTCCAGGGCCGCGGAAACCGCGCGATCTGCACCGCCGAGGCTTCTGCGGTGGTCGACGGAGAGTGTGAGAGGCTCGAGCCCGTCATGGAGACCGTCAGCAATCGCCGCCAAGCGGAGACCTGCTTTGCGGATCTGCTCGATCACGCCGAGCTGAACTTCTGCATTCCGTCGAGCCTGCTCTAAGTAGGCGCTTCAGAGCTTTCGCTCTATTGGTTGATCGAGGGCCCGGGAGCGTTTCCCGGGCCCTTCGTTCTGTTACGCTAAGCTTCGGCCCGCATGGCGAACACATCGAACAAGACTTGGCTGTGGGTCCTCGTCCTCGTTGGAGTGGCTGGGTACCTTGGGTGGCGAACGTACTCGACACTGGCTTCTGAGTCGGTTTCTGAGAACGACGCCGACGAACCGTTGGTCGCGTCCGCTGCCGTAGAGGATTCGCGTGCGCAACCTGAGCCGGTTCCCGATTATTGGGATACGCCCGAAGAAACCCCACTGTGGACCGGCCGCCCCGATGCCATTGTAAACCAGGTGCACGCTGCGCTTAAGTCGTGGCCTCTCGACAAACCGTTGCCGCGTGAGGTGTGGCCGCTGACGACGACGGCCGCGCAGCTACGCCAAGGCCCCGTCGAAGCCTATCCGCTCGAGGCGGCGATGCTGGCGACGGCCGCCATTCGAAGAGGTGGGACCCGTGCCAACATCGCCGAAGTCTGGGAGTATCCTACCGAAGGGTCGCCCGCCGATCCGTTGGGTCGCATCGGGTACTACGCCGTCGCTGTGTTCGACTCAGACGACTTGGAAGCAGCGCGGCTCCTAGACCCGTGGGGCGGCCGCGCGGACGCGGCCGGCGCGAGCTACCGGGTCTTGACCGACGATGCGGTGAACGCAGCGGCCATGGGTCTCAGTGTCTACCAGGCCAGCGAAGACCCGGTCGCGGAGCAGCCCGCGACGACCGATCTCAAACCGGCCCTCGCAGCGGACCCGGAGTCGCCGGTCTTGGCCGCCCAGCACGCGGCCCTGCTTCTAGCCGAGCGGGAGATCGATGCCGCGATCGCCGCCATGGACGAGGCCTACGCCCTCCGTGCCGACCCTGCGCGACGTCTTCTTCTGGCCAACGCGGACTTGCTCCGTGCCTTGAAGGAACGCGTTCGAAACCGGGAGACCGGTGCCGAGGAAGCCGAAGCTCTTTTCGACCGAGCCCTCTCGACCGCGTCGTCGGTCACCCAAAGCCACCCACGTTACTGGCGGGCGTACGAGGTGCTCGCCAACATCCACATGACCGGCCTCGAGCTTGACGAAGCCGAAGCGGCGCTCGCGCGTGCGGACGAGGTTGCCGGAGATGCGGCCGGGACGGCGAGCACCTGGACGAGCCTTTACCTCCGTAGGCGTGAGCCCCAGAGGGCCGTCGAGCGCTTCTTGCGTGCGGTCGAGGAGCGGCCTGACGACTGGAGGCTGCGCATCGAGCTCGCGGGGCTGTTGCAACGGGCTGGGCAACCCTCGGACCCAGCTTGGCTCGAGGCCATTGCGCGGGCGCCAGCCGACAAGAAAGAGGGCGTCCGTGAACTCGCGACGAACGCCCTCGGCCGCGAGCCGCGTCAGCCGTAGGGCGCGGCGCAATCGCCTTCGACGCCCGATTCGGCTTCTGCCTTGTCCGTGTCGAGTGGCGAGCGCGCCTCTACTCGTACTCGGGGTGGTTGAGCCCCTCCATGCTCCTTCGGAACGAGATGAGTTCGTCGCCGCAGTAGCGGAGGATGTAGACGCTGTCGAAGTCGGTGCTCGACCAGAACGGGACCCTCCAGCGAGGCACCCCAAGCGCGATGGTCAGCCGGCGAATGTTCGTGTGTTCCCACACGACCAGGATGGGATCCTTCTTCTCGAGCCGCTGGAGGATCGCTGCCGCGGCGGCAGGGTTTCCTCCTTGCGTGGACCAGCCGTATCGCTTGTCGATGAACACGCCTGGAAGGCTGAACGCGAGCGGTCGCGCAGTCTGGAAGCACCGCTGACAGTCGAGCGGGTTGGTGTACCGGTTCGCGAAGATCGCCTCGGGTGAGGGGAAGGGAGGGTCGTTGGCGAGCGGCGCATCGCCGGCGAACACGTCGATCAGGCCAAACGCGCGCCGCCAGCCCTTCTTGTCGAGGCATCCAAAGGTGCTCTGCTTCTCACCATGGCGAATGATGAACACGGTCTTGATGACCTCGGAGCTGTCTTCGCCGCAGCTCTCGGGTTCGCCGGACGCGAACCGCGAGACCGCTTCCACGAAGCTCATCGTCAAGAGTTCGATCTCGGTCAGCAATTGGTCGGGTGGGCAACGATCCTCACCGAACTCCTCGAGGGCGTCGAAGGCGTTGCTCTCGAACGCTACGAGGCACTCGGCTCGCTCGTCGTCGAGTTGATCCGAGTCCCAGTGAAGGGCGTACTGGGCCTCAGCCTCGAGCAGGCATTGACTGTAGTCACCTGCTGCTCGATGGATGCTGGCTTCGCACTCCGGGGAAACGAACTCGGCGAACGCAGAACCCGACCACGCGAACATGGTCAGCATCGCTGCGGTCGCAAGGAGGAATGGTCTTGGACCCATGGCGCAACTCCTTCCGAGGCGGGCCGAAAGGACCGCCGGACCGCCACTACTACCATCCGTGCGCAAAACCGTACAGACACCACGCTTGGGCCTCGTTTCCGCCTGAGGGTGGGTGTGCTCTTCGGTACGGATACGGTCGTGTGATCCGCTCAAGACCACCGTCCGGGTTCCGGGTCCCGTGGCCGGCTGCGGGGGGCACGGTTCCAGGACAACCATAGGCTCCAGGACAGCCAGTGGGGACGATTTCCGTTGGAACGCGCGCACAAACGGGATATCCCTGCTGAGGGCCGCACCGGGGTCGGCCGCCTTTCGCTCGATGACGAACTGGACCGACTACGACTCTGGGGACCTCTATGACGAGATGGTCGACCGCGATGGTCGACCGCGCGCGGGGGCAGAACTGCTGACCGCGAGGCTGTCCGGCCTCACCCGCGGCAAGTTGAAGCTTCGGCAAGAAGCCGCCGAGCGCGCCATCCTGGAGATGGGGATCACCTTCACGGTTTATACCGAGGGCAAGAACATCGATCGCTCGTGGCCCTTCGACATCCTTCCGCGCGTCATCTCGGCCGGTGAATGGGCGCGTATCGAACGCGGGCTACGTCAGCGCCTCACCGCGCTCAACATGTTTATCGATGACGTGTACCACGATCAACGCATCCTCAAGGACGGGCTCGTTCCGCGAGAGCTGATCGAATCTTCGCCCGACTACCGCGAAGTGTGCGTGGGCGCGAACCCACGGTACGGGGTCTGGGCACACATCTGCGGGTCCGACCTCGTGCGGGACGGAGACGGAACGGTCTACGCCCTCGAGGACAACCTGCGAGTGCCCTCGGGCGTTTCGTACATGCTCGAGAACCGAAGTGTGACCAAGCGTGTGTTCCCAGAGCTGTTCCGCGACGAGAACATCGCCCCGGTCGGTGACTACCCGTCAAATCTCTTCGATACGCTGGCCGCAGTGTCGCCACGGCCGCATGACGACCCCGAAGTGGTCGTCATGACGCCCGGGATTTTCAACTCCGCCTATTTCGAACACGCCTATCTCGCTCAGAGCATGGGCGCCCAACTCGTCGAGGGAGGTGACCTCGTCGTCGATTCCGACGACTGCGTCTACATGAGAACCGTCGATGGGCTACAGCGGGTGGACACCATCTATCGCCGCGTCAACGACGATTTCATCGATCCGGAGGCTTTCCTCGAGGACTCGTTACTCGGGGTCCCCGGCCTCATCCGCGCCTGGAGAGCCGGGAACGTCGCGCTTGCGAACGCCCCGGGCGCAGGGGTGGCAGACGACAAACTCGTCTACACCTACGTGCCGGAGATCATCCGCTACTACCTCGACGAGGATCCCATCATCCCAAACGTTCCGACCTGGCGATGCTCCGAACCCAAGCACCTCAGTCACGTCCTCGAGCACCTGTCCGAACTGGTCGTGAAGCCGGCGAACGAATCGGGCGGCTACGGGATGTTGGTCGGCCCGCACGCGACCCGCGCCGAGGTCAGGCGCTTCGCAAAGACCATCGCGGAGAACCCTCGGAACTACATCGCCCAGCCCACGCTGTCTCTGTCGACCGTGCCTACCATCTGCGATGGCGCGATCGAGCCTCGTCACGTCGACCTCCGGCCTTTCATCCTCCAGGGCAAGGACACCGCGATCACGGCGGGTGGGTTGACCCGCGTCGCGCTACGAAAGGGGTCGCTCGTAGTCAACTCGTCGCAAGGCGGCGGAAGCAAGGACACCTGGATCGTCGGCGGGGCAGACTGACGTGCTTTCTCGTGTTGCCGAGCGCATGTATTGGGCCGGGCGGTACCTGGAGCGCGCCGAGAACGCGTCCCGGCTGATCAATATCTACGCCACGCTCCTTCTCGACTTGCCCGCGGAAACGGGGATTCGCTGGCATCACTTGCTCCACATCTTCGGGGCCGAGGAGCCGTTTCGCAAAACCAAGTCGAAGCCTTCCGAGCAGGCGGTCATGAAGTTCCTGATCGCAGACCCCGACAACCCCGCTTCGATCTTGTCCTCACTTCGGGCCGCGCGTGAGAACGTGCGCACCTCGCGCGACATCGTTCCGACCGAAGGCTGGGAGTGCGTCAACGAGCTCTACCTCATGGGAAGCAAGCAACTGAAGCGGGCCGCCGCCGGTCGCCGCCGCCGTTTCGAAACGTTGTCGAGCGTGATTCAGCGGTGCCAACAGATTACGGGCTTGCTTTCCGGCACGATGAGCCAAGGCCAGGCGTACAACTTCCTTCGAATCGGGCACTTCCTCGAGCGCGCGGACATGACATCTCGTGTGGTCGACGTGGCAGCGTCGACATTGGCTCCCGAAACCCCGGCCATCAAACACTACGAGAACACTCTCTGGATGGCCGTGTTGCGTTCACTCAGCGGTTATCAGATGTACCGTCGATACATGCGGCGTCGCATTGCTTCGGCGGATGTCGTGGCTTTCCTCTGGTGCGACCCCGACTTCCCGCGCGCGGTCAGGCGTGTATTGGACGTCCTTTCGGGCTCGCTCGAACGGCTTCCACATCCCGAGGAGCCTGTTCGCGTCGTCGAGGAGCTCCGCGACGCCGTGGAGATCGATCGTGAAGCGCCGATGGATTGGGCGAACCTCCATGATCGCATCGACCGGTTCCAGCTCGACTTGGGGCGATTGCACGCCGCCATCGAGCAGGAGTGGTTCCTCAAGGAAGCTGAGCCAACGACCTAGCTGGGGTCGCGTTTGGCGGGTCACATCGAAGCCATGCTGGTGGAACAGGACGCCGGCGTCCCCGCCCGCTAGTCGACGTTGAGGAGCCGGCCCGCGCCCCTTCGTGCGGTGACCTTGCCGCCCTCCAAGACATGGTTCCCGTTGACGAAAACGTGCTCCACGCCGACGGGCGCCCCGTCGCCGGCTCGACCGGGCTGATCCTGAATCGCGTCCCAGTCGAACACTACGACGTCGGCGGCGAATCCCGCTTCGAGCCTTCCCCGGTCGACGAGGCGAAACCTCTGGGCCGAGGCGTCGGTCATCTTGTGGACGGCGGTCTCGAGTGACACGGAACGCTGCTCGCGCGCGATCCTGAGAAACCGTGGAAACGCGCCATAGGCTGCGGGGTTTTGGTGCCCGCCCGGCTCTGGCCACGCATCCGTCATGAAGAGGGCGGCAGGGTGCTGCATGAGCCTCTCGACGATGTCGTCGCGGTAGTAGTCGTGAAAGAGGGCGCGCGCTTCGATATCGCTCTTGTCGAGGATGTCGAGCATGACGTCGAACTCGGACCGACCGACGCGCTTGGCGATTTCTGGAATGAACAAGCCATTGTACGCGTCGTAGTCCGGGCAACATGCGTTCCCGAGCTGCATGTTGTCGTACCCGAAGCCCGCGAGCTTGAACCCGACCATCGCTTCTAGCCGAAGCCGTGTGCGCGATGTGAACTCGTGCAGGGCACCAGGCATGCGCGCCATGAACCAGTCGGGCAAGAGCGTGTTGAGCAGCGTGGCCCCACAGGTGTATGGGAACAGATCGAACTGGACGTCCACACCTTCCGCGATCGCCTCATCAAAGAGGCGGAGTGCCTCGTCGACTGTCTCCCACGCACGGGATCCCACGAAAATGAGATGCGAGAACTGGAGGCGTACGCCGGTTCGGCGCGCGACGGCCAACATGTCCTCGATCGCCCGCAGATTGTGGGGCTTGCCGAATGGAATGGGCGGGTACGTGCCCGAGAAGGCGGAGAATGCACGCGCGTGCACCGTGAGCAACTTGTCGTGTCGTTTCACGAGGCGCGCCACATCGTCGAGTTCGGCAGCGTCTGCGAACACGCCCGGTTTGTACTGAAGACCGAGGGACACCCCGGCCGCCCCCTGGTCCATCGCCTCCTCGAGCAGCCAGCAGAGCCGTTCGTGCTCGGTCGAGGAGAGCCTTCGCGCCTCGAAGCCCGAGATCGACGTTCGCGAGGTCCCGTGCCCAACGAAGTGCAGTAAGTTGTGGGTAGGGCCGAGCGCGCCGAGGACCTCCCGGTACTCCTCGAAGGTGTTCCAGTCGAGCCCGTCCCTCCCGGCTTTGAAGAGAGAGTTCTCGAGGAGCTTTCGATGCGGGGTCCCTGGCGCGTACCCGAACGGACTGAAGCCACAGTTGCCGGTCACGAACGTGGTCACCCCCTGGGCGGTGAATGAGTCGAAATGGTGGGGATTGTCGCTCGCCGTGAAGAAATCCATGTGCGAGTGGGCGTCGATGAAGCCTGGCGCAACGACCTTGCCGGTGCAGTCGATGATGTTAGCGTCCTCGACCTGGAGGTCTCCGACGGCCTCGATGCGATCGCCATCGATCAACACGCCGCCCGGCCGCGGTTCACTCTCGGTTCCGTCGACGACAGTTGCGCCCTGAAGCCAAGTCCTCATCGATTGACCCTCGGTCCAGCCGGGTTGCGGTGCACGACCCTTCGCAGTGAGGTTAGCCCATTGCGCCGACTGCGCCCACGCACCGGTGTTCGGGCGATCGAGGCTCCTGGGTGCTTCGGCCTTGAAAGGCGTCGTCAGTGCGAATAGCGATCGACGCAGACACCCGCCTTCCTGTATACGGGGCTCTGAAATGGAGCTGCCGATGCGCTTGAAAGTGAAAGCTGTAGTCACCCTCGTCGCCTGTCTCGCCCTGGCCGGAGCCGTCTCGTCGCCGGCATACGGCGAAGAGTCGAAGGCGCCGAAGCAGGACGAGTCGAAGGCGGACAAGCCAGCGTCCAAGAAGGCGCCTGCGCGATACGAGGCCGAGCTCCTGACTACCCAAGGGCCGATCGTGATCGAGGTCGAGCGAGCGTGGGCCCCGAGGGGGGCCGACCGGTTCTATCAGCTCGTGAAGTCCGGGTACTTCACCAACGTTGCGTTCTTCCGCGTGATCGATGGCTTCATGGCGCAGGCCGGGATCAGCGGCGACCCTGCGACCAGTGCGAAGTGGCGAAACAAGCGGATCCCAGACGACCCCGTCAAGCTCAGCAATACGCGGGGAACGGTGACCTTTGCGATGGCGGGCCCAGGTTCTCGAACGACACAGTTCTACATCAACCTCGTCGACAACACGCAACTCGATGCCATGGGCTTCGCGCCATTTGGCAAGGTCAAGAACATGAAGGCGGTTGACGCGTTG
>JBCCEK010000176.1:0-9812 GCA_039030295.1 Myxococcota bacterium | reverse complement strand
TCGACAAGCAGTCGGAAGCGGCGGTCGCCTCGAGTTTCATGGCCCGCACGTTCGGGACGCAGACGACGGTTCGTGAAACGAGCGCTTGGGATCAGTTCTGGAGAAACACCGCCGAGCACCTGTTCTTGGTAGTCGTGTCCCTCACGATGGCGATCGTGGTTGCGATCCCGCTTGGAATCGTCGCCGTCCGACGCGAGAGGATCGGCCAGGTCGTGTTGGCGGTCGTCGGCATCATCCAGACGATCCCCGCGCTCGCGCTCCTGGTGTTCATGATCCCGCTCCTCGGGATCGGCGCGGCGCCGGCAATCGCGGCGCTCTTCCTCTACAGCCTGCTTCCGATCGTACGAAACACGTACGCCGGGTTGCATGACATCCCGAAACCACTGATCGAGTCGGCGGTCGTGCTCGGACTGTCCCCTGGTGCACGACTGCGCCTGATCGAGCTGCCCCTCGCTGCGCGATCGATCCTCGCGGGAATCAAGACGTCCGCGGTGATCAACGTCGGGACCGCGACCTTGGGTGCGCTGATTGGAACGGGGGGATACGGGCAACCGATTCTGACGGGGATCCGTCTCGATGATGTCGGGCTCATCATGCAGGGCGCGGTGCCCGCCGCGGGGCTCGCCCTCATCTGCCAGGGAGCGTTCGAACTGGCGGAGCGTCGGCTCGTCTCGCGGGGGCTTCAGGCGAGCAAAGCGGTTTAGCCGTCAGGCGCTCTGAAGCAGCTCGGCGACGACAGCTTGGAACTCCTGGATGGAGCTGATGTGGCTCGCCCGCGGCGTGCGCGCCTTCAATGGATGTCCGGGCGGGCACCCGATCCAGATCGGAACGCGTGGCGCGAGGGTCTCGACGAGGCGTTCGACCTGGACCATCTCTTCCTCACTCATCCGCCGAATGACAGACAGCACCAACACATCGGCATCGCTCTGTGCAACGCTCCAGATGATCTCTTCAGCGGGAAGCTCCGCGCCCAGGTAGAGAACGTCGAAACCCGCCTCTTTGGCGGCGACCGACCCGGCCAGGATACCGAACTCGTGCGGCTGACCGGCCGGCGTGGTGAAGAGAAGCTTGGGCGCGTTCGGTGGCGTTTCGATCGTGTCGAGACGACCGAGGAGAAGACGACGAAGTTGCGCGCTGACCAGGTGCTCCTGCGCAACGCCCAGTGAGCCTTCGGTCCAACGGTGCCCCACCTGCCACATGATCGGGATCGCCACTTTGATGATCAACTCGACGTTGCCGAGGCGTTTGGTGAGGGTGTCGAGGATCGCAGCGGCGCCGCGCGCGTCGAGCTTCTCGATCTGCGTCAAGTAGTCTTGCTGCTCCTCGCTGAGGGGCGGCGGCGCTTGCTGGGGTTGGATCGGGGCGTGTTGCCGCTCGGCGCCCGCCATCTCGGCCAGGCGTTCCGTCGGTAGCTTCGCGATCGAGATTAGGCCTCGGCCCCTATCGCGGAGGGCCTTCAAATGGAGAAGCCGGGAGACATCCTCCTCGCTGAACATCCGCGTACCACCCGGGGTCCGAGCTGGATGGACAGCCCCGTAGCGACGTTCCCAGGCCCGAATCGTCTCGGGTTTCAGCCCCGTACGAGAGACGACGAGTCTCAAGGGCAGGAGTGATGCTTGGTCGGGTTGGGCAGACATGCGACGGGAAATCTGGACAGCGGACTTGGAAGCTTGATCCAACATAGGGCAAAAAGCAGGAATTCCAAGGAGTTAAACTGATCTGAACAGATTTCGCCGGAAAGCCTCGTAAATCTGTACACCTAGGCCATTCGGGGGCCCGCCTTGGCGCCAGCACAAACGCACGCCCCAGAGGTCAGGCGACTTCGACGAACCGCGTTGCGGGCTCGGGCTCGGCCCCGCAGCTCGCGGGCCGCGGGGCGTCGAGGAGTTGCCGGGCGACCTTGATCGCATGCGGAGCGCCTGCCCGGACGAAACCAACGCGCCAAATCGATTCGCCCTCGGGCTCGGTCGACCGCCACCGAAACGCATCGACTCGGTTGTCTCCCAGGCGCTCGCGGAGAAACGTCTCAGCGGCCTGGGTCGGCCGATCGTAGAGGGCGCGCCCACGGAATCGCGAAAGAGAGCCGAGCTCGCCGGCGCGATGCGCGGTCACCAAGGCTTCGACATCGTCTTTGCGAAGACGGCCATACATCCATCCGCCTGGAAGCCACACCGCGCAGGCGGCAAACCGGTGACCTCCGAGATGACTGGTCTGCCATACTTCGACGTCGCGGCGCGCCATGGCGCGGAACACCGCGCTCCCGTGTTCGGCGCAGCAGCGATCACGCCGGCCGTGAACGCAGACCAAGTAGAGAGGTGATTCGGCCGCAGACGCCCCAGCGGCGAGCGCATCGAGGTCCACGGTGCGCAGGGCGTCGTAGCCATCGATGGCTGCCCGTGCGACTCGGTTTCGCTCGGAGTCGACGATCATCAACGCTTGCGCGCGCGCGGGCCGCTGCGGCCGCCGAATCAGCTGCAGACGAGAGCCCGGATGCGCGTCGAGCCAAGCCTCGATACGCGTCCGAACGTCGGCGGGCAACGCGTCGGTCTGGATGGCCTTCGGAGCCCAGGGATCGTTGACCTCCAAGAGAAGCCAGGTGCGAACGGCCTCTGGCGCAGTGCCAGCGAGCGGCTCGCCGATCTTGGTTGATTCCGCTGAGCAGCGAAGACCGTTCACCGCTGATCCGCCGCGAGGGGCAGCGGCCTCGCCATCTCCTCTTCGGCCTGATCGATCGTCTCTTGCCGCCGGGTCGCGATGGCGGTGCGCCAAGCTTCGGCGCGCGCCTCCAAGCTCCCGAGAAGCTCGTCCACGCGGGCGAGCCTTTGCACGAGGCGGTTCTTGGTGGGGCCGTCGGGTGTATCGGAAATCGCTTCCTCCACCGATGTCTTCACGAGACGAAGGCGAGCCACGGCATCGGTATAGTTTTCGCGCTTGGCGAAGTTTCGGGCCTGGACCGTCCAGACATCCCAGCGTTCTTCTTCCGCGTGACGACTCATCGTCTTCAATTTAGGGGTTTTCGGTCGCAGGTCCAGCCGAGTCTGGTGCTCCGCCGGCGCGGCGCACGCGGCGCGCTAACCCTTGAGCGCTTCGGCCCCGCCAATGATCTCCATCAGCTCCTTGGTGATGGCAGCCTGGCGGGCACGGTTGTACTGGAGGGTGAGCCGATCGATCATGTCGCTGGCGTTGTTGGTCGCCGCGTCCATTGCGGTCATGCGCGCTCCGTGTTCGGACGCGACCGACTCGAGAAGGGCGCGATAAATCTGCACCTGGACGTGCATCGGAAGCAGATTGTCGAGCAGCGCTTCCTGCGACGGTTCGTAGATGAAATCGCTGAGGTCTTCCTCGGGGTGAGCGAGTGGCACGATCGGCAGGAACGGCTCGACGACGACCTCCTGGCTGATCGCGCTCTTGAACTCGTTGTAGACGAGGTAGCAGGCGTCGAGGTGGAGAGAGGTGTAGTCGTTGACGATGTAGCGGCCGATCTCGCCGGCCTTCTCGGTGGTCAAGTCTTCGAAGACACCGAGGAAGTCATGCCGGATGTTGGCGTTTCGCCGCGTGAAGTAGTCTCGGCCCTTGCGGCCGATGATCCCGAACGTCACGTCGCTGCCGGCCGCCTCGAGCTCTTTCCACTTGAGATAGGCCGCCTTGTTGATGTTCGAGTTGAATGCCCCGGCGAGCCCACGGTCACTGGTCAGCACGACCAGCATCACGTTCTTGGGTTCACGCCTTGCGAGGAGCGGGTGGACTTCTTCGTCGGGCCCCACGCGCGCCGCGACGCCGCTCAACACCTCTAGGGTCTTGATGGCATAAGGGCGGGCGCGCTCGATGCCCTCCTGGGCCTTCCGCAAACGTGCGCCGGCGACGAGTTTCATCGCACGGGTGATCTTCTGCGTGCTCTTGACGCTTCCGATTCGTTTTCGGATGTCCTTCAGGTTGGCCATCTGGCGTTAGCTGTCCTGCTTTGGTTCGAAGATGCTGCTGAAGGCACCCATCGCGTCTTCGAGCTGCTTCTCGAGGTCGTCGTCGATCTTGCCCTTGGAAACAATGTCGGTGAGCACGGATGGCCGTTCGGCCTTGAGCCAGGAGATCAGCTCCTTTTGGTAGCGCCCAATCGATTCGGTGGGGAGCTCGTCGAGGAAACCGTGCGTACCCGCGAAGATCGACACCACTTGCTCTTCGACCGGCCAGGGTACGAACTGCCCCTGCTTGAGGACCTCGACCAGTCGTTCGCCGCGCGCGAGCTGCTTCTGGGTCGCCTCGTCGAGGTCGGACGCGAACTGGGCGAACGCCGCCATCTCACGGAACTGGGCAAGCTCCAGGCGGAGCGTTCCAGCGACCTGCTTCATGGCCTTGATCTGCGCGTTTCCGCCGACACGAGACACCGAGATGCCTACGTTGATGGCAGGACGCACACCCGAGTAGAACAGGTCCGACTCGAGGAAGATCTGACCATCGGTAATCGAGATGACGTTGGTCGGAATGTAAGCAGACACGTCGCCTGCCTGCGTCTCGATGATCGGAAGGGCCGTGAGCGAACCCCCCGAGTCAGGGAGCTTCTTCGCCGCGTAGCCGTCGCCCTTCTCTTTCGCCGCCGCTTCGGCCTCGTGCCGGGACTCCGGACCGGTAAAGACCTGATTGCCGAGGCGACTTGGCTCTTGGTCGGACTTCACGACAACCCAGTCCTCGGCCATCTTCGCGGCTCGTTCGAGCAAGCGGCTGTGCACGTAGAACACGTCACCGGGGTACGCCTCACGCCCTGGAGGACGGCGCAGCAAGAGCGAGAGCTGGCGATACGCGACCGCTTGCTTCGAGAGATCATCGTAGATGAGCAGCGCGTGCTGGCCGTTGTCGCGGAAGTACTCGCCCATCGTGACGCCGGTGTACGGCGAGATGAACTGGAGCGGCGCGGGCTCGGAGGCGCTGGCGACGACGACGGTCGTGTACTCCATCGCGCCGAACGACGCGAGCTTGTCGACTACCTGGGCCACCGTCGATTGCTTCTGCCCGATCGCCACGTAGACACAGAAGACGTCTTTGCCCTTCTGGTTGATGATCGTGTCGATGGCGACGGCGGTCTTGCCCGTCTGACGGTCACCGATGATCAGCTCGCGCTGGCCGCGACCGATCGGAATCATCGAGTCGATCGCTTTGAGCCCCGTCTGCAAAGGCTCGCTCACCGGCTGACGCGCCACGATCCCTGGCGCCTTCACCTCGACCCGACGAGTAAGCTTGCTTTCGATGGGCCCCTTGCCGTCCACCGGCTGACCAAGCGCGTTAACGACGCGCCCGACTAGCGCCGGACCCACCGGCACCTCCACGATGCGGCCGGTTCGCTTGACGGTGGAGCCTTCGCTGATGCCCACGTCCGACCCGAAGATCGCGCAACCGACGTTGTCTTCTTCGAGGTTCAGCACCATCCCGTAGACGCCGCCCGGAAACTCGAGGAGCTCGCCAGCCATGGCGCTCTCGAGGCCGTAGATGCGGGCAATGCCATCGCCGACGGTCAGCACGGTGCCAGTCTCGACCACGTCGACCGACTTTTCGTACGACGCGATCTGCTGCTTGATGATGTTCGAAATCTCTTCGGCGCGAAGCTGCATGGGATGCTCCTGATTGTGCGGACTAGGGCGCGTCGCCGTCCGCAAGCAACGTCTCCCTCAGCTCGCTCAACCGATTGCTGATGCTTCCATCGAACACTCGGTCCCCGATGCGCGTCACCACGCCACCGATGAGTGAGGGGTCTTCCTTCTTGACGAGTACGATCTGCTGACCGGTCGCTCGCTGGAGTTTGTCTTGGAGGCGCACGTAGTACGCCTCGGAAAGGGGTTTGGCGCTGATCACCTCGGCGCGTACGCGGCCGGTCTCCGCCTCTGCGAGCTCATCGAACGCGTCGAGCACGTCTTCGAGGTAGGCAAGCCGGCCGCGGTCGGCGAGCAGGCCCACGGTGTTCCGGAGGAGGGTCGAAGAGCCGAGCTTGTCGAGTACCGCATTGAGCGCGTTTCGAAGCGCTGGCCGCGGAACGACCGGGTTCTTGACGACGTCGCGAAGATCGCTGCTCGCCTTCCAAGCGTCTTGGAGCGCCCCGACGTCGCGTACGACTTGGTCGGTCTGGCCCTGTTCACTCGCGAGTTCGAAGAGCGCTTTGGCGTAACGGCGACCGATGGCGCTCATGACCCACGCTCCTGGACGACTCGGTCGAGCCTGTCGAGGTACGCTTCAGCGAGCGCCTCTTGGTCGGAATCGGTGGTCTTCTCGCGGAGAAGGTCTTGGGCCGCGGCGACGGCGGCAGAGGCCGCCTCCGTCGTCAGGTCGTTCCGAAGCTGCTTCATCTGTTGGTCGATGCGGAAGTTGACGTCCTTGCGCATCCGGGCGGCTTTCTCTTCGGCCTGCGCGACGATGCGGTCGCGCTCGGCTTCACCCGCCTTGACCATGTCCGCGCGGATCTGCTCCATTTCCTCGTCGAGCTTCTCGAGCCGACTCGCCGTTTCTGCTTGCCGCGCCGCGGCCTCGGCCCGCAGGCGCTTGGCTTCGGCGAGCTCCTTTTCGACTTCGGCGCGCCGCGCAGCCAGGGCTGGGTTGCCCTGCTTCTTGATGGCGAGCCCGAGGATCAGAAGGAGGATCCCAAAGTTGAAGAACGTGCCGAGCAGGTTGAGGCCGTCGAGGTCGGAGAAGTGCAGCTGGCCATCGTGGGAGGGCGCGTGGTGTTCGGCCTCCTCGACGAGCTCCTCGGCATGAGCCTGATCGGAGTCATAGTCGGCGTCGGCCGACGCGGTCAGCGTCAGCGCCAGCGCCAACCCCAATGCCGCGACCCAACGCCTCATTGGACCTCCCGGTTCAGGATCTTCGATGCGATGTCGCGCGCGAGCGCGGGGATGGTCGCATCGACCTCGGCGCGAAGTCGCGCGCCATCAGACTTGAGCTTGGCGCCCGCGTCGGCGAGCTGCTGCGTGGTCTCGCGACGTACCTTGTCGAGCACCGTGCGCTCGAGCTCTTTGCCCTGTTCTCGAAGCCGGTCCCGCTCCTCACCCGCTTGAAGACGGAGCTTGCGCATCTCGTCGTCGAACTCGGCGCTCCCTGCAGACGCTTCGTCCTGAAGGCGTTGCGCTTCGAGCTTGGCGCCATGAATGGCCGCTTGCCGAGCCTCGAAGAGAGCGATCATCGGCCGGAAGACCAGGGGGCGAAGCAGCAAGAACGCCACGATGAAGATGCCCAACTGAATGTAGATCGTACCGTCGAGGTCGATGATGGAGCCCTCTGAAAGTAGGGCTGTGAAAAGCACGTTCATCGCGGCGGCATTCCCGAGGGGCGAAGCGGCGCCCTAATTGGGCAACTGGGGCCGTTTCAGACGTCAGACAAGGACTAAACCCTGGCGGCGCGCGTTCGTAGCACGGGGCCGAAACCAGTCAAGGAAGGGTCCGCGACTGGGCGGGTGAACGGCCTAGGTCGAGCCCTCGGGGAACTCGGTGATGCGCGCCCGGAGTGCTCGGAGAGCGCGGCCCGCGGCCTTCTCGTTCTCGCGGCTGAAGATCGACGAAGGAAGCGGCATGTCGGGGTCGACGTAGATCTTGAATGTCACGCGCGTCCGGTTCCCGTTGTCGATGGGCGTGAGTTGCCACTCCGCGCTGAACGCATCGACGTTGCCCTCGAGGAGGTGCGCCTCGACGACCCGATCGTCCGAAGAGCGCTCGCGTTCAGCGATGTTGAGCTGGCCCCACAGCGTGACCGCACCTTTCGCCACCGCGACCTCGAGGTAGACGCGCGCCCGGGAGCCACGCTGGGCAAGCACCTTGGACTTGGTGAAATTCGGCATGAATTGCACGTAGTTCGCGTAGTCGAGAACGATCGGAAGCACTTCTTCGAGCGGCTGGTCGAGCTCGATGACCGCCTGCCCCCAAGCGATGTTGGAGCCTTCCTCGGCGATCTGAGCGGTCAACACGCCGCTTCCGTCGTCCGCCTGCACGCCGAGCGGCGCGGCCAACGCCACCAAGCCCGCGAGCCCCAGGCTTATGATCAGTCGATGTCTCATCTTGCTCTCCACGCCATCCGTACGAACAGACCATGGTGACGTTACGTCACCTTTGCCAGATGGACCGGAGAGAAAGGTAGCATTCTTGAATACATATAACTACATTTTGGCGTAGAAAAATACACGCTGACAGGACGAGTTGCTAGAGTTGGATCGGGATGGCTCGAACCAGCTGGATCTACGTTTCCGTAGCGATTCTCATGGGAACCGCGTGGGTGGACACCGTGGAGGCGCAAACGCCGAAGGTGGTGGTCCTCGGTTTCTCAGGCTCGGGGGGCAACGCTGCGAGGACGCAGGTGGTCCGGGCACTGCGAGGGCGGGCCGACTTCGCTCCACGCGCCGAGGCCGATGCGAAGGTGGTGGAGCTGGGTCTCGACCCGGACAGCGCGGCCGGCCGCGCGGCGGTCAGCGAAGCGCTCGGCGTCGATTACACGTTCTTCGGCCGAGTCAAAGGCCGCGGAAGCAACGCACGGACGGAGATCCGAGTGGCCGGCGCCGACGGACGGACGCTGACCGGATACGAAGCCGGCGCGCCCGGAACGTCGAAAGGCAACGGCTTGATTCAAGAGGCGACGCGGACAGCCCTTGCCGAAGCGATGCAGATCTCGCCGCCCCAAAAGCGCAAGGCTGCGCCGGTCGCCGTGACCGCGACAGCGGCGACGGCCACGGCCACGGCCACGGCCACGGCGTTGCCACCAGCCGCCACCACGGAGAGCCGCAAGGAGAGAAAAGCCCGAGAGGCTCAGGAGGCGGAAGCCAAGAAGAAGGCCGAAGCCAAGCGGAAGGCTGAAGAGAAAAAGAAGGCTGACGGGAAGAAGATGAACGGCGTCGACTTGCCGGTCTTCGAAATCGCAGTCGGCGGCGGCGCCAGGTTCCGCAACATCGACTTCAATGTCGGCAACAACACAGGCGGCACGGAGGAGAGAACGTTCGATTCCGGCGCGTACGCCGACGTCGGGGGGTACTTCGTGGTCCGCCCTCTCGCACGATCCGAAAACCCCGCCCTCCAGGCGATCATCATTCAGGGCGACGGGGGCGTCGGGTTCGGACTTGAAGCCGCACCCCGAGGCACGGCGACGGCGGCGAACATCCAGACGTGGCGGGCCCTTGGACAAGTCGGCTACCTGTTCCCGATCAAGCGGCTCCAAGTCGGCGGCCTCGTCGGCGTGGGCGTCGACACATTCGACATCGACCTCAACTTCATCTTGCCATCGATCCAGTACGTGTATTTCCGGGTTGGCGGTGCCCTGGCGTACACCATCATCGAAGACCTTCTGGGATTTCGGGTAGATGGCGGCTTCCGAAAACCGTTCTCCCTGGGCGACCTCGAAGGGGCGTTCGGAAGCAACAGCTCGGCGATCGGGTGGGATGCCACGGCCACGATCGGCGGGAGGCTCGATATCGGCTTCAGCTATGGCTTCCGCTTCATCTTCGAGACGTACAAACTCGACTTCGCGGGGGCGACGCAGAACGTACCGGCCCGGGGCGGACTCTGTCCCGAGGAGCTCTCGTGCACCGGCACCGACCGCGCGCTCACCTTCCAGTTTCTGGTCGGCTGGTCGATCTAGGCTGGGACCCTCGGAGGGGCTTGTAGCACCTGCGTGTGACCCTACGTCCCCTCCGGGCATCGTTGACCGGTCCGGAGCCCCGTGCTACGTCGCGCCCGCTTGTGGGCGGGCAAAACCGCCGGCCGACACCCTTCCAGCAACCCCGGAAAGAACATGGCAGAGCTTCAGAACGGACAGGTTACCCAAGTCATTGGTCCGGTCGTTGACGTGACGTTTCC
>JBCCEK010000175.1:0-9979 GCA_039030295.1 Myxococcota bacterium | reverse complement strand
TGATGCGTCTTCGTTTTACAGTGGATGCCATGTGTCGCGTCGGTGCAGGAGGTGCACGGTGTGCACGGTCAGCATGATCGCAAAGTCGAGCTTCGTTTGTCGCTCCCCCTTGGTGAGCCGGAGCCGAAGCTCGCGGCACCGACCGATGATATCACGAAGCACTTGATCGACGGTGAATTGGTATTCCCCAGTGAATTGAGAGATTTGCTCGCGAATCTGCCTGCGGTTTCGCCAGAGAAACGACGCGGCCGTCTCGTTGTTCCGATAGCGAGCCGAGTCGCTGAAGATCTTTCGGAGGTCTCGATCGTACTCGTCGCTAAAGCCAGGGCTGTAGTGCTCTTGGCGACGTTCATAGTGACGCCGGAGCGTGTATCGCATGCGCGAAAGCGAGAACGGTTTCGCGCGGGATCGAACTTGCGGCTTCTTGTCTGAGAGATCACTCGCGAGATCCTCCATGTACTCGAGTTTGTCGAGGGCCGGCGAGCCTGCGTAGCGATCTCGCCAGTGGGAGCGTGGCGCGAGCCAGACCGCGAACGTCTCGGCGAAGTCCTCCACGGGGTGCGCCTGCGCGTACCAGCCATCGAGGTGCTCCACGAACTCTTTGCTCAGCGGGTTTGGGCGGTAGAAGTCTGGGTATGGGTCCGAAGCGCGTCCGAAGGCGCGCTGCCACCGAGTTCGGCGCTGGAGGTTGTAAGCATGCTGGAGGGCATGGCCCGCCTCGTGACGCAGCAGGCGCATGCACTCGGATCGGGTTCCACCTTCGACTTCGAACATCATCTGGCGCTCGAGCCGCATGAGGCGTGGATGCGCGAGGTAGAACGGGACGCCGATGCCAGGGATCCCGTCCGGGCAGCACCATTCGTCGCTCAACCAAGCGTGGATCCGGAAGCGAGCGAGGCCCGAGGAGGCAAGCTCGTCGCGGAGTCGGTCAACGCAATCGTCGAGCCAGGTACCCGTGAGTTCGAGGCCGAGGTCACTCAGACGCACATCGAGGAGCTCCTCGGTGGGCAAGCTTTCCCAGTCGCTCGTCACGGACCGCGGAGCTTGACGGATTCTTCACTCGGACACAACGGGTGGGTCGCCCTCGGCCTTCGGCCGTGGCGGGGTAGACCGGGCTCTCCGACTTTGGCGCTCTCGAGAGGCTGGCTTTCTGCATCACCGAGGCGTGCTATGAGTCGCGCCGACGGCGAGGCCGCAAGGAGGGTGACCCGAAGGATGGCGAAACCGAAGATCGGAATCGTGGGCGGCGGTATCGCCGGTGTTGGTGCGGCGTGGTCTCTGGACCGCGCCGGCTACGAGGTCGAGCTCTTCGAGAAAGGGCCAGCGCTCGGAGGCAACGCGAAGACTTTCCGATGGGAGCTCGATGACGGTGTGGCCGAGTCACCCCTGCTCGTGATCGCTTGGCCCGAGCAGTACTACCACAACTACCACCAGCTCCTCGACGAGCTCGGGCTCGGCCGTACGACCCTCCCGATCTCGTACTTCGTGAAGCGCGGGGACGAGGTTTACCGGCAGGACGGGACCTCGTCACTCGACGTCCGCTTCGCTGGGCAGTTTCGGCGGTGGCGGCGACTGGTCCGGTTCGTGTCGGCCGTGTGCGCCTTCTTCGTCCCCAAGGACGCGCACGAATCGATCTACCACTTCTCGTATTTCAACCCGATGAACGTCATTCCGCTCTACTGGATAGCCCGCCTTTTCGGCATCTCGAAGGAGTTCTGGCACACGATCTTCGTTCCCGTGCACGCCGCGACGTTCATCACAACCAAGATGAAGAGCATCCCTGCCGTGATCCTCCCGATCTTGGAGAACATCGTCCCCCTCGAGAAACCGTGTCGCATGGGAACCTGGGACGGGCCGCCGAGGAAGGTTTTCGAACGGATGACAGCGCCGTTCGAGGCGCGTGTTCACACCGATCACGAGATCAAGCGCGTCACGCGAGAGGGCGAAGGTTACCGGCTGGAGGATCAACAGGGCCGCCAGTTCTTCGTCGACCGCGTGGTATTCGCTTGTGATGCCCATGCGGTGCTCGACTCGCTGCAGGAGCCGACCTGGCTGCAGCGACGGCTCTTCGGGAACTCGGAGTACGTCGACGACCTCGATCCCACGTTCTCGAGCTTCTTGGTGCACTCGGACGATTCGGTGTTTCCAGACGCCCACCGGGAAGAGATCGGCTCGGACTTCAACAC
Source organism: Myxococcota bacterium (assembly GCA_039030295.1). Taxonomy (GTDB): domain Bacteria; phylum Myxococcota_A; class Polyangia; order Polyangiales; family Houyiibacteriaceae; genus SG8-38. The sequence continues at coordinate 7,793 of JBCCEK010000175.1, read as the reverse complement.
CTACGTGGAACTCAATGACGACGGAACACTCGAGTGTACGTTTGTGTTGTCGTCGCAGTATCCCGGGCTTCATCAGCATGGCGTACCGATGCTGGTCACGTTCAACTCGAAGAAACCCGTCGAACGTGTTCGAAAGAAGATCGACTTACATCATCCGAACCACACGCTTTCTTTGCGAAACCTGATCATCATGTCCGCGATGCGGTTCCTCCAAGGCAAGAACGGGCTTTACTATTGCGGTACCTTCACAACCCCCGAAGGCGGTCACGACTTGTCGTTCATGTCGGGCCTCGTCGCCGCGCGCGCGCTGGGTGCGCCGTACCCGCTCCCGAAGCCAAGCCCCGAGGCCATGGCGGACTACCGGCAGATGCAACGGATGATGCTCGGCAAGGTGCTCCCCGAGGCTTCCCAGGAAGAGCGCCCGGCTGAGCCTGCGCGCGCCGAGCCGTCAGCCTCCGTTCGACGCTGACGCGCCCGCGTGCCGACCGGCCCGCCGGCCCGAGAAGACGCAATCTGCGATGGAGAGCCCGCTCACGTATTGTCGCGAGCAGACCCCGACGGCGCTTCGGCCTGCGGCGTAGAGACCCTTGATCGGCGCCCCGTCTTGGCGCTCGACCTGCCCGGTTCGCTCGTCGACTTTGAGGCCCCCGAGGGTCATCACGGCACACAGGTGGCGTCTCGAGCCGAGTGAGCAGTCGATGGCGTAGTAGGGCCCGTCGCCGAGGTCTTCGATCAACGCCGAGTCTTTGTGAAACGGATCTTCGCGCACCCCACGCCCCGCTTCGGCATACGCGGTGAGCGTGTTCCGGAGCTTGTTCTCCGGGACGTCGAGCAGCTTGGAAAGCGCCGAGACGTCTTTGGCTCTCCTGCAATTGAAGTAGAGGTTCATCAGAGCGACCGCTCGCTGGAACCACTGGAGTCTTCCTGGCTTGGACTGCTCGCGGGCGAGGCGCTTGAGGCGCTCGTTGAGGATCAGCGTCGCTGTGCCACCGCGGTGTTCCACCATGGCCTCGCCGATCTTCGATCCATACCAAAACTCGTTGGCAAACCGCTCTCCTGCCGAGTCGACGAGGAGGCCCGAGGCAAACGCGTTGGGCGGGTAGAGGAACCGCCAGGCCGAGACCCGGTCCAGGTGCTGGACGCGTCCCCCGACGCTCCGACCGAGCGCGATGCCTGCGCCGTCATCGCCTGCGGTCCCAAGCGGCAGCCCGTCGACGAAGTCCGGGGCGTGAGCGGCAACCATCTCTCGATTGAAGATGAAGCCGCCCGCGCACAAGATCACGCCTCGCCGGCTTCGGATTCGTTTCGGCGCCGACCTGTTCCGCTCGATCGCGTCGCCCGCAGCTCGGATCCGCGCTGCCAGTCCTGGGAACGCCTTCGCCACCGTCGTCTCGAGGCGATGGATCTGCCGATGGGCGAAGCGCCAAAGCCGCGACTGAATCTCGCGATACTCGGCGCCGACGACTCTCTCTCGCGAGTCGACGATCAAGCGCACGACGCGGGCCTGAGCGTGGAACCGTACGCCCTGCCGCATCGCGGTGCTCCTCAGGGGGTTGATCAGGTTGGCGCCGGGAAACGCCCCGCCATCGGTTCGGTGACCACGGGGTGCCGGCGCCGCGGCATCGCAATACGGCACGAAGGTCTCGTTGCCGGAGTAATAGAGGTGGTACTCGTTCGTCGGGTACGATGTCTTGACGGGGCAGAGGTTCCCGTAGAAGGGCACTCCGCGATCGGTCAGCCATCGGACGTTCTCCGCGCTGGTTTCGCAGAACCGTCGGAGGGTTTCTTGGCTCACCACGTCTTGCACCTCCATCGACAAGTACCGAACCATGTTGTCGACGGTGTCCTCGACGCCCGCGGCTTGCTGAATATGGGTGCCGCCGCCCGCATAGAAAACCCCGCCGCTCATGGCCGTGGCGCCTCCACCGTCGAACCGATCGAGAACGACGACCTCGGCGCCCTGGTCCCGGGCTTCAATCGCCGCGGAGGCTCCTGCAGCGCCAAGCCCGACGACCACGACGTCGGTCACGTCGTCCCACGACTCGGCTTCCGGATCTTCGAGGACGATGGGGTCGAGCCGGCTCATCGAGTTTGCGGAAACTAGCATGTCGGTCCAAGGTCGGCATCGACCTCGGCGATCGAGCGCACCATGGACAAGCTGATCTATCTTCTTTGGCCACGAACGCCCATGGCACCGGCGATCCGCCGAACGACGCTCCTCGATGAGTGCGCGCCTTCGATCCTGGCGGATGGGGCACGCTATCTCACGATGAGAATCGACGACGACTTGGCTCGCGTCCCTTCGCCTGCGCCATCGACGAAACGGAACGATCCGTTTGCCGCGGAGGTGAGCGTGTGGCTGCCCGACAACAAGCGGCGCCGCGATGCAGTTGAGGACGTCCTTCGTGACGCCGGGTTCGACATCGCCGGCTATCGCGTCGACGAGCATCTCTACACCGACTACGGCGGAAACCGGCACGCGAAGGCGCGCGACTGGGCCGACGGCGAACGGTCGCCGGGGATCGTTTCAGTCACGCCCCTGGAGCGTCCGCGGCGAATGTCCAAGGAGCGTTGGATGCGCCACTGGTTCAATCGACAGGGGCCGATGTCCGAGGCCATGCAGCCGAGGAGCCGATACGTTCGAAACATCGTCCTAGACGTATTGACCGCCGATGCGGTGCCTTACGCGGGAATTGTCGAAGAATCGTGGCCCTCGGCACACCACATCACCGACGCCAAGGCCTTTTATGGCGCGCGGGGTCGCCTAGAGCTGGTTCGCAACATGGCGATCATGGCGCAGAGCGTCGCGGCCTTCCTCCCGATTTGGAGGATCGTGAGCGTGACGACGAGCGAGTACTTCGTGAAATCGCCCAGACGGTAGATCGAGGGCTTGGGTTGTACTCAATGCGTCCGAGTTGAGATATCCTCAGGGCCGCATGAGGACGAATCGAAGGGACTTCATCAAGGTCTCGGCAGGCGGTGCCGCTGCGCTTTCCGTCGCGAGCACGGGTGCTTGGCTCTCGGGATGCACCTCGAGTCAGGCCGCCACGGGCATGCGATTCTTGAGGCCCGAGGATGTCGAGATGCTCAAGGCGCTGACGCCAGCGATCCTCTCCGGGCAGATCAACGCGACGGACACCGACAAGATCCAAGGTGTGGTCGAGTCCTTCGATCAACTTCTCGGGACGACATCTCAGATCGTCGTTGATTTGATGTTGCAGGCATTCGACGCGCTCAACTTCATGCCTTCGCGGGGGTTGATGACAGGCCAGTGGTCGGCGTGGTCGAACGCCAGCCTCGCTGACGCCAACAACGCGCTCGCGCGACTTCGCAACAGCAACATCTCGCTGTTGAATGCTGTTTACGCAGCAACGACGCGCTTGGTGATCAGCAGCTACTACCTGCGCCCGGAGAATCAGCGGTCCACCGGCTACCCGGGTCCACCCAAGAAGGTCTCCGGTTCCGTTCCCGCAGTCGAAGCACCGGAACCGGGGGAGGAGACGCCGTGACGAATCTATCGGTTGTGACGCTCGGGAGCGACACCGATCCGTATCGCAAGGCCGAGGAACGCGGCTGGTCGATCACCAACGCTGCGGATCTCGATTCGTCGGTGACGGTCGAGGCCGATGTGGTGATCGTCGGGACTGGCGCCGGCGGCGGAACCGCCGCCGAGACCCTCACCAAGGCCGGCTTGAGCGTCGTCCTGCTCGAGGCGGGGCCGCTCAAAACGTCGAGCGAATTCGACATGGACGAGGAGTCGGCGTACGCCGACCTCTATCAAGAGGGCACCGGGCGGGCCAACAAGAGCGGGTCGATCGTCATCCTCCAGGGGCGCTCGGTCGGCGGGTCGACCACCGTCAACTGGACCACGAGCTTTCGGACACCTCCTCAGACGCTTCAGTTCTGGGCCGACAAGATGGGCGTCAAGGGGCTCTCGGAAGAGGAGCTCGCACCGTTCTTCCAGCAGATGGAGACGCGGCTCAACATTCATCGTTGGGGGACGCCGCCGAACCCCAACAACGAGCAACTCGCCATCGCCGCCAAGGAGCTGGGGTACAGCTGGGACATCATTCACCGCAACGTGAAGGGCTGCCTGAACCTGGGCTACTGCGGCCTTGGGTGCCCGGTCGATGCCAAGCAGTCGATGCTCGTCACGACGATCCCGACCGCGCTCGACAACAAGGCGAAGCTCTACCACCACGCGCAGGTCGATCGCGTCCTCATCGAAGGCGATTCCGTGGTGGGTGTCGAAGCCTCGGCCCTCAAGAACGGCGCGTGGGGCAAGACCGGCCAGACGATCACCGTGCGGGCCACCCGAACCATCCTCTCCGGAGGCGGTATCAACACGCCTGCCGTCCTTCTCCGATCGAAGGCGCCGGACCCGCATGCCCGAATCGGCAAGCGCACCTTTCTGCACCCAACGACGCTTTCGTTGGCGATCTACGACAAGGAGATCGACCCGTACTACGGAGCGCCGCAATCGGTCTACTCCGACCACTTCCAGTGGCAGACCGTCGACACGGGCCCCGTCGGGTTCAAGCTCGAAGCGCCTCCGCTTCAACCTGCGTTCACCGCGGGCTTCTATGGCGCGATGGGCGACACCCTCACGGACAGCATGGCGAAGCTGTCGCACACCAATTGCCTGATCGCGCTCATGCGCGATGGCTTTAGCGAGCAGAGCCAGGGAGGGGCCGTCGAGCTCAACGATCGCGGTGAGCCAATCGTCAATTATGAGCTCAACGACTACCTACTCGAGGGTGTGCGTCGCGCCTGGAACGTGATGGTCGAAATGCAGTTCGCTGCCGGGGCCAAGACGGTCCGCCCGGCGCACAAGCAGGCGGAACCATACCGATCCTGGGCGGACGCCAAGAAGGCGATCGCGTCATTCCCGTACACGCCCTTTGGCGTGACGGTGGGCAGCGCGCATGTGATGGGCGGCTCGGCGATGGGCGAGGACGAGACCCGCACTGTGGTGAACAGCCAAGGCAAGTTCCATCACCTCGATAACCTCTACGTCATGGACGGATCCTTGTTCCCAACCAGCATTGGCGCGAATCCACAGCTCTCGATCTATGGGCTGGTCCTCAAGCTCTCGTCGCAACTTGCGTCCGAGTTCTCAGCGTAGGCGACGTGGCTTCAGCGTCGTCTGCGGTGGCAAATCCCTACCGGGTGTACTGTCGCCCCTTGAACGACACGAAGAAGTTCATGGAGAGAACGTGTGCCATCTGGTTCGTGTCGCGATTCAGGTAGACGTTGAGATACCCGACTTCGACGCGGAACAGCTTCTCGAACGCGTAGACGGCGATTCCCGCGAACACACGGTTCTGATCGAACCCTTGCTGAGCCCAGGTTGCCCCCTGCATCCCGAGGAAAACCTCGTCCCAAATCGCGACTCCGACAGGGACGCGTTCGCGTGGCCTGTAGTTCAGGCGCACGAACTGTCGAAACCGGTGGGCGGTACCGCTCGCGCCCTGCAAGAAACGCTGTTCCACTCGGGTTCGTGATTGAAACAGGACGCCGCGGTCGCCGCGGTACGTGAGCAGCAGCTGCTCCCAGACTCGCTGTTCGTCCAACCTCTCGCCCACGTCGCTCGGCCACACGGGGACCCAGGCATACCCGAGCCACAAAGACCCCCAAGGGGCGAACGCCAGTCCAACGCCCGGACGGAAGATGGCGACGGTCCCCGAGTCGTCTTGTCGTCCATGAACGTCCAGCCAGAACGTCGGGCTCGGGCTGTCGGCGTACACTTGCCCTGTGAAGAACAGTGCGCCCCAGATGGCGAAATCTTGTTCGGTCTGCGCGTCAGCGAACTGGGGATTGACCGCCAACATGGCGATCGCGATCGCCAAACACCGTGCAGAGGAAGCCATGTTCAATCGAGGTCGCCTCCCTGCCTACCAGCCGAAGCCTCGTCCCACAACCCCTGCTTGCATTCGGTCGGGTCCCGCCAGAAACTTGGGAGCCATGGGGGATTTGGTCGAGAACCTACGGAGCACCGCGCGGGATCATCTCGCCAACGAACGCACCTTTCTCGCGTGGGTTCGGACGGCACTCGGGCTCGTGGGGCTCGGCGTCGTGATCGAACGACTCGTCGCTGGCGAACAGCGGTTTGGAGTCGTCGCCGGGGTCGCATTCATCGCGTTTGGGGGTCTATCGCTGATCTATGCGCTCGGCCGCTACGTGTGGGTGGCCAAAAACCTCGAGCGCGGACTCTTTCCAGTGGCGGTTCGCGGCCCCGTTGTCGTCGCCGTCGGCGCGCTGTTTGTGACGGTTGCAGCGATGCTCTACGTTCTGCTCTGATGCGGCCTTTCCTTCGACAAGCCGTGGCGAAGCACATCGCGCACTTCGACGAGATTCCCCAGGCGCGGAAGGCAACTCTTCGCGAGCTCACCGAGTTCATCATGAGCCGCCGAGCGTCGGGTGAGCCGATTCCGTTGACCTTCATCTGCACGCACAACTCCCGCAGGAGTCATATGGCTCAGCTCTGGGCGGCGGTGGCGGCGACACACTACGGGGTGAGCCAGGTGGCGGTGTTCTCGGGTGGCACCGAGGCCACCGCGTTCAACCCCCGGGCGATTGCCGCGATCGTGCGCGCTGGCTTTGGCGTCGACGATCCGGGTGGCGACAACCCGCACGTGTTGGTCTCAATCGCCGACGACGCCCCACCCATCGCGTGTTTCTCGAAGGTCTACGACGATCCGGTCAACCCGCAGAATGGCTTTGCCGCCGTCATGACGTGCTCCGCCGCGGACGAAGCCTGTCCCGTCGTTCTCGGTGCCGCCGCTCGGATCGCGATCCCTTACGAGGACCCCAAGGCCGCGGACGGAAGCGACCACGAGGCCGAGACCTACGATCTCCGGTCCAACCAGATCGCGACCGAGATGCTCTACGCCTTTTCCCAAACCGGCTGAGGCGAGTCCTTCAGGGGACGTTCGACCGAGCCGTTTGCTAAGTCAGCGAATGATCACCGGACTGGGCGACGGGGGCTCGGCGAGGGTTTCGCGGCTCGACTCGGGTTGCCGTCCGTCGGCCTCCGAGACCCCGAGCTCCCGTGCCACCTCGGCCGCGATCAGGACCCGTCCGGAGTAGTCCATCCGTTGCGGAGATTGGTGGAGCGCGCGGATGACGCGTCCGATGAACCGAGGGCTCTCAGCGTTCGCGAGAAACTCGCCGTACGGACCCTCCGCTGCCTGAGGATGGTCAAACAAAGGCTCGTTCCGTTCGGTTCTCACGAACCCGAGCCAGAGGCTCACCACCGCGACATCGTGCTGGCGAAAGTCGACGGCCATGTCCATCGCCATCTTGTCGACCCCCGCTTTGCCCGCTCCGTAAGCAGGGCCGTGCATGTAACAACGCGCCCCGTAGCTTGACGTGAATGCGACCAACCCCCGTCGAGACTCGAGCAACAGTGGTGCGGCACAGTGGCTTGCCACATAGTGCGCGCGCAGCCCGACATCGAGCATGCGCGCGAGGTCCACTGACTTCTCCCAGAACGGGCCCGGCTTGGCGAGGTCACGCGGAATCGCGGTCACGTTGTTGACCAGGACGTCGATCCTTCCTTCGGCTTGCCCGATCTCGTCGAACAGTCGTGCGACCTGGTCGTCGTGTTGATGGTCGCACGCGATGGGAACACCGTGCCCCCCCGCGTCGGTGACCAACGTGGCCGTTTCCTCGATCGAGCCTCCCAAGGGATGTGGTTTGCCGAGCGCGGTACTTCTCCCGGTCACGTACACCGTTGCGCCGGCGGCGCCGAGCTCGACCGCCACACCTTTTCCGACGCCTCGGCTTGCGCC
>JBCCEK010000174.1:0-10038 GCA_039030295.1 Myxococcota bacterium | reverse complement strand
CGTGCTGAGGCGTCGGTTTGTCCGGCATCTCCCTATTTCTGACCCCGAACGGCGGGGAAGTTTGGGTGCGATCTCTTAGTGCCGTTATGCTTTGGATGTCGGGGGCTTCTTAAGGGGGCGAAATGAGTGGAAATTTGCTTAATCTGGTCCGGATCACCGCGGTCGTTGCCGTCGCGTTGATCGCCGTCGGTTGCTCGGAAAGCGCTGTGGGTGACCCGTGCGTTCCAGAGCAGGTTCCAGAGGGCGGGTTCTTGTCTTCGGAGACCTATCTCGAGACCAGTTCGGTTCAGTGCGCAACGCGGGTCTGCCTCGTCCGAGATCTGGAAGGTGACCCGAACATTCCGTGCAGCGAAAACCCGGACGACCCAACCTGCGCCCCAGACGACGACATCGCGGACAACGTCTACTGCTCCTGCCGATGCGGCGCACCGGAAGGCAGCAGCCTCCCGACCTGCGGATGCCCCGGCGGCTTCATCTGCGAAGAGATCCTCGAGACCGGAGGCGATGGCCTCCGCGGCAGCTACTGCGTCCGAGACCCAGTCGTCGCAGCCGAACCGAACCCCGACGCGCCGTGAGCTCGCAAGGCGCGGCGAAACGCTCGTCGCGGCGCGCCTCACCCAGCAAGGGTTCTCTATCGTCGGTCAGAACGTGCAGGTGGGTCGGCTCGAGCTCGACCTCATCGCACGGCGTGGCTCTCTCATCGTCGTTTGCGAAGTGCGCTCTCGACGGAGCGCGCGCCCCGTCTTCCCAGCCGACACCATCGTCGGCGAAAAACTCAACCGCATCCGGCGGGCAACCGCGCTTTGGCTGCGCGAACAGAGGCTCGGCCGCGTTCGGGTTCGGATCGATGCGGCCGCGGTCGTGTTTGCGAACCCCGCCGCGCCCGAAGTTCACTACTACGAGAACATCTCGTTTCCCTACCGCTAGGAGGCGCCTTTCGGCGACCATCGGCCGGAGGCGGGCCGCGCTTGGATCAGTCCGTGCCCGGCTCCGGACCCGCTTCGGCGTCAGGGGCGTCTCCTGAGGCTTTGTCTTCGCAGACTCGCTTGAGTCGCGAAAGCCCGTCCTCGTACACGGGCCCGAGCATCCGATCGAAGAAGACCGCGAACAGACCGCCCAGCGGCCCGGGCGCTGTACCCTGGAGACCCCAGGTCACGAGGGTCCCATCGCCGTCGGGCGCGAACGAAAAGCTCGCGCCCGGTTGACCCATGTCGCCGAGGTCGAGCCGCGTTTCGATTCGGGACGGGCGTTCGCTGAGCGTGATGGTCTGGCTGCCGGCTCCCGAGTCCTGGCTGGTCCACGAAACCTTGGCCCCTACCCCCGACTCCGCACCACTGAAGGTGTTCTTGATGGTGGGATCCTGCGCAAGCCAGGGCGACCATGCGTCCCAATTGCGAAACGAGTCTACCTGGTCAAACACAAGACCTGGCGGCGCATCGATTTCGATGGACCGAGAGACGTCGAAGTCCTTCGGAAGGAAAAGGCTGATACCGAAAACAACGATGGTGACCGCGACGAGCAGCCCGACGATCAGCTTGAGTGCGCGCATGTTGAGACGCCTCCCGGCCCACGAAGTACCGCGGTCTGTCGGCGACAGCAACCGCCTATCGTGAAAGGTGCGGGATCACTCGACAGTGCTGCGAATTCGCTCGAGGACACCGCGGAGCTGCGTCGTGTAGTCGGACTGAATTCCAGCGGCCTCCATCTTGGCGAGCGTGTCCTCGAGCTGGGCGATCTCTTCGGAGCGCTGGTCTCGGAGCGACTCCACCATCGACGCAAACGACTGATAGAGATCCTGGAGCTCGTCGTTCTTGCGGATCCCGGTGGTGATCTCGAGCTTCCCTGCGCCGATCCCTTCGAACAGGCGCCGCATTCGGTAGGCGGGGCCAACGACCCGATGGGTCACCAGAATGCCTGTGATGCCGAGAGCCACCGTCAAGAGCAACACGCCGAGGATGATGGCGTTTCGGATCTTTTGGTCTTCTTGTCGCGCGAAGCGCTCGAGGTCGGCAGCCGTCTCTTGGTCGAGGTCGGGCTGCGCGGCGATCTGCGCCGTAAGCACTTCGGTCTGCTGCTGCGAGAACCGATACGCCACGAAGCCGAGCACGCCCGCGACCGTGACCGTCACGACCACGACCATCGTCGTGTACTTCAACTGAAACCGCCGATCGAGCAGGTAGTTCTTCAGTCTTCGTTGTCGTTTGTAGCCCATCGCGGTGCTCACTTCCTACGCCCTGTACTCCTCGTTGGTCAAAGGCTTCCTCGCGCGTCCGCGGCTGCCATCACTTGGGGCAGCCGACGGAGGGCGCCAACGATCGCGCCTTGAATCGCCTGAACAGCTGTGCCCGCGTTGTAGTGGCCCGAGGCGGTTGCGGCCCCGCGCAACATGGCTCGCATGTTCCTCGCGGGATAGCTGAGCACGATGATCGAGACCTCCGCGCGTACTCCGTTGCCACGCGGCTTCAAGGTGACGATCGAGCTTTCGAGGTAGTACCCATGAAGGTTGCGTCGGGCGATCTCCCGCTTCGCGTCCGCGGGCGTGAGATCGTCCGGGGCGAGTTCGACGCCGGACAACTCGATCAGCTTCTCGGACAAGAAGATTCGTGCGTCGAACAGCATTTGGCGCGAGACGCGTTCGGCTTTGGCCCCGGGCATGCCCACGGCCACGAGGTGACGAGGGATCCCCGGCCCTCGCTGCCGTTCCCCGATGGCCTCGAGGGCTTCGAGTGCCTCAACCGCGGCCCGCCGCACCGACTTGTTTCGATCTCGGGTGGCCGCGCGAACCGTGGGTATCGTTTGCTTGGCGCCCAGTCGACGTAGCGACGTGATCGCCGAGACACGAACGGCGGGATGGCGATCCCGGGCCGCCCGTTCGAGTGCCGCGACCGAGGACTTGGTCGCGTCGAGCTGGCCGAGTGACAGCGCCGCTTGCGCGCGAACGCGGAAAGCGTTGGAGGTTCGGAGAAGACGCGTGAGGTAGTCTTCCCGTCTGTCCGCCACCGTGGACGACGCGCAGAGCAACACCCCCACCATCAACAGTGGACCCCAACCACGCCACCGGATGATGTTCCGCGTCAAACGTTCACGCCCTTCCCCAACATTTTCAGTATCACCAGTCGGGAACAGGCCCTGCAACCGAACGTTCGAGCAGCAGTCACGTTGACGGGACCGCCTCGCGCTCCCTATATTTCGGCCGTCCCAGCGACCAATTGGGGGATGGCAGAGGTCGAATGGAGTCCATAGACAACGAAATTATCGTGGCGGCCGCGGTCGCACTCCTCGTCGTGGTGGGGGTTGGCATTGGCCTGTGGCGGGGCCGCAAACGCCCTGTGCTGCCGCCCGAGCCACCCCCTCCGCCGCAGCAGGTCGAGGATGAACAGATCGACTTCGTGCCGTCGGACGAGGGCCCGGAGCCGACGCAGCCCTTGCAGCTCGAAGACCTCGTCAGCCGCGCCCCCGAGCCCACGGCAGTCGCCCCGCCGCCGGCTCCTCCGGTGGATCTCGGCGCGTTTCGGAGCGGGCTCAAATCGACGCGAGGGAACCTCATCTCTCGACTCGCGGGCGTGTTTCGCAAAGACCGCGAGCTCGACACCTCGGTGCTCGAGGAGGTCGAGGAGGTTCTGATCACGGCAGACGTCGGGGTCAGGACGACCGAACGAGTGCTCGAGAGCCTCCGCGCTGCGATGGCCGACGGGACGCTCACATCGGCTGAAGACGCTTGGGAGGCCATCCGGGCCGAGTCGCGGGCGATCCTGGCCGAAAGCGGTGGCGGCCTGGCCATGACAGAGACTCCAACCGTCGTGCTTGTCGTGGGTGTCAATGGGGTCGGGAAGACCACCACCATCGGGAAGCTCGCAAGTCGACTGCACCAACAGGACAAGCGCATCGTGCTGGCTGCCGGAGACACCTTCCGCGCCGCTGCGGTCACCCAACTCGAAGTGTGGGGCCGACGGGTCGGGTGTGACGTCGTCAAAGGAAAGGATCGTGCGGACCCGGGTTCGGTCATCTTCGACGCAATCCAAAAAGCCAAAGACGACGGCGTCGACGTGATGATCGCGGACACCGCGGGGCGTCTCCACACCAAGGTCCCGTTGATGGACGAACTCAAGAAGCTCGGACGCACCGTCGAGAAGGCGCTTGGACGTCCGGCGGACCACGTGTTGTTGGTCCTCGACGCGACGACGGGACAAAACGCGATTCAGCAGGCCCAGCTTTTCAAGGATGCACTCCCGGTCAGCGGCATCGTCCTCACGAAGCTCGACGGGACCGCCAAGGGTGGCGTGATCCTCGGAATCGTCGACCAACATCAGGTGCCGATCGAGTTCATTGGGGTCGGTGAACGGGTCGAAGATCTCAAGCCGTTTGACGCAGAAACCTTCGTTCAAGCCCTCTTCGAGGCACCAGACGCGTTGGAGCCCGAAGAGGCCGCGCAGAACGCCAGCTAACCCTACGGGACGACGTAGAAATTTGTCGAAAATCGCTACCGGATTTGGTAGTGCGATATTCGTCATGGTATAGTCTTGTCGTCCGAGCGGAAACGGACACTTGTCATGTGATTTCAGCGAGTTGTCACCGGTGGGGGACTGGGACGCTCGAGGGGGAAGGCCAGCGGCCAATGCGAGTATTTGGGGGGATCACGCTTCTGTTGGCGGCGCTTTGCCTGGCGCTGCCCGCATCGGTGGGAGCCCAGATGGAGTTCTCTCTCGACGAGGTCGAGGACGAGAAACCAAACAAGCCTGCCCAGAAGACGGTCGAGAAGGACGCTGCCCAAGAGGGCGACCTGATCGAGCAACTGGCGGCCGAACAAGCGGTCGAGGGACCGGACGAGCCCTTGCCGGAGCGCGAGGAGACTGTGGAGGAGATCTTTGCCGTGCAACAGATCTACGCTCTTCGTCTCAAGCGACTGGAGCTGGCACCTTCGGCCGCGTTCACGGTGAACGACCCGTACTTGAGGCACCCGGGCCTCGGCATGGCGGTGAACTACTGGTTCACCAACGTGCTCTCGGTGGGTCTCAACTTCATCTGGTACGACTGGGGAAACCCGCTCGAACGCGGAACCACCCTGGTGGAGCAGATCCAGAGGTCGTTCCGGCTCGGCGTCCCGATCAACGAGTGGCAGTTCGGATTGTGGGCAAACTTCACGTACGTCCCGTTCTACGGGAAGTTCTCCATGTTCCGGAAGTTCCTCTTCCAGTGGGACGCGTATCTCATCGGCGGTGTTGGCTTAATGCGCACGCGACCGATTCCCGTGTTCGACCCGGAGATCCGCGAGTTCGATTGGAACGCCCGGGTATCCTTCAACGTCGGTATCGGGCTTCGCATCTTTCTCACCCGGTACCTCACGTTCTTCACGGAGTTCCGGGATTACATGTTCCTCGAGCAGTTCGAGAACGTGAACGTGAGCCCATCGAATCGAGACGATCCGTCGACCTGGCTCGCGGACAGCTCGACATTCTTCAACAACCTGACGGTGCAGTTCGGTTTCACCGTCTTCTTCCCGATTAAGTTCGAGTACCGGTTGCCGAAATGATGAAGCTCGCACAAACCACGCTTTTGCGAATCACCATGGCGGGAACGATGGCGCTTGGCCTTTGGGCCAGCGACGCGGCGACGTCGAACTCCTCCACGGCCAGTGCCCAAGAGGTTCAGGTCACGGGCCCGTTGGCCGACAAGCCTTCGGTGATGCGACTTCGATTGTGGCGCGAGAACCGCCTGCAGCTTGAGCCGTACTTCGGATTCACCTTCGGCGACGACTACTCTCGCTCGCTGATTCTCGGCGCCGAGGCGCGCTACAGCTTCCTCGATTGGCTCGGCATCGGAGTTCATGGCGCTTGGGCGTTCATCAACCTCGACACCGACCTTACCCGGCAAGTTCGGGACAACGGCGTCACCACGAACCGAAACCGCCTAAGCTTGCCGAGCCGGGAGAACTTTCCGGACCAGATCGGCCAACTCAACTGGTTTGCCGGCGTCGACGTCCATTTCACGCCCTTCCGCGGTAAGCTCGCGATGTTCCAGAAGGTGTTCTTCGACGCGGACCTCGATTTCTTCATCGGCCCTGCGTTCATCAACATCAGCGAGCGTGCCGACACCGAGATCTTCGCGGGGCCGCCTCAGTTCTGTAACCCGCCGCCCGACGACGTCGGATGCCTCGAGAGCCAAGTCGCGAGAAGCAGCCGGCTGGTGATCGCCCCGTCGTTCGGTGTGGCGTTCACGGCGTACTTCAAGGAGTTCATGGGCATTGCGATCCGCTGGCGCGCGTTCCCCTTCAAGTGGAACACGAGCGGGACCGACGAAGCCGGTCCGAACGGCGACTTCCCAGACGGGGAGATCAACAGCGAGGATCGACAGCGGGAGTTCAATCAAATGATGAGCATCGGCTTCATCTTCGTCCTCCCGCCCAAGATCAAGACGACCGACCAGTAGCAAGCCAGCCTGCCTGGGTGCTTGGGAAGCCGCAGCTTACTGGACCGTCGAGAAGCAGTCCTGGTCGACCGCAATATCCTCGTCGCGACACGGATAGCTGTCGGGCGGGACCTCGTCGAGCCATGCTTCGGCCTGTTGGCAAGTGAGCCCCCCGACGCATCCGGTCCGCCCCAAGAAAGCCGCGAGGCACGCCTCCGAGATTGTTTCGGCTTCGGCGGCGTTGCTCACGCAGGTGCTCACGCACTCGGCTCTATCTTCCCCGCCGCACTGAGCGGCGACGTTGCAAAAGGAGTTGCAACTCGAGTCTCCCGAGCTGTCCCCACACGACAGAGCAAGGACACCAAGTACAACCAATGAGAGAATCCTGACAATCGCCATGGCGTGCACCTCCGAGCGGAGACTACCTGCGTAGAACAGGGAAATCACGCTCGATCCGAAGCCCAACCGCGTCATCACGTGGACCTGCAGCCCGCGTAGAGGCGATGTCGATGGGAATCTGAGGCGGATCCGATCGCAGGAATGCCCGCTGGAGGAGCGGGTCTCTTGCGCCTCTCACTCGCCTCGACAACGAGTGATGAGACAAGCTCAGCTCACGGGGCCGCGCCCGTCTCTTCGAGGACGCGCTCAAGGAGCTCTGGGTCGTCCGACAGGATGCCGTCTACGCCTGTTTCTTCGATCAGCGAGACCATCTCATCACGATCGTTGATCGTGAAGACGTGGACTCGAAGGTCGTAGAGGCGCGCCGTCGGCACGAAACCCTCGTGCAAGAGCTCGAACGCCCCGAGGATGGGCGGTACCAAGAGAAACTCCGCGGGCGGCTCGTAACCGGGGTCAGGGTCTCCCTGGTTGGAGACGGCGAAGAACTCGACGACCTCCGCCGACGCCATCGTCGTCGCGATCTCGGGGGCCAATTGACGCACCTCGGCAAGCCGTCCCTGGTTGAACGAAGTAAGGACCACGCGATCGGTCGCGTCCGCGCTCCGGACGGCGGCGATGAGGGGCTCGATGATCGGAGGGGTTCCCTGCCTGGCTTCGATGAAGAGGGGTGCATCCGGGTACCGCGCGAGCACCTCCTCGAGTGTGGGGACCACCACGCCCGTGCCGCGATAGGGAAACGTCTGTCCACCGTCTGGCGTGAAACTCCACGCCGCGTCGTGGTTGCGAAGCTCTTCGAAGGTCATCTCTCGCACGAACCCGGTGCCATCGGTGGTGCGATTAACCGTGTCGTCGAACATCATCACGAGCACCCCGTCGCGGGTCGACTGGACGTCGAGCTCGAGGCCGTCGGCACCCACCTCGAACGCGTGATCGTAGGCAAGAAGGGTGTGTTCGGGCCGCGCTCGTTGACCTCCGCGTGGCGCGATGTTGAGGGTTCGGCCCTCGCAGCGGAGGAGCTCGGCGGCGGTCTCGCATGCCGCGGCGCCGCCGGAGGCGGGGCGGGCGCCATCGCCGCACGCGGTGATCGCGCCGCATGTCAGCATAACGATACCGACGACTGCGCCGCGCCCTACTCGCACGTGGTCCCCGCGGGCCTCTCCGCGAAGCGCGCTGCGGTCCACTCCAGCATGAGTGGCATGTTCATCTCCGTGGAGTCGTTGTGCGAAAACCCCTGGAATACGCGATAGTCGACGGAAGTCCCAAGCATGCACATGTCGGTCGCGAGAATGTCGGTCAGCGCTTTCGGCGTCGTGGTATCGTCTGTCCCCTGGAGCACGAGAATCGGCACGTCCACCGCGACGCGACCCGGCGAGCTTCGTTCGAAGGCATCGATCCATCCCGCCGCTTGGTCGAAATCGATCGCGACACCGGTGTCATCGCCAAACGAGTTCGCGACTTCGACCCATTGTTCGTAGCAAACGCTGTCGGCGATCAACGCGTCGACGGCCTCCCGCGCCTCGTCGGTGAAGACGGCGTCGAAGTCGAGCTCGAAGGCGTCGGCGTAGGCCACCAAAGACATCCAGACGAGCCCTCGCGAGCCAGGGATCACCACGCCGGCTTTCGCGACCGTTTCCATGCAACAGGCGGGCGCCGCCGCGATGACGCCGGCGAGGTCGAGCTCGGGCGCCCAAGTCTCCGCAATTTCCGAGGCAAACAACGCGGTCTGGCCACCTTGAGAGCGCCCCCACACCACCACTTGGTCGATCGCTCGGACCTCTTCCATCTGCAGCGCGGCGCGCACGATGTCGAGCGAACTGCGCGCCTGACTTTCGCCGACGAGATACGGGTGGAGACCCGGCGTTCCCAGGCCTTCGTAGTCCGAACTGACGGCAAGGTGGCCGGCCGAGATCAGCTCGGGCGCGATCATGAAGAAGTCGTGAGTCGGGCCGCTGAAGCCCCGAGACGGGGCGCACCGATCGGCAAGCCCCTTGGTCCCGTGCCCCCACGACACGACGTCGAACCCTTCCTCAGGCGCCGGAGCGTCCGGCACGACGACCAGCCCGGACACCGGGATCGGCTCGCCCGGAAGCGATTCAGAGACGTAGAGGACGGCGAATGTGCGGCTCGCTGCCGCGATTGGTGTGACTTCTTGGCTCCGAATTAGCGTCCCGGGCGTCGTGCTCGGGAGAGGATCCGGTGGAACGTAGAAAGCGGCTTCCGGGACGTCGGGAAGATCCGACCCGCCGCACCCGATCGCAGCGCTAGCGAGGAGAATCAAGACGTAGCCGCGCGAGAAGCGAAGTGACGACGACGACAAGGCCGCGTCGGCTTGTGGGGTTCGGTCTGGCATGAGGCGCTCCTCTGCCGACCCGTGAAGACGGGGCCGGACTTCAGTTGGGGGACAGGAGATGCAGGACGGACTGTTGAAGCCCACGGACAGTGTCTTGATCGACCGTCGCGAGACCGGTCGACGCGGAGGACAAGAGGCCGAGGATGCAGCTTCGTGCGACCCGGCGCGCAGTTCGCTTCGACGCTTCTCTCACGGGGACGTCCGCGAACAGCTCAAGCCACTGCCGGTCGAGTTCGGCGGCATAAGGAGCAGTGATTCCGAGGTGTTGGCGGGAGAAGTCCTCGTCGTCGCGCATCGCGAGCACGACTTCGTAAGCGGCAATCGCGGGCGCAGCGGAGTACCCCGCAATCATCGCATCAATCGCCCCGTCCACTCTCCCTCTCACCGACCCGGGTTGGACCCGCTCCCCCGACGACCCGGGTTGAGCCATCCGAGGCATCTGCTCGGCCACGTCGGCAACCAGCCGTTCGTACCCCTCTCTCACGACGCTGAGCATCAGGTCTCGCCGGTCGGCGAAATGGTGCTGGAGCGCCCCTGTGGTGACACCCGCTTCTTTCGCGATTCGAACCATCGTCGCGCCCGAGTAGCCCGACCGCTTCAAGCACCGCATGGCTCCTTCCTGGATCTTCAGGCGGGTGGCGCGGCTGCGCTCCTCCTGAGTGCGGCGCGGATTCGCGGCTACGGCGACCATTTATTTTACATACATTATATAATGTATGTATGCAAGCCCCGATCTGACCCATCCTGGTTGACGATCTCTCGGATTCGGCTTGTCAACAACGCACTGAAACCGGGTCGTCGGCCGCCGGCGGAAGGCGTCCAACCGTTCGCCTGAGCCCGCCAAGGGCCCGACATGTCATGGGCTCGAGCCGGCCCAGTTCTCG
>JBCCEK010000173.1:0-10066 GCA_039030295.1 Myxococcota bacterium | reverse complement strand
CTGCTTCTTGGTTTCGAGCTCGGTGATTAAAGTCTCGCTCCGTGAGACTGTGAGCTCGAGTTGCTTGATGCGACCCTCCCCCTGACGCCCGTAGAGGTCGAGGTAGCTCTTGATCTCTTCGAGCGAAGAACCGAGACCCTTGGCGCGCACGATGATGTGGAGGCGCGCTCGATCGCGGCGGGAGTAGATCCGAGCGCCGTTCAGCCGTTTGGGGGAAAGCATGCCCTTGGATTCGTAGAACCGAATCGCCCGGTGGGTCACACCGAACTCATCGGCAAGGTCCGAAATCGAGAAAAAGTCAGGCGTATCTTGGTCGCCATGCGCGTCGACCAAGGCTTTGGCTCTCTTTCGCCCACGATTCGCCTTCACTTCCGGGACCATCGCGAGTAACGCTAGCGTACTTCGCTTTCTGTCGCAATATCTACTTGACGTAAAGGTTAACCCGGGTAGAACCACGCCATGGACAAAGCGATCCTCACTTGCGCCGTCACCGGCGTCCTGACGAACCCTCAGCAGCACCCTGTCCCGGTCACCCCGGAGGAGCTCGCGGCCTCGGCGCGCGATGCCTACAACGCGGGCGCGACCATCATGCATGTGCACTTCAGGCAGCAGACGCCTGGCATGGGGCACCTCCCGACGTGGGACCCGGAGGTCGCGGCGGCCGCGAGCGACGCGATCCGAGAAGCGTGCCCCGGTGTGATCATCAACCAGACCACAGGGGTCATGGACGACGACATTTCGGGGCCGGTCGCTTGCTTGCAACGCATCAAACCGGAGATCGCTGCCTGCAACGCGGGGAGCCTCAACTACCTCAAGCTTCGCCGTGATGGCAACTGGGCGTGGCCGCCGATGGTGTTCCTCAACAGCGTCGACAAGGTGCAACGCATGATCGATGCCATGAAGGAATCCAATACGGTCCCAGAGATGGAGTGTTTCGACGTCGGGATCGTTCGGTCCGTGGGACTATACCTCAAAGCCGGGATGGCCGAGGAGATGCACTACAACTTCGTGATGGGTGTTGCCTCTGGCATGCCATGCGACCCGGAGCTGCTCGAGCTCTTGATGAAGTACAAGGAAGGTGACGCGCACTGGCAGGCTACGCTGATCGGCCGCCAAGAGATCTGGGAAACCCACCAACGCGCCGCAGACCTCGGGGGGATGCTCCGAACGGGCCTCGAGGATACGTTCTACTTACCGAACGGTGACAAGGCGACGGGCAACGGCCCGCTGATCGAGGCCCTCGCTCAGTGCGCCAAGAACGCTGGCCGCGAAGTCGCGTCACCCGAAGAAAGCCGTGCGATGCTCGGGTTCAACTGAAGGGTCTCCGATGGCGAACAAGGTTTACCCCAACGCAGAGGCTGCTCTCGACGGCCTGCTCACCGACGGCATGACGATGATGTCTGGGGGGTTCGGGCTCTGCGGCATTCCCGAGGCATTGATCGCGGCCGTCGCCAAAGCGGGCGTCACGGGCCTCACCGTCATCTCAAACAATGCGGGCGTCGATGGCATCGGCCTCGGGGTGTTGCTCGAGAGCAAACAAGTCGAGAAGATGGTCTCGTCGTATGTGGGGGAGAACAAGCTGTTCGCGCAACAGTTCCTCGACGGCGACCTCACCGTCGAGTTCAATCCTCAGGGAACGCTAGCCGAACGCATTCGGGCCGGAGGCGCGGGGATTCCAGCATTCTTCACCAAGACAGGCGTCGGCACACCGGTCGCTGAGGGCAAAGAGGTCCGCGAGTTCGATGGGGACCAGTACCTCATGGAACGCGGCCTCTTCGCGGACCTCGCCATCGTTCACGCGTGGAAAGGGGACACCGAGGGGAACCTCGTCTACCGAAAGACGGCGCGCAACTTCAACCCGATGATGGCGACCGCCGCGAAAGCGACCGTCGCCGAAGTCGAGCACTTGGTGGAGCCCGGCGAACTCGACCCGGACCACATCATGACGCCGGGCCTTTACGTCGACCGCATCATTCACTTTCCCAACGCCTCGAAGCACATCGAGCAACGGACGACACGTCCGCGCCCCTGAGGAGCGAATATGGCCTGGACCCGCGACCAACTTGCAGAACGCGCCGCCCAAGAGCTCCGTGACGGCTTCTACGTGAACCTCGGCATCGGGATCCCAACGCTGGTGTCGAACTACATCCCCGAAGGGATGAGCGTCCAGCTCCAAAGCGAGAACGGGATGCTGGGAATGGGTCCCTTCCCGTATGAGGGCGATGAAGACGCCGACTTGATCAACGCCGGAAAACAAACCGTCACCGCGCTTCCCACCACGAGCTTTTTCTCGAGCGCCGACTCATTCGCCATGATTCGCGGCGGGCACATCAACCTGTCGATCCTCGGAGCGATGCAAGTCGCAGAGAACGGCGACCTCGCCAACTGGATGATACCGGGCAAGATGGTCAAGGGGATGGGCGGAGCCATGGACTTGGTCGCGGGCGTGAAGCGCGTCGTCGTCGTGATGGAACACACCGCCAAAGGGAAGCCCAAGCTACTCGAATCGTGCACTCTTCCGCTTACGGGCACTCGCGTCGTGGACCTCGTCATCACCGACCTCGGCGTGTTCGAAATCGATCACGCGGGCGGAGGCATGACACTCGTCGAACTGGCTGAGGGCGCCACCCTGGAAGAGATCGCCGACAACACCGAGGCCAGCTACAAGGTCGGCTCAGGGCTCTAGGCGAACAGCCAGAGTACGGTCGTCACGTAGATCCCCATCGCGATCGCCAAGACCGCGGTGTACCCGGCGATCTGGCGTGCCTTGAGCCCTGTGATGGCGAGCAGGGGAAGGGCCCAGAACGGCTGCAACAAGTTGGTCCACTCGTCTCCATAGGCGAACGACATCACGGTGAGCCCGGGGCTCTGTTGCAGAGTCTCGGCCGTGGTCAGCAGCACGTCGCTTTGGAGCGCCCACTGCCCGCCGCCGGAGGGGACGAAGAAGTTCACCAGCCCGGCGCTCAAGAACGTGAGGACCGGGAACGTACTTGTTGATGCCACGCCGGCCATTGCCCCGGAGAGTCGCTCGATCATGCCGCTCGCTTGCATGACACCGAGGATCCCGAAGTAGAGCGGGAACTGTACGATGATCGCGCCGGCGCCGCGCGCACCCTCGGACACCGATTCGACGAAGCCCCTCACGGACGCATGCGCCGCCAACGCCAGAGACAAGAAGAACAGATTGACCGAGTTGAGGTCGAAACCGAGAACGCCGCGCACCCAGCCAACCACCACAGCGGTCACCGCGGCCCCGCCGACGAGAATCGCGAGCAAGCTCCGTGAGGGAACGCGAGACTCGGCAGCCAGGGTACCGTGCGCCTTGGGAACCTCGGCCTCTCGCGGTGCCATGGCGACGCACATCAAGGGCAACAACACGAGCAAGCCTCCGCTGACCGCGAGGTTGAGTGGTGAGAAGAGCGTCTCGGCTATCGGAATTCCATCCCCCGCCCCTCCGGTGAATTGTGCGGACTCCGCGGCCTTGAGCGGAGCGGAGCCACTGAGCCCTCCGTGCCACACCGCAAGCCCCGTATAGGCCGCGGCACCCAGGATGGGGATGTCGATCGATCGCTTCTCTGCCGCGGCACAATGCGCGATCTCTCGAACCACGAACGCCGCAACGACCGCACCAAGCCCCCACTGGACGAGCCCGCTCACGCACGCGACGACGGCGACCAGCCCGGCGGCGGCGGGGGTTGTCTTAGGCCAACGCGCGATCGAACGTACAGCACGTTGCACCGGCGGGCTCGACGCCAACGCTTGGCCGGTAACGAGGATGAGACACATCTGGAGTGCGAAGGCCAAGAGGGGTGTGCTCGAGAACCCCGCGTACCAGCCGCTCAGCACCGAACCGACATCGCCTGTCGAGGACCAGCCAGCCCCAAGCGCGACGAAGGTCAGCGCCAATGCCAAGACGAACGGATCGGGAACCCATCGCTCTGCCCAACGGCTGAACGTCTCGCCGAGCCGAACCAACATCGGCCGGACCTTAGCATCGACGACCTCTCGACTTCAAAACACCACCAAGGTGCGCTACACGGCCCACATGCGAGCGCGTTTGGCTTGGATTGTGGCTTTGGCGGGGATCAGCGCGGCCGCGGCATGCGATGGCGACGACACTGGCGCCATCGGGGTGGGCGGCGTTGGCGGAGCCGGCACGGACGTGTGCGGAATCCTATGCGCCAGCCCCTGCATCTCCGAGCTGCAAGGGTTTCCACAAGGTGGGTTCTCCGACTGCCTCGACGAATGCGAAGACACCCCCGTCTACCAAGTCTGCTCCCGCGTCACGATCGCATTCGTTCGTTGCATCGACAGCAACGGTTGCGGCGAGAACGCGGCGGTTGCGTGTATGCGCGAATCGATCGACATCGGCCAATGCCTGACGCTGCCAGGCGGAGAGGTGGCGAACCCTTGAGGGTTGGGGGCGCCTACGCTTGACGGCTTGCGGGGTGGCTGGGGTTGTGCGCGGGATGGCTTCTGGGGGGTTGCTGGGGTGGCTAAGGTTGTGCGCGGGATGGCTTCGGGGGGTTGCTGGGGTGGGCGACGTGGTTTGGTTTAGTTACATCCAACCCACCCACCCCCACCCGTAATCCTCCCTCCGCGGCAGTGGCCTTCGGCTCTGCCTTGGCGGCCCGCACGCGGCCCGGCTCGCTCCGCTCGCGCTGCCGCCCTTCGCATCAAAGGGCGCGGCCCTTATTAGGGGCTCGCCTCCGCTCGCACTCCGTCGCGGCGAGCAGGCGCCCTCACCTTGAAGACAAGCCCGAGCGCAGCGAGCCGGCGCGAACGCGCCGCCAAGACAAGCGAAGCGACGTCGCGGAGGGAGGAACCATGCCGTAGACGTAAGGCCGCGGTTGGAGCTAAGCTGGCGACCGCGCCTATTGTGGGGTGAAGAGCATATGTCGGATACCGGTACGAGGACCCCGATCTCTGTCACCGCACCCTGCGCCTATATCGGATAGGTGCGAGGAGGCGCAGACTAGAGCACTATGTCCACGATCAGCGTATTCGGTCTGGCTTCTGGAATCTTCGTGGTCGGGTTCGTGGCTACGATTTGGCTGTCGGGCAAGATGAACGATGCCGCAGTCGAAGTGTTCACCGGTGTCATCCAAGGCTTCACGGTCCCCATAAAGAACCGATGGATCTGGCTCTATCAGGTGTACGTGAGTTTCGGAGTTGGACTCGTGACATTCAGCTTCGCTCTAGGGCTCGCTGAGTTCCAGCTCTCTAAGATGTTAGCCAGTGAGGGACTACGGGCGGTCGTGTACTTGTACGCATTCGTGTTCTTTGTCGTTGCTGCAGCGGCGCTGCTGATGGGCGTCGTCTCAGGCTTTATCTCACTTGCGGCACAGCTCCGCCGGGAACAACGTGACGGAGGCTGAGACTGTGTTGGAAGCCGGATGCATCATAACCAACGCGCACCCCATATCGACCTCGCACAGTCGCAACCCATCTTCTCCACCGCATCACGGCAAGCCGAGCGCAGCGAGCCGGCGCGCATGCGCCGCCAAGCCAGAGCGAAGCGAATGGCGCGGAGGGAGGATTACGGGTGGGGGTGGGTGGGTCGGATGTAACTAAATTCAGACGTCACCCATCACCCCACCACAACCTCGCAAAACCCCACCCAACACCCCACCCCAACCCATCAAGCCCGAGCGCAGCGAGCCGGCGCGAACGCGCCGCCAAGACAAGCGCAGCGAAGTCGCGGAGGGAGGATTACGTGGTGGGGGTGGGTGGGTCGGATATAACTAAATTTCGAACGCACCCCATCTCCCCACCGCCCCCTCTCAAAACCCCACCCCATCACGGCAAACCCCGACGCCCGCCGGCGCCCCCACCCCGTTCCGCCACTTTCGCGTCCAGAAACCTCCGAATTCACTCGCCCCGACGCTGGCACGAGAACTGCCTAAACCAGTGGCGTGCTTGCAACAGCCCATACGGCCTGTCTGGTGGGTATCGAGGCTCGCCTCGTCCAAGTCGAGGTGCGCATTGGTGAAGGGCTTCCGGGGTTCGATATCGTTGGGCTTCCAGAACGGGCGGTGCGTGAGAGTCGTATCCGTGTGCGAGCGGCCCTCGCTGCCATCGGGTTCGCCTTCCCGCCTCGGCACTTGGTGCTCAATCTCGCACCAGGCGACCTTCGAAAGACGGGCGCCGGGCTCGACGTGTCCGTTGCGGTGTCGGTGCTCGTCGCCTGCGGCGGCGCGTCGGGTGCACGGCTTCAAACGACGATGCTGATCGGGGAGCTCTCGCTGTCGGGCGAGCTTCGGCCAGTGCGTGGGGTGCTCCCACTCCTTCGTGGCGCCCAGCGCGGAGGCTTCGTCCACGCCATCGTTCCTGCGGGCAATGCTCGCGAAGCGCCTCTCGTCGAAGGCTTGTCCGTCCTCCAGGCGACGCATATCGGCCAGGTCGTCGCCTGGCTCAACGGCGAGGATGACGCACTCGGCGTGGCCGAAACCAACCCTGCCGGGGGAGGCACCTCGGTCGCGTCGAAGCCGGTGCGCGCCACTTGCGACCTATCCGTGGTTCGCGGGCAGTCCACAGCGAAACGGGCCCTCGAAATCGCGGCCGCAGGCTCTCATCACATGCTGCTCGTCGGGAGCCCGGGTGCCGGCAAGACCATGCTCGCACGCGCCCTTCCCTCGATCTTGCCGCCGCCCTCGCGTCCGGATGCCCTGGAGATCGCTACCATCGCGAGCACGGCCGGGGTGGGCGACGCCGAAGTTCTTGCAGGTCTACGCCGTCCGTTCCGCGCGCCGCACCACACGGCAAGCGCAACCGCGATCGCGGGCGGCGGCGACCCGATCCAGGCCGGTGAGATCACGTTGGCGCACCGAGGTGTCCTCTTCCTCGACGAACTGCTCGAGTTCCGTCGCGACGCGATCGAAACCCTCCGGACCACCATGGAGGAAGGCGAAGTCGTCATCTCGAGGGCGCGCCAACGGGTCCGGCTCCCCGCAGCGCCTCTCGTCGTCGCCGCGATGAACCCTTGCCCGTGCGGTTACCACGGCGACCCCACGCGCTTCTGTGGATGCGGGCCAGCACAGGTGGCGAGGTATCGGAGCCGAGTCTCGGGTCCGTTGCTCGATCGGTTCGATCTGCAAGTGGCAGTACCGCGCGTAAGCGCCAACACGATGCGTAAGGCTGCCCCTGGCGAACCGTCGGCGGTCGTCGCCGGGAGGGTCATCGCCGCCCAATCGCGCCTCTCCGACGGTGGTCCCAGGTCAACGCTCGAGCAGCTCACCCGCGGCGTCGCCCCGAGCGCCCTCCAGCTCTTGGAGTCCGGTGTCGAGCGTCTACAGATGAGCGCTCGGGCGTACGTGAAGGCACTTCGAATCGCCCACACGATCGCCGCCCTCGACGAATCAGACACCGTCGCTGCACGCCACACGGCGGAAGCCCTCCAGTACCGAGTCCTCGATCGAAAGGCCGCATGACGCGATCGATCAACCCGTCAATTCCAACCACAAACAGGAGCAAGAAACCATGAAGCAACCCCTCAAGGCCGTCGACGCTGTGCTGCAGGAGGTCGAAAAGCAGTTTGGAAAGGGCGCGATGATGCGCCTAGGCGACCGAAAAGCGCAGAGGGTACCGTCGATCTCATCCGGCAGTCCGTCACTCGACGTCGCCCTCGGCTGCGGCGGATACCCGAAGGGCAGAGTCGTCGAGATCTATGGGCCAGAGTCGAGCGGCAAGACAACCCTAACGCTCCATGCGATCGCCGAGTGTCAGCGGGCCGGCGGGGTGGCGGCCTTCATCGATGCCGAACACGCCCTCGATGTGCACTACGCGAAGAACTTGGGAGTCGACGCCAAGCAGCTCCTGGTGAGCCAACCAGACAGCGGCGAACAGGCCCTCGATATCGCTGAGATCCTCGTTCGTAGCGGCACCATCGATTTGGTCGTCGTCGACTCGGTCGCGGCGTTGGTGCCGCAAGCCGAGCTCGATGGAGACATGGGGGCCACCCACGTCGGCCTGCAAGCGAGGCTGATGAGCCAAGCCCTCCGCAAGCTCGCGGGGGCTGCACACCGAACCGGGACGACGATCATCTTCATCAACCAGCTGCGCATGAAGATCGGCGTGATGTTTGGTTCCCCCGAAACCACCACCGGAGGGCACGCTCTCAAGTACTACGCCTCGGTGCGGCTCGACATTCGTCGAATCGGAGCCGTCAAGCAGGGCGAAGACGTCCTCGGCAACCGGACCCGCGTGAAAGTCGTGAAGAACAAGCTCGCCCCTCCCTTCCAGAAGGTCGAGTTCGACATCCGCTATGGCCGTGGGATCGATGTCGTCGGCGATCTCCTCGACCGCGCGGTTGCCGCCGACATCGTCGAGAAGAGCGGGGCGTACTACCGCTTCGGAGGAAAACGGATTGCCCAAGGTCGCGAAAACGCGCGCATCGCCCTCGAAGCCGACGCCAAGCTCGCGAAGGCGGTCGCCGACAAAGTCATGCCAACCAAGCCGGCGACCGGGAGGGCAGCCTAGCCGGGGCGACCGCATCCTGTTAGAAGATCGGGGTGCGGTGTCTGGTCACCGGCGCGACCGGGTTCATTGGGGGAGAGATACTGCGGGGCCTGCAGGATGCCGGTCACGAAGTGGTGGCCTACGTGCGCGAAACCGCAGATTCACGCGCTCTGAAGGACGTTGCCCGAGTCGTCGGAGACCTGGCTGACCCTAACCGTCTCGCCGAGGCCGCGTCGGACTGCGAGGCCGTGGTGCACGCAGCAGGGATCGCCGACACGGGAACCGATCGAGAAACTCTCGGATGGGCCCACGTCGCTGGTACCGAGAACGCCGTGAATGGCGCCAAGAAGGCAGGGTGCAGGAGGTTCGTTCACATCTCTTGTGCGGACGTCACGCTTCACCGCGGGCCGCGCTCTTTCTGGAACGAAGACGAAGCGCCCACGGAGCCCATGGGCGAACACGCGAAGAGCAAACTGCAAGCCGAAGAGCTCGTCCGCGTCTCGGGGACGCGTGGCTTTCGTACGATCACACTTCGCCCCGCACTCGTTTGGGGACCTGGGGATGCGACGCACCTCCCTCGCTGGCAAGCCGAGGCAGCCAATGGGGGGCTCCGACTCATCGATGGCGGGAAGAAGCTCTTGGCAACCACATACACTGGCAATCTGGTGCACGCGGTGACTCTCGCTCTCGTGGCCGACGTTCCGACGGGGAGCGTCTACTACATCGCCGATACCGAGCTCTCAGTGTGTCGCGACTTCTTTGTGGAGCTTTGCGGTTCTCTTGGCTGGCGGAGGCCAACAAGCGGCGGTCCGTACGTTTGGGCGATGCTGCTCAGCCGACTGTCTCTTTCGCCATTGCACCCGACAGAGGTCGTACGCCGCGCGCGAACGAGCGCCTTCGACACAACCAAAGCGAAGCAAGAACTCGGCTACGAAGCACCGATCGCGCGCGAACAAGGCATGCGCGATCTGCGAGCATGGTTGGCAGAACGAGGCGCGCCGTGAGCGACGAAACGGACGTGGCGTGGATGCGCGTCGCCATCGAAGAAGCCGAGCGCGCACGCGACTCGGGCGAAGTACCGGTGGGAGCGGTCATCGTGCATGAGGGTCGCATCGTAGGTCGCGGTCGCAACATGAGAGAGGCCAACCAGGATCCAACCGCGCACGCGGAGATGATCGCCCTTCGCGACGCGGCCAGCACTCTCGGAAGCTGGCGCCTGATCGACACCACACTGTTCGTGACCCTCGAGCCATGCCCCATGTGCGCTGGCGCGTTGGTCAACGCGCGGGTACCGAGGGTCGTGTGGGGCTGCGACGACCCCAAGGCGGGCGCGACACGGACACTCTACGCGCTCGGCGATGACAGCCGGCTCAATCATCGTTTCGAGTCGGTTCCGGGCGTTCTCGGCGAAGCTTGCGCCAAGCTCTTGACCGACTTTTTCGCTGCGATTCGGGCCAAGAACGGGCCGCGCGACAGTCGTTGACACCCAAAAACGTTTTGCTAGCTTCCGCCGCGGAGAGCTGTCCGAGTGGTCGAAGGTACTTGATTCGAAATCAAGTGTGCCGAAAGGTACCAAGGGTTCGAATCCCTTGCTCTCCGCCACGTTCTT
>JBCCEK010000172.1:0-10113 GCA_039030295.1 Myxococcota bacterium | reverse complement strand
GTGTCCAACCATCAGAATGCGGCCCGCCGCGTCTGCTCGTTCACAAAGTGCGCGAGCCTCGGAGGACGACAAGCAAAGGGGCTTCTCAACAAACACGTCTTTGCCTGCCGCAAGGGCGGCATCGGCGATCTCGAAGTGCGACGGTGCATGGGTCGCGATGACGACCGCCGAGACCTTCGGGTCCCCAAGCATCACGTCCGCGTCCGCGATCACCGAGACTGCGGGATAGGTGGCGGCCATCGTGTCCCGGATCGAGGCGTCACGATCGCAGACATATCGGAGCTCCGCCTCTCGTAGGGCCGCGTAGTTGCGGACGTGGTTCTTGCCCCAGCCACCCGCCCCGACGACGGCGACCCCAATCGCTTCGCTTTCGCTCACGCGGCCCCCCGCTTCATCGGCACAGCTTAGCAGGAGCGGCGCGCTACCCCGAAACTACTCGCCAAGTGCTCAGGGCAACATCGCGCGGCACTCGGACACGTAGCGGCCTTTGCCGAACTTCACGCAGTTCCGATATGCCTGGCGAGCACCTTGGCGGTCACCACGAACCTGGCGGGCCGCGCCGAGCACGACCCAAGCCAGCGCATTCGTGGGATCGATGGCCGTCGCGCGTTCCGAGAGCTCCGCGGCCTCGCGGGCGTGCTCCCGGCCGAGCTCGAGTCGCGCCAGCTCTGCGAGTGCGGCCCCGCCCTCAGGATTCAGTTCGATGGCGCGTCGATAGGCCGCAGTGGCGCGAGAGCCACGCTTGAGTTTGCGGGCCTGTGCCAACTGCGCGTCGTACGTGTCGAGCGCCCCGGTCTTCGGGTAGGTCGCAGGCGTGCCGTCCTCCTTGCGCATCGCGGGGGCAGCGCCTGGAGGCTCGCTACCCCGCGACACATCCCGATCGCTCAGGGTTGGGCGGTCGGGACCATCGTTCGCCACGAACGACGGGGACTCGGCCGAGGGCTTGGCCTGATAGGCCTCGACGCCCTCGCGCTCGACGAGGGCTGACTCGGCGTCGCTCGGTTCGCGCTCTTCCTCGATCGCGGCGCCCGACACGGTCTCGGCCTCCTGCATGGCCGCCTCGCCGACGCGCCGCTCGACGTCTTCCACGGCCTCCGGTCCGCCGGAAAGGACGACGACGGTGGCCACCACGACGGCGGCCGCGATCGCCAGCAACATGAGACGGCGGGAGTCTTCGGAGACCGCGTCCGACGAATGTGCCGCCGGCTTTCGCGCGTCTGCAGAAGCAGTCGGTGGAGACGCGGGCTTGCGCGACGGCAACTGGCCCTCGAAAACCTGTCCATAGGTCAGCGGCGGCGGATCCGCGTCGGGTGGCTCGTGGTACTCGACCGTCTCGCGGTCGTTCTGGTCCGATGACGCGGCCGCTACTCGAGCATCGACCTCCTCCGAAGCAGAGCCTTCTGGTTCGGGCGCGGCGGGCGGAGGTGACGATCGAACGAATGGACCGGGCGGGGGCTCGGAGTCGATGACCGCGATCGCTTCGGCGACCTCGGGGTCCTCGCGAAGCTCGTCCAACGTCTTGTCCCAGTCGCCCGGCGGACTTTCGGCGGCGCCACCCAACTGCGGGTCGCGCTGCTCTTGAACGATGTCGTCCGGGATTCGTCCGGCCCAATTGAGAATCGTCCCGCCACCGCCTTGCGCAGCCTGAAACCCGCCAGGGGTGTTCTTGCGAGGCTCGGCATCGGGCGGCGGGGCGGGGGCCCACCCAGCGAGCGCGTCGGCTTCGGAGCCCGAGGCGGGCGCCATGACCGTGGGCGGCTGCGATGCGGGCACCCAAATCTCGGGCTCGGCTTTGCCCTCGGCGTCGCTTGGCCCGACCTCCTCGGGGTACGACGGTGGCGGAAGGTGCGTGGCATCGGGCGACGGAAGTGATTCGGGCGTCGGGACGAGGTCTGAGGCGGGGCGGGCGGCGCCCTCCGACTCGACGTTGGGAACCGCAGACGCGGGCGGAAGCGACACAGGCACGACCGCGGGAGACGACGAAGGCGCCAACTCGGTGACCGGTAGCGAGCCGAGAGACGGGACCGCGATCGGCGTCAGCGAAGGTTTGGGCCCCGGACCCGGGATCGTGTCGATCGCCGCCTTGGGCGGCAAAGAAGACACGGGCTTCTTGGCCTGAGCGAGGATGGGGATGCTGTCTTTGACCTCGCCTACCTCGCGAACGATGCCCTCGAAGTAGAGGTCGACGAGCTTTCGGAGCGCCTCCACGTGGTCGCCGCGGTGTGCCTGAATCGCAGCTCCGATGGTCCGGCGGCCGTCGATCAGCCGGACCATGATGTTCTGATCATCGGGAATGTCGTGCAGCCGTTCACGCAAGACCTCGCCATCCACCTCGAGGACGATGTGAAACGGGGGTAGGAGCTCAGAAAGGCGGCTCCACTCGTCGAGGCGTCGCATGCCTTCCATCAAGAGCGCTTGTGTTGTCCGATGCACCGTTCGCTCCACCAAGCTGACTTTGCGGAACTCGAGGTCGAAACTGCCGTCCCGCCACAACAACAGCCGGTAGACCGCGTCTTCGCCTCCGAGGTCCTCGACCGCGGCATGGATGACCGCCCCCGAATCGAAAGAGATCATGCCTTGGTCGCCATCGTCGCGCTTCAGGTTGAGCACGCCCGACTTGCGACTCACGTCGATCGTCTGCAGCAAGTCGACCACGCTCATCTCGGCGAGCGAACCACTGAAGCGCGTCTTCGCGTCGTCGGTGCGTTGCGCAAGACCCTCCCGCGCCTGGCGAGCCAACTCGATCCCGACACGAGCGACCACCTCGCGGATGTAGATGGGCTTGGTGAGGTAGTCTTGAACTCCAAGCTCGAGTCCGCGAATCTTGCTCTCGATGGTCTCGTCGCTCGAGAGGTACATGAACGGGATGCGGGACCACTCTGGGTTCTGACGGAGCTGCTCGACAAACTCGAAGCCGTCCATGTCCGAAAACGCCGTGTCCGAGAGGATCAGGTCGGGCTTGTTGGTGTGGAGGATCTCGAACGCCTTGCCCACGCTCGGGCAGCCAGCCACGTTGTAGCCAGCATTGCGTAAGCTCACCTCGAGCACGCGAAGACTTCGGGGGTCTGCATCGACGACGAGCAGATTTTGCTTGGTCACAGCTCAGTGATAAATTGAGATGACCCCAATGAAAAACGCTAAATGCCAGTTAGGCATGATCATCGGCGCAGTGGTCTTGCTCGCGAGCTGCTCGAAGTCCTCGGGGGAAATGGGATTCGAGCGCCTCGACCCGAACTTTGGGGGCCTTCAGGGTGGCAAGAGCGTGCGCGTCGTCGGTCACGACATCCGGCTCGACATCGGATACTCGGTCTTGTTCGGGACCGAGATATCCCCCAGGGTATCGATCGAAAACGAGTCTGCGCTGGTCGCGGTGACGCCACGCAGGACGACCGTAGGGCCGGTGGACGTCGTGGTCCGAACCGATGACGGATCGGTCTTCCGGATTAAGGATGGCTTCGAGTACGTCAATCAGGGTGGGCAGTTGCTGGGAGACAGCCCGGGCGAGCCCAACTGAGGGCGACCGCCCGGCTTCAGCGATCTCTCGTCGGCTGCTGCACCGATGAGTCCGGCGCAAGGCACACCCCTGAGAGGCACTCGAGCCCTTCGATGCACTGCTCGGTGCGGGTGCAGGGCTCGTTGAGCGTCTTGGGTGTCACGTCTCCGCCGCACCCCGAGATCCCCCATACGAGAGAGGCCGTGAGCACCCACCCCGTCACACGAACCATGCGTCTGAGCCACATTCGCAGGACGATAGCGCAGCCGGGAAGCGGACACCACGCTTGGTGACCCCGGGGCTGCTAGGCTCCGTGCGTGGACATTCGCGTCCTGATTCCCGAGCTATTCGAGAAGCTGAGTCTGATCGCGACAGCCGGGCTGCTGGGCGTCCTGGTACCACCGCTTCGGAACCGGCTCCTCGGCGTCGGTCGCCCTCGGGACATCTGGGTGGCGGTCGTGTTCGGTGTTCTGCTTTCACTCTGGGGCTCCACGATGGGTTTTGGGTGGCTCGGCCATCACCTGAACCTTCGCGCCGTGGGCATCATGATCGCAGGCATCCTCGGCGGACCGCGGGCCGGAGCGCTTGCGGGTTTGCTCGCGGGCTCGTTCTTCGTGCTTCGCGTCGTCCCGGGCGGCGGGGTCTGGGCGGTCACGGCGTCGATTCTCGACGGCTGGCTTGCCGGCTACATCGCCGTGCGAAGCGAGCGCTTGTTCGTCGGGTGGCGCGCGATGCGCACGACGGGGCTCATCCAGTTGGCGAGCCTCTCGATCGTCGGCGTCGGCATCGTCGTGGCAGGAGGCAATGCCTGGGTCGCCGTCCCTTCACTCGCGGCTCAACTGATCGGCGTCGCCGCAGGCGTGGCGCTCTGGGTGAACGTCGCACGCGTGGTACTCGCGCGAGAGGAGCAGGCGGTCGCACTCGTTGCGGCCCAGGCCGCGACCCACGAGCTCTCCTTGCAAGCGCTGCGGAGTCGGCTCGAACCCCACTTCTTGTTCAACGCCCTCAACACCCTTCGAGCGACGATTCGAACCGACCCCGACCAAGCCCGTTCCTTGGTGTCCGACCTGGCTGATCTCTATCGATACCTGTTGCACCACCCTCGTGACGCTTCGGTGCAGAACGAGGTCGAGCATGCGTGCGCGTACCTCGCGATCGAGCGCGCGCGCCTCGGGGGCGAGCGACTCGCCGTCCGCACCGCGATCGACGAGCAGGTGCGCGACACACGGATCCCTGCACTCCTCCTACAACCGATCGTCGAGAACGCGGTCAAACACGGGATCACGCCCAAGGATGGCCTGGGGATGATCACCATCCGTGCCCGAGACATCGGTTCTCGAGTCCGCATCGAAGTCGAGGACGAGGGCGACGGGCCCAAGGTGCAACCCGCCACCCAAGGGTCGGGGATGGCGCTCGCCACGTTGCGAAAGAGGCTCGAGAAGCAGTACAACGGCGAGGCAACCTTGACCCTGAACCCCCAACAACGTGGAACCGTGGTTACCGTGGACCTCCCGAAGACCAACGAGCCCGCTGAGGAACTCGCATGACTGTACGGGCGATCGTCGTCGACGACGAACCCTTGGCGCGAGATGAGCTGAAGTTCATGCTCGGACAGTGCGAGGGCGTGGAGGTCGTGGGTGAAGCCCGAAACGCCGCCGAAGCACAGGCGCTTTGCGAGGATTCATGCCCGGATGTGGCATTCCTCGACCTTCGAATGCCTGGCCCGGATGGGGTGGCCCTCGCCGAATCCCTGATGGCGAAGGCGCCGGACCTCCGGGTTGTGATCGTATCCGCGCACGACGAGGGCGCGCTGAGGGCCTTCGAGGCTCGCGTCGCCGACTACTTGTTGAAGCCGGTTCGACTCGACCGCCTTCGCCAGGCCGTCGAGCGGGTTCAGGTCACGCCCTCGACCGGCAATTCGGCGGAGCGACTCGACCGAATCGCAGTCCGTCGTCGTGACGCCTACATCGTGCTGGAGCTCGAAGACGTCGTGTACTTCGAGGTGAAGGACGAGCTGGTCTGGGCCGTCACCGACGAAGACCGTTTTGCGATCGACAAGACCCTGGCGAACCTCGAGAACGAACTCGATGCCGAGGCATTCTTTCGCTCCCATCGCGGCTTCATCGTGCGGATCGATCGCATCCGAGAGATCGAACCGGTTGGCGCGGGAACCTACCAGTTGCGTCTTGAGCACCCAGAGGCCCCCAAGGTCCCCTTGGCTCGCGAGCGGGCGAAGAAGCTCCGGGAGCGGATTCCTTTCTCCGGTTGATCGCGTGACCGTTGAGCAACGAGGGCCGTTGATGCTACATCGAGCGGCATGGCACCGGCACTGGTTCGATTCGTACTTTGCTTGACCGTCGGCCTCACGGCGGCCTGCAACAAGGACGGCAACTCGAAGAAGACGACGGACGCGCTCAACGCGACAAGCCCAACCGGGGTCATGTCCATCGAGGGCATGTACACGTACATGGCGGACGCGGGAGTCTTACAAGACTGTGCCACGGGCGTCCGGTGGCGCGTCGCGACCGAGGGCGACAACGCGACCCTCGAGGCTGCCTACGCGAACGCTCGATCGAAACCTGGCGCACCGCTCCTGGTCACGGTCGAAGGTCGGCTGGAGCTTAGACCCAGGATCGACAAGGGGGGCAAAGAGAACGTCCTGATCGTCGAACGTTTCGATCGGGTTTGGCCGCGGGAGGTGTGCGGGAGCCTCGTCCCGGCGCGCCTCGAAGGCGTGGTTTGGTCGCTCCTCGAGCTCAACGGGAAGCCGATCGTGGTGTCGCCCGAAACCCAAGCCCCCACGCTCGAGTTCAACGCTGCCAAGAAGAGCGCCTATGGGTTTGGCGGCTGCAACCGTTTCTTCGGGTCATACGACAAGGGCGCTGACAAGACGCTCACCCTCGGGTCGCTCGGCGCCACCCGCATGGCTTGTCCCGGGAGCGGCAACCAAGAGCAGGCGTTCTTGACGGCACTCGGCCAAGTCGATCGCTACGAGATTCACGGGTCCAAGTTGCTCCTGTACCGAGGCACGACCGTCCTTGCGCGCTTTCAGGCACAGAACCTCCTGAAGACCGAGTAGCCGATGACCCTGGCTTTCGGCGAGTTCGAGCTAGACGCGGCACGAAGGGAGCTGCGGATCGAGGGCGTCGTCCAACCCGTGCAGCCGCAGGTCTTCGATTTGCTCGTCTACCTGGTCGACCATCGCGAGCGCGTCGTATCGAAGCGCGAGCTACTCGAAGCGCTTTGGCCCGACAGCGTAGTCACCGAAAGCTCGATCCAACGTGCGATC
The DNA here is from genome assembly GCA_039030295.1 of Myxococcota bacterium. GTDB lineage: Bacteria > Myxococcota_A > Polyangia > Polyangiales > Houyiibacteriaceae > SG8-38. The sequence continues at coordinate 3,331 of JBCCEK010000172.1, read as the reverse complement.
AGCCTGGCGCGCAGTGCCCTCGGCGAACGTGGCGCAGAACTGATCCAGACCTTTCCGCGACAAGGGTATCGGTTCACCGGGGCGATCGAACGAAGAAGCACGCCCGACGCAAAGATCCGACTCGTCCCAAAGTATGCCAAGAGTGGTGACGTCCACATCGCGTACGCGACCCTCGGTTCGGGCGATGTCGACATCGTGATCGTCAACGGGTGGATCATGCCGATGCGCGGCATGTTCCACCACCCCCGGATCCACCAAGCGATCGAGGCGCTCTCTCGAATCGGCCGCGTGATCATGGTCGACAAGCGGGGCACTGGACTTTCCGACCGGGTCAAGGAGTTGCCGAGCCACGAGCAACGCATGGACGATCTCCGCGTGGTACTCGACGCGTGCGGCTCCGAGCAGGCGCTCTTGCTCGGCTTCTCCGAAGGGGGCGCACTGGCAACCCTCTACGCGGCGACCTACCCCGAGCGAACGCTCGGCCTCGTCCTGCCGGGAGCCTTCGCGCGCATGACCAAGGCTCCGAACTACCCCTACGGCTACGCCTCGTTAGCGGTGGAGCGCCTCCGAGCCTACATCCAAGGGGGGTGGGGCAAAGGAGCCTCGCTTCGCGCGATCTGCCCCAGCCAAGCCGATGACCCGGTCTTCATCGACTGGACGTCGTTCGCGGAACAAGAAGGGACCAGCCCAGGAGGGGCGCTCGACCTGCTCGACATGAACCTCCGTATCGACCTCCGGGCCCTCCTCCCGTCCATTCGCGTTCCGACCGTCGTGCTTCAGGCCACCGAGGACAGCATGATCGACCCCCGAAGCGGGTCATACCTCGCCAAGCACATTCCCGATGCCCGCTACATCGAACGCGAAGGGGACGACCACATCTTCTTCTTCGCAGGCCAAGACACCCTGCTCGAGGCAGTTCGCTGGGTCCTCGCGCGCGAGCGAAAGCCGTTCGAAGAAGACCGCTTCTTGAGCACCGCGCTCGTCGGGCGTGCCCCAGCCGATCGGAGCGACGCACGCTGGCGGCAGCTGGTCGGTCAATTCAAGGGTCAGCTCGCATCTGGATCGTGGTGCGCCCACTTCGACGGCCCCATCCGCGCGCTTCGGTGCGGCGCCGCCTTGGCATCCGAGCTCGGCATGGCCTGTGGGGTCCATACGGGCGAGGTCGTTCGGAGCGGCCCCTCCACGGCGGGGCCCGCGTTTGTCGTCGCCGAGTCGATCGCGGGCCAAACCGACGACGGGGTGGTTCGCGCTTCACGCGTCGTCGTCGATCTCGTCCCGGGAAGCGAGCTCGAGCTCTCCCCGTCGAGCCCGCTGGTGTCCGACGACGGGCGCGAAATCGAAGTGTTCTCGGTGAGTTCGCAGAGCTAAGCGTTCGGTAAGGGTCCCCAAAGGACCTTCGCACCCCCCGTCCGTAGGGTGGTCTTCATTCAACGAAGAGGAGGCCCCCATGGCACAGGAAGTCGCAACCGCGTTTGATCACACCCCCACCACCCACGAAGCCCTCGTCGGCGCTCGGTTCAACGGGCCGCCGAAGTCGGGCAACGGAGGATACGCCGTCGGATTACTGGCGAAGCACTTCAGCGGAGCCGTGGAGGTCACACTCAAGCGCCCGATTCCGCTCGAACAGTCCCTCCAAGTGGTGACGGACGGGGCCAGTGGCGCGATGTTCCACGACGGAACCGAGATTGCGTCCGCCCGCGCCACGGAGCTCGACCTCGAGATCCCGACCGCGATCACCTTTCAAGAAGCCGCGGCAGCCCGAGCGGAGTTCGCGGGCTACCAGGCTCACCCGTTCCCCGACTGCTTCGTCTGCGGCACGCACCGTCACTGTGGAGATGGAATGTGCCTCTTCACCGGCAAGCTCGATGAGCGCACGGTGGCCAGCTCCTGGGTGCCCAACGAAGAGTTCGCAGACGCGGACGGTCACGTGTCGGCCGAGTTCCTGGGGGCGGCTCTCGACTGCCCCGGCGCCTGGGCGCTGATCGGGCAGTACGACATCACGGGACCCGTCGTGCTCGGACGCATGGTCTACGAGAGCTTCCGCCCGGTCCATGCCGGCGGGCGCTACTCGGTCCTCGGCTGGACGCTCGGGAAAGACGGGCGAAAGTCGTTCTGCGGCACCGCCGTTTTCGATGCGGACGGAGTCCTATGCGCCGCTGCCAAGGCCACCTGGATCGAACTCAAGTAGGGAGTGAACCATGGCCGGTGGCATCGTCGCGAAGGGTATGGGATGGCTGCGAGCATGAAGATCGGCATCGTACCCATCAACGTCGGCGGTCCCGAAACCGCCGAGCGAATGGTCGAGACGGCGCAGTACGCAGAGAGCGCCGGGATCGAATCCGTCTGGACCTTCGAGCACGTCGTCGTCCCCACCGAGTATGAATCGGTGTACCCCTACAGCCGCGACGGCAAGATGCCGATCCCTCCGGAAGCCTGGTTCATCGACCCTTTGATCTCTCTCGCGCACGTCGCGGCGGCCACCAAGACCATTCGACTGGGGACCGGGGTCAATATCTTTCCCCAGGCGAACCCGATGCTGTTCGCCAAGCAGGTCGCGAGCCTCGACGTGCTGAGTGGCGGCCGCCTCGACCTCGGTCTCGGCATCGGCTGGCTCGCCGAAGAGTACGAAGCGATGGGGACCCCTTTTCGGCGACGCGGCGCTCGTTTCGACGACTACCTCACCGCCGTCAAGAAGGTGTGGGCCGGTGACGTGGTCGACCACCAGAGTGACTTCCTCTCGTGGCACGATTTCAAGAGCTACCCGCTGCCCGCGCAAAAGCCACACCCTCCGATCTTGATCGGCGGAACCACCTCGAGGAACCTGCGCCGAGTGGTCGAGTCCGCCCAGGGTTGGTACGCGCCGAGCGACTCTCAAAAACAGCTGGCCGAGAAGACCACTGAGCTCAAACGGCTTGCCGAAGCGCATGGGCGCCCCTTTGAGAGCATCGAGATCTGCGCCAGTTGGCGCGTGGGTCGCCGGCCCGAGGCGTTGCCGGAGTTCGAAGACCTCGGGATCACCCGGGTGGTCGCCTTCCTTACATCCACAGGCGAAGCCGACCCGAAACGTGCGATCGACGTCATCGCCTCGCACGCGGGTCTGTGAGCCCGGGCCGACCTTCCGGTACCTCCTGAAGGCGTATCATCGAGGCTCCTTGGCGCCCTGGTTGCCCGCCTTGACGACCCCAAACCGCCCGCCCATACTCCGGCCCGCTTTAGACAGAGAAACATTCAATTTTCGTAGAAATTAGCGCGAGACACGCATGGCACTGACCGCCGACAAAAAGTCTGAATTGATCGGGCAATTCCGTACGCATGACAACGACACCGGTTC
>JBCCEK010000171.1:0-10248 GCA_039030295.1 Myxococcota bacterium | reverse complement strand
TCGGTGTACGCGTGGATGTTCATCTACCCGGCGATCGGGCTCGTTCGAGACTGGCGAAGCACCGTGGAGACGACGGCGTTGCTATTCAAATGGCAGCCCGCACTCTTCGCTTCCCTCTCGGTGGCGGCCATGTTCGCCGGAGGGTTGATGATCCTCCTTGGTGCGTTCGGCTGGATTGCTGGGCTCTACTTCTTCGCGTTCTGTCTCGGCGGCGCGCGTGTGCACTATCGGCTCGCCGCGCGGGCGGGCGAGACGAAGCCACCTTCCAGTCTTGGTGGGCCTGACCAAGACGCTTTCGAGGGTTTGGCTGGCCTTGCCGTGGTGGGGCACGTCACGTCGGCCCAGAAGAACTTCGTCCTTGCTGCTGTTGGCCTTTTCTTCTTTCTGATGGGAACGGGACCGTGCAGTATCACAGACTCGGTCGCGCCCTTCTTTGGAGAATGACGATGGCGAAGACGCAACGTGGTGCCAACCTGATTGTTGAGAGCCTCAGGCGCCACGGAGTCGAATTCGTGTTCGGGATTCCCGGCGCGAAGATCGACGCCGTCTTCGATGCGCTGCTCGACTACGACCACCCAAGGCTGATCGTCTGTCGCCACGAGCAGAACGCCGCGTTTATGGCCGCTTGCGTCGGCCGTCTCACCGGCAAGCCAGGCGTGGTTCTCGTGACCTCGGGACCTGGGGTCTCCAACCTCGCGACCGGCCTCGTGACCGCGACGACCGAGGGCGATCCCGTCGTTGCCCTCGGAGGCGCTGTTCCCCGTGCGATGCAACTCAAGCAGACCCACCAAAGCATGGATAACGTCGCATTCGCGCGTCCGCTCACTAAGGAGAGTGTCGAAATCACCATGCCGGAGAGCATCCCGGAGGTGATGGCGAACGCGTTCCGAAGTGCGACGGCCCCCCGTGCGGGCGCGGTGTTTGTAAGCCTCCCCCAGGACGTTCTTGGAGAGGAAGTGAGCGCGGAGGCCTGGACCGAGCACGCCTCGGTACCGCTAGGCGCGGCACCCGAGGCGCTCGTGCGGTCCGCCGCCGACCGACTGCAGGCGGCTCGCAATCCGGTCCTGCTCCTCGGACTGGCGGCCAGCAGGCCAGCCAGTACGGCGGCGGTCCGCAAGCTGTTACGGCGCTTTCCCTTGGCTACCATCGAGACCTTCGAAGCCGCCGGTGCCCTTGATCGAGAGCTGGCGAAGCACTTCGTCGGGCGCGTCGGGCTGTTTCGAAACCAGCCGGGCGACGCGCTCCTCCGTGCAGCCGACCTCGTTGTCACCGTCGGGTTCAATCCCGTCGAGTACGATCCCGAGTCTTGGAACGCGGAGAGCGCCCTCGAGATCATCCATATCGACGATGCCGACACCGCCGTCGGACACCACTACCAACCCAGCCTTGAGCTCCGAGGCGACATAGCGGCGACGATCGATCGACTAGCGACTCACGTCGGCGAGCGAGACGACGTGACCGAACCGGCGTTGGTCGCGAAGCTGCGTGGCGAGCTCGACGCCGGCCTTGCCTCAGCCCCCGACCGACCCGCTTCGCCGATCCATCCACTGCGGTTCATCCACGACCTCCAAGGTTGCATCGACGACGAAACTACGGTCATCAGTGACGTTGGGTCGCACTACATGTGGCTCGCGCGTCATCTCTACAGCTACGAGCCGCGTCACCTGCTGTTCAGCAATGGCCAGCAAACACTAGGGGTGGCACTGCCGTGGGCCATTGCGACGACGCTCGTGCGCCCGGACGAGAAGGTGATCTCGATCTCAGGCGATGGCGGGTTCCTGTTCTCGGCGATGGAGCTCGAGACAGCGGTTCGTGAGAAACGTCGGTTCGTTCATTTCGTCTGGCGCGATGGCACATACAACATGGTCGCAGCCCAGGAACAGATGAAGTACGGTCGCGTCTCGGGTGTCGATTTCGGCCACGTCGACATTGTCCGGTTTGCCGAGAGCTTCGGCGCAAGCGGCATCGCGCTGAACTCGGCGGACGAGGTCGTTCCAGCGCTTCGGCAAGCGCAAGCCGCTGACGGCCCTGTCCTCATCGATGTGCCAATCGACTACCGAGACAACGACGAACTGTTTGCCCTGACCGATCCGTCCGGGGGCCACTGAACACCACCAAGGAGCCACGAATGACCACCGAACAGTACAAGAAGGGCATGAGAGAGATGCGCCGCCACCTGGGCCCCGCCGCGGACACGTGGATCCAGAGCATTCGGGAGATCTCGCCGGAGTTCGCCAAGGTCAACGTCGAGTTTCCGTTCGGCGAACTCTACACGCGCGACGTGCTCGACGAAAAGACCCAAGAGCTGTGCACCATTGCGGCGCTGACGGTTCAAGGGTACGCGCTTCCCGAACTCAGGGTGCACGTCAAGGGCGCGCTCAACTGTGGGGCGTCCCGCGAAGAGGTGGTGGAGGTGATCACACAGATGCTGGCGTACTGCGGTTTTCCGGCGGCCACCAACGCGTTGCTCGTCGCCAAAGAGGCCTTCGACGAATATGAGGAGGCCTAACGTGCGCCCGACTCGGTCCACTTGCGTAGGGCTCCCAAGCTCCTAATTGCCGGGCGGGATGGACGAACATATTCAGGCGATCGTGACCGTGCTCTCGCTGATCAATCCAGCGGTATGCGTCGGAATGTTCACTCGAATCGAAAGAGGGCAGTCACCCAACGCGCGTCGTGGCGATGCGGCCAAAGCAGCGCTCGCGGTCTTCGTCATCTTGGTGATCGCTGCCCTCGTGGGTACCCGCATCCTTCAGGTGTTTGGCCTCTCGATAGACGCCTTCATGGTCGCGGGTGGCGTCGTCCTCGGCTGGATGGGCTTTTCCATGCTGGCAAGCGGCTCCGAACGCCGTCCGGCACAAGGCGGCGACGCGTCGAACAACACCTCGCTCACACCGCTCATCCTCTTCGCCGCAAGCCCCGGGACCATCACAGGAGTGATTACGGTCTCGGCGGCTCATTCCGTATATGGCATTCCCGAGACTGCCCTGGTGGCGGTCGCGGTCGGAGCACTGGTCCTTTGGGCCGTCTTGGTCTTGTCCGTCCGTTTCGCGTCGAAGGGTAAGGGCCCAGGTCTCTGGTCGGAGACCGCGACCCGCTTCATGGGCCTGATCGTACTCGCCATGGGAGTTCAGTTCGGGCTTCGAGGCTTTCGGTCGTTCATGAACGCGACAGGTACGGGGTAGCCGTGTTCGTCGCGCTGCTCGTCGTTACGTTCCACACGCTCGGCGCAGTCTCGGCGATCCACGCGGTGATGAGTACACGCACCTCGCAGGGCGCGATCGCGTGGGCCGTTTCCTTGATGACCTTCCCCTACCTCGCGGTCCCCGCGTACTGGGTCCTCGGGCGAACCAAGTTTCAGGGGTACGTATCGGCGCGGCGCGACGCGGATGTACGGAATCGACACCTCGAAGAAGAAGCAATCGAGCGCGTGCAGGCGTTCCGAGTCGAGGCGCCTGAGCGGTATGAGGCGGCGCATGCGGCAGAAGCGCTGGCCGGTATGCCCGCCCTTGGCGCAAATCAAGTCGAGCTCTTGATCGACGGCGAAGTGACGTTCTCGAGCATCCTCGAAGGCATCGATGCTGCGCGACAATACGTGCTCTTCCAGTTCTTCATCGTGAAGGACGACGAGCTCGGTCGACGCGTCAAGGATCACTTGATCCGCAAGGCGGAGGAGGGCGTTCCCGTTTACTTCCTCTACGACGAAGTGGGGAGCCACGCGCTCTCCGCCGCATACACGCGTGAGCTTCGCGAGGCTGGCGTGCACGTGACCGAGTTCAACACGCGCAAGGGCCGCGGAAACCGTTTTCAGATCAACTTTCGCAACCACCGTAAGGTCGTCGTCGTCGATGGTCGTTTCGCCTGGATCGGCGGCCACAACGTGGGCGACGAGTACGTCGGCAAGGGCCAGTTCGGCCATTGGCGTGATACTCATGTCCGCATCGAGGGTCCGGCTGTCCTCAAAGCGCAGGTCTCGTTCTGCGAAGATTGGGCTTGGGCCACCGATGCCGTCCCGTCGCTAAACTGGGATCCAACACCCGCCGACGACGGCGGCCAAGACGTGGTGCTCATCATTCCAACGGGCCCCTCGGACGACCTCGAAACGGCCAGTCTGATGTTCGTCCACGCGATCAACTCCGCGCGGCAACGCATCTGGATTGCGAGTCCCTACTTCGTGCCCGACCAGGCGGTCATGGTCGCACTCCAACTCGCAGGCCTTCGTGGAGTCGACGTCAGGATTCTCATCCCCGACAACCCCGATCACCTGCTCGTGTTCCTCGCAGCGTTCTCGTACTTCGATCAAGCCGGGCAGACGGGCGTGAAGTTCTACCGCTACCTCGATGGGTTCCTTCACGAAAAAGCCATGCTCATTGATTCAGGAGTTGCGACGGTGGGAACGGCCAACTTCGACAACCGCTCGTTTCGACTGAACTTCGAGATCACTGCGGCGATCTCCGATCCGGGTTTCGTCGCCGAGGTCGAGCGAATGTTCGAGGAAGACTTTGCCCACGCTCGGCTGATGGAGGAGGGCGAGTACGATCGGAAGCCCTGGTGGTTCCGCTTCGGTGTCCGGCTGGCACGGCTCACTGCGCCCATCCAGTAGGGCCCAACGCCGCTCAGTGCGTGTTCTCGCCGAAGAGTTGCTGGTCGAGAAGCTCGAGGCGTTCGTTGCGCGCGTTGGCTGTCTCGAGGACTTTCATGAGCTTCTCGGCGTGCTCTCTCGGAATCAACCCTTTGTCGACCTTTTCGTCCAAGATCGCCTCGAGTTCTTCTTCGGTCGCGTCCTCGGGGACATCGCTTGCGTGCCCGATCTGGTCGAGTGCATCCCGAATCCGCGCCCTCGGGTCGTCCTTGGCGATTTGCTCTTCCCCGTACTCCATCAAGTCATCGTTCGGTGCCGCCGCTGCCTCGGCTGTCTCTGATTGCGCGTGCTCATCGCCGGCGTTGCGACTACACCCTGCCAGCGCAAAGAGCCCCAGCATCAAGATTCCCCCAACCTTCATGCCCACAGAATAGCGGTCCTGCGGAGCGACCCCCAAACGGGGCGGTTGCGATCGCGTCCCTACGAAAAGGAAGAGCCGACTCTCTCGAGTCGGCTCTTCATAGAAGTCCTGACCGTCGTGCCGTGGGATATATCGAGTCGAATCCCTACCGTACTAGTAGGTGGGAACAGAAACCGTGTGCTTTAGGCCCCCCGATGAAGCTAGCCGGGTCCGCACACCACACACGCTGAAGTACCCGATTCGACCTAGTCAGGGATTCTTTACTCCTTCCTCACATGCACGACAGAGGGACTAGGAGAGCGTAGAGCCCGGGCTCCCGAGGGTCAACTCATCGCTTGACGGGACTTGCCTTCAGCGCGGCTCGCCCCTCTTTGACGTAGACCGTGAAACGGACCGAGGCGGCGTTGTGCCTCTTCATCACTTGTTCGCGGGCGGCATGAAGCTTGCGTACGAACTTCTCGAAAGTCAGACCTGCGACCGAAGCTCCACACTCCTTTTGAGTTTCGACGAACTTCTCGAACACCTCGCGGAAATGCGCTTCTTCGCCTTCCTCGCCAGGGCTTGACTTCTCGAGCAGCTCTTGCGGGATGTGCGTGACCTGTGTCGACTCCTCCGCTTCGCCGTATCCGTCGTCGTCCCCGAAGCCGCCGTACTCGTCGACGATGGCGCGTGGCCGAGTCGGTGGGTCGTCGGGCATCGGCGTTGGCTCCCGTTCCGCACGCGCTGGCGCAGGCGTGGCTCGATGCCTAGGCATCGGCGCGGGCGGTCGCGAAGACTTGCCACCGGCCGGTCGCGCGGTCGGCGTCTCTTTCGGTCGCGCAGTGGTCGTGCCTGCAGGGCGAGCCGTCGGAACGCCCTTTGTCACCGTTGCAACACTGGCTTCCTCGACCGACGTTCGGCGCGCGGTGGGCACCTCTTGCTGTCCGAATCCGAAGTATCCTGTATCGGCCTCGTCTCGGGTCGAGCTCAGCATGTCATCCAAGTCGACGTTCGCCCGCACCTCGGCGTCCTTCTTGAAGCCAATGCCGGCCCTGAGTGCGGTGTTGACGTTCTCCGCGATGGCACGGTAGTGCCGACGAAGCTGACCAGCGGGAAGGCCATCGAGGTCTCCTTTGGCCAGGGTTGTGCTCGACTTTCGAAGGATTCCCACTGCCTTGTCGTGTTCAAGGTAGAGCAGGGCCAGGCCAAGGAGCAGGAGAACCAGCGGAATCCCGATCACAGCCCACCAGGGGAGCGAAGCGACGTCTTCGGAAAAGGTGTTCGCGAACAGGCCCCCAAGGCCAACTAGGCTTCCGTTTCGACCGACCATGTAGCCCACGCCGGCATGGGATGCGCCGCCTCGAACCGGTGCCGCGATCGCGCGCGTGCGAGGTCCAATCTCCGTCGACCCGTCACCTTCACCCATCGCCCCGAGGGCGCTCGCGAGGCCGTTCTTGATCTCGCTTCGCGTGGGCGCCGATGCTCCGCCGGTGTGCGCTGCGATGAGCTCGTCACCGAAGAAGAAGACCACGGTCGCGTTTGGGAGCTTCTCGCCAAGCCGCCTCGCCAAGTCGTCACCGATCAACATGCCGTGAATGATCGCACCCACGTATCGACCGCCGTCGAACACCGGGCGTGCGGCCATCCGATACACGCTACCGTTGTAGACCCAAACGTCGTCGCGCATGAAGCCGCGAAGGGCATCCCGGACCAATGGCATCTTGTCGAGACGCTGGTCGCTCATGTCACTCTTGTCGAGCGTGGCGACCACTTCGCCTTCCGCGTCGACTGCGAACACCATGTCGCCCTTGCCCTCTTCGAGTTTGGCGTTGAGCGTGTTGAGCTTGTTGCTCAGGCGCTTTCGGGTGCCTACCGGTGGCGTTCCGCGCTTGTTGCTCGAGTTTCTCAGGGTCTGTCGAACCTCTGGTTCCACGGCCAGGGCAGCAAGAGCGTCGAGTCGCAGTCGAGCGTCGAGGCGCAGCCAAAGTTCCGCCTCTACCCGGTCCCTACGCAACTGCTCTTCGAGCTGAAACTCAGCTTCTCGACTTGCCGCTGACTTGTTGAGGAACGCTCCAGCTAGAGCGACCCCAAGCGCGACGGCGAGAACCAGATACCAAAGACGCGACAGCATCGCTTACTTCCTCCCGCTCTTGAGCGCCAGAGGCTCGACTTGAAGGGCTTTCCCCGGCGGGACGATCACGCGGCGAACCGCGACTTGCTCGGTACCTCGAAGGATTCGGAGCGAGTAGGGACCTGGTGGCACGTTCTCGAAACGAAACTTTCCGCTAGCCCCGACGGCGGCGCAAGCGACGAGCTCCCGAATCGAGTGCATGTAGCCCTCGACGTGTCCGTAGTAGCCGTCACCGAGTTTCCATGGTCCGCCCGCAGGCACAGGGATTGCGCGGACCGCGCCTGGGCCTGACTCGAGTGGCGTGAAACCCGGCAGTCCGTCGACTTCGAGTTCGTGCGTGAACGCGTCCTTGTTCTGAATGCGCACCGTCGTTCCGGCGCGCGCAGCGATCGTCGACGGATCGAGCGAGCCACCACGAAAGCTGAACGTGCAACCGATCGGTGGCCCGGTGAACTTCCCCGTCAGCACAGCGAGCAGTTGATCGTTGTCGGCGCGCCGCGGTTGTTCCGGGAGTGCGCCGTTCCAGACTTTCCAGTAGTAGTCGGCGCCGTCACTCGTTGCCGGAGCGGCGGGGGCGGCCTGTCGCACCGACCCCTCGACCGACTCGGCTGAAGCGCCCGAGTAAGCCATCAATACGGCCGCTGTTCCGGCGGCCGCCAACGTCGTCCAAGTCCGAAGTCCCCTCATTGGTATGCCTGTATTATTACAGTTCTACTGAGAGACAGGTAACAAAATCGTGAGGCGCCCGCGGGAAGCCGACGGGCGCTGGCCATCGGTTCAGTTTCAGGTGGGTTCCGACAGGTCTTGGTCGACGATCTTCACCGGCTCAGGGTAGAGGCGAGCCCGCATCTCGGAAGTCTTGCCGCCGGGATCGCCGCCGATTTCGATCGGAGTAGGCCCAGGGAACTCGAGGGCAACGTCATCGGCATAGAAGTCGAGGAGCTTGTCATTGCGATACGTGCCCTTCCACGCGCTGAGCATGTGTGCAGCGACGTGAAGCGGATGGGCGGCGACGACGCGAACGCAGAACCGGCCCTTTGGAAGGCGGTCGGCGAATGGGAAAATTCGAAAACCGAACCCCCAATAAGGAATTGTCGACACGAGGGCGGCGATGCACTCGCCCTCGAAGAGCACACCGCCAGCCTCCACCTGTTGTCCTGTCGGTCTGCCCGAACGATCGAGGACTTCTGCGGGCGATCCGTGATTGACGATTCGCACGCGTAGGCGAGGTTTCAGTGCAAGTTCCGGAATGGTCAACGTCGGGATCGAGATCGCGTACGAGACCGCGCCGGTCGCGTGACGCCCGATCCAGGGAATACGACGCATCAGATCGCGAACGTCGTGGAAATGCTTGAGGCCGAGCGCGTCGAACCCTGCGCCGGCAAACGGCGTGAGCAACCCCTCCACCTCGATCAAGTCGAGCGCTTTGTGAGGACAGTCGTGCCGAAGCTGTGCGACGTCTGCCAGGATGTTCCTCCGGTGCGTTCCCGCGCCGAGAGCCCAGGCGAGCGAGTTGCCCGTGCCGAGGCGTAGGAGCCCGAACCTCGGTGCCTCCTGACCAAGCTCCTTGGCGTGCTGGATGATCGAAGTGACCATCCTAACGAAGGTTCCGTCGCCGCCCCCCGTGAGAACCACTGGGTACCCCGCCCGCACGATCCGGCGCGCGATGCTCTCTGCCTCGTTGAGGCTCTTCGACAAGAAGAGATCCCCGGCGCCGACGACCTGATCGAAGCTCTCGACCAGGGCGTCGGTCACTTGTCGAGCGTTGCCGTTCAAGACGACCGCGATGCGGTCCGACTTGGGCAACGCGGGCTGCGCCGATTGGTCCATGACCCGCGTCTGTCGACTCCTCAGAGTCGAACGAGCGCGGCTCCCCAGGTAAATCCGGACCCAAACGCCGGGAGAAGGAGCAACTCGCCTGGTTTGATCCGGCCCTCTTGCACCGCCTCGCTGAGGGCCAATGGAATCGACGCCGCGGTGGTGTTGCCATAGCGTTGGATGTTGTGAACGACTTTGGCCGGGTCGACCTCGAGTTTCTGAGACACGAACTCGTTGATGCGCCGGTTTGCTTGATGCGGCACGACCCAATCGATCTGATCGACGGTGGTTTGGTTTCGTTCGAGGACCGACCTGCTGACCTCGGGCATCTTCGACGTGGCCCAACGAAAGACGTGTCGGCCGTTCATCGAAGGGTAGATGGTCTTGTCGTCGATCATCTCATGCGTCAGCCGGGGGTTGTAAGCACTTGCTGGGCCCTCGAGCCAGAGCTCTTTCGCGCCACTTCCGTCGGCGTGCACCTCAACGTCGAGGACCCCACGGCCTTCCTCTTCGGTAGGTCCTAGGATGGCGCATGCGGCACCGTCGCCGAATAACACCGTGACATCGCGACCTTCGTCGCTGAAGTCGAGCGCCGTCGAGTGGACCTCGGCCCCCACGAGAGCAACGCGCTGGTACATTCCGCACCGAACCCATGCGTCTGCAATCTGCAGCCCGTACAAGAAGCCGGTGCACTGGTTCCTCACATCGAGTGCCGGCACACCTGCGAGCCCGAGCTTGTCGCCGAGGAAGCAGCCGCTTCCCGGAAAGAAGAAGTCGGGCGAGAGGGTCGCGAAGATGATCGCGTCGATGTCTGTGACTTCGATCCCGGCGTTCTTGCACGCCATCTCCACGGCGGGGATCGCCAAATCGCTTGCGCCGATCCCGCTCTCCTCGACGTAGCGACGCTCCTTGATGCCGGTGCGCTGCTGGATCCACTCATCGCTCGTGTCGAACATCTGAGCGAGGTCGTCGTTGGTCACGACTTTGGAGGGCACATAGTGTCCCAACCCGAGAATCGCGGTCTTGGTCATGCGATAGCCTTTCCCCGTTTCGGCGAGCCTAGCGAACCCGCAGATCCTCGTAAAGCCGGCTGCACGGCCCGTCCACCGGCGGAATTTCGGGCGTCACTGCGGACATGCACGCGGTGGGCGGGCTGCTATAGTCGCGGCCGCGCTGGCCGAGTGGCGGAATTGGCAGACGCGCCGGATTCAAAATCCGGTGTCCTTTGGGCGTGTCGGTTCGAGTCCGACCTCGGCTACCACGATGGATCTTGACTGGCCGGCGCAGCGGGGAGCGCGGAGTTGGGGTCTCTGGGGG
>JBCCEK010000170.1:0-10270 GCA_039030295.1 Myxococcota bacterium | reverse complement strand
TGGGTGCTGGTTGAACTCGACGGCGCGCCGGCGCCCATGGGCGCCAACGGGAAGGCGCCGACCCTCACACTTGAGGGAGGTGAGCCGCGCGCGTCCGGTTTCGCGGGATGCAACCGGTTTTCCGGAGGCTATGTGCTCGAGGGTGACCAGTTGCGGTTTCCGGCCCTCGCCATGACGTCGATGGCGTGTCCCGATGGGATGGAAGGCGAGCGCGCTTTCGCCAAGAGCCTGGGCGCCACTGCGCAATTCTCGATTGCGGGGGACACGCTGACCTTGTCCTCGGCCGACGGCGACCTGCTCGCCAAGTTCTCCGCGAAGGCAGAGTGAGCGCGCTCAGGGTGATGTGCCCCACGGCAGCCCTCGACCATCGACACTTCCAACGATAGATTGCCCCGAGGCATCCATGGGCACAGCAGTTCAGACACATTACCGAACCTGCAATATCTGCGAGGCCATGTGCGGCCTTGCGATCGAGCACCGCGACGGGCGGGTCGTGTCGATTCGGGGCGACAAGGAAGACTCGTTCAGCCGAGGCCATATCTGTCCCAAGGCTGTCGCGCTCCAAGACTACTACGAGGACCCGGACCGTCTGAAGACCCCGATCCGAAGGACCGTACACGGCTGGGAGCCCATCTCGTGGGACGATGCGTTCGCTGAAGTCGCGGAGCGCTTGCGGAAGGTCCAGGCGGAACACGGGCAGAACGCGGTTGCGATCTATCTTGGGAACCCGAACGCCCACAACTTCGGAAATGCGATCTTCTTGCCGCACTTCTTCAAGGCGCTCGGCAGCAAGAGCAGGTTCAGTTCCGCGTCTGCTGACCAGCTTCCCCACCATGTGGCATCGAACTCCATGTTTGGGCACGGGATGCTCATCCCTGTACCCGATATCGATCGAACACAGTTCTTCTTGATCATCGGCGGGAACCCGGTTGTCTCGAACGGGAGCATGATGACGGCCGCGGGCGTTTCCAAGCGCATCAAGGCGATCAAGGCGCGCGGAGGTCGCGTGGTGGTGGTCGATCCCCGCCGTACCGAAACCGCACGCACTGCGGGCGAGCACCTCTTCATCCGGCCCGAGAGCGATGCCCTGCTCTTGCTTGCCATGCTTCACACGATCATCGAGGAGGGGTTGGTCGACTTCGGTCACCTCGCCCCTCTGGTTCGTGGCTTCGAGTCACTCAAGGAAGCTGCGGCCCGGTTCGCGCCGGAAGCGGTCGCCCCGGCGATCGGCATCGACCCCAACGACATTCGGCAACTCGCGATCGACCTGGCCTCGGCCGAGTCGGCCGTGTGCTACGCGCGGATGGGTGCGTCGACCCAGTCTTTCGGCGGGCTCTGCCAGTGGCTGACCAACGTGATCAACATCGTGACCGGAAACTGCGACCGGCCAGGCGGCGCGATGTTCCCACAGCCAGCTTTCGATCTTCTGCTCAACAAGCCCAAAGGGAAGCGGAGCTCCTACGGGCGCTTTCAGTCGCGGGTGCGCGGGCTACCTTTCTACAACGGAGAGTTTCCCGTGTCGGCCCTCACCGAGGAGATCACGACGCCGGGCGAAGGGCAACTCAAGGCCTTGGTTACCATCGCCGGCAATCCGGTCTTGTCGAGTCCAGATGGCAGCCGCCTCGGCGAGGCGCTCAGCCAGCTCGACTTCATGGTCTCGGTGGACATCTACCTGAACGAGACGACCAAGCATGCAGACATGATCTTGCCGGCGACGACCGGTCTCGAGGTGGCTCACTACGACGTCTTCTTCAATGCGTTTGCGGTCAGCAACAACGCGAAGTTCTCGGAGCCCCTTTTCGAGAAGTCCTCGGAGCAGCGCCACGATTGGGAGATCCTCAAAGCCCTGGCGGCGGCCCTCACCGGAAGCCCTGACGATGGGAAGACCCCAGAGGATCTGCTCGACTTTGCGCTCCGGCATGGCGCTTACGGGGCCGACGGCATGAGCTTGGAGAAGCTCCGAGACAACCCACACGGAATCGATCTCGGGCCACTCCAGACTTGCCTCGAAGAACGCCTCAAGACGGCGGACACCGAGATATTCCTAGCTCCGCAGATGTACCTCGATGACCTCGGGCGCCTCGAGCGGACGCTCGCGGGGGTTCCGTCCGTCCGCAAGGACTACCCCTTCCAGCTGATCGGGCGGCGCCTCACCCGCAGCCACAACACATGGACGCAAAACTCGCGGCGGCTCGTGAAAGGAAGAAACCCGTGCACCCTGCTTCTCAGCCCTACCGATGCCGGGGAGCTGGGCATCAAGAGCGGTCAGCGCGTGAAGGTTCGGTCGGGGACCGGCGAGATCGAGATCGAAGCCGAGGTCAGCGATGAGCTCATGCCTGGTGTCGTGAGTATCCCCCAGGGTTGGGGGCACAACCATCCAGATACCGGCATGACGGTGGCGGCCACTCAACCCGGAGTGAGCATCAACGAGCTGACCGATCCTCGAAGGGTGGACCTGCTCACTGGCAATGCGGCGTTCAACGGCACCCCGGTGGCGATTGCCGTCGTCTGACCTGGCCCACCTTCGGCCGACCGCTCGCGGGCCGCGCTAGTTCTTGTTCGGGTTCAGCAGATACTTGGTGCCCGTCGCTTGCCGTCCGTAGGTACTGATCGCCTCGAGGGTGAGGGCCTCGGCGAGCGAGACCTCTCGCGTGTAGCTGCTGGCGAAGGTGGTCTTGATCTCCGACGCGACCCGCATCTGAAGCTCGCCTCGGCGTTTGGGGCCCACGCGCTGCAAGAACGGGGTGAGCAACCAGCCCCCCACGCCCCACGCCATGCCGAAGTTTCGGGTGAGCTCGGTCGGGCCACGATCCAACGCCCCGTAGATGTAGACCTGCTTGTGAGTCGATGATCCGTATGGGCTGTACGACTTCTCCGATGCGGCCGCGGCAGCCTCCATCGACATGAGAATCTGGCTGGCGAGCTTTCCGCCACCCACGGCGTCGAAGGCGAGGGTGGCCCCGGTGGCGACCAACGCACCGGTGAGGTCCTTGAGAAAGGTCGGCTCGCTCGAGTTGCAGACGTGGGTGGCGCCGATTCCGCGGAGGAGCTCGGCTTGCTCGGGCTTGCGAACGATGTTGACCAGGGGGACATCGTCCGCGAGGCACACCTTCTGCAGCATCTGACCGAGGTTCGAGGCGGCTGCCGTGTGAACGAGTGCGGTGTGCCCTTCGAGCCGCATCGTTTCGACCATTCCGAGCGAGGTGAGTGGGTTGACGAAGCAAGAGGCGCCCTCGGCCGGCGTCGTTCCGTCCGGAAGGGGCAGCGCGTGCGTCGCGGGCACCGCGCGGTACTGAGAGTACATCGCGCCGCCGATCATGCCGACGGTCTTGCCGACGAGCGCTTGTGCCGCAGGGTCTGATCCTGCTGCGACGACAACCCCGGCGCCTTCGTTCCCAACCGGTAGTGACGCCCCAATCCTGGCTTTCATCGCCCGCATGAACTTGTCGGGAATCGTTGCGCGAATCACGGGCCGCTCTGGTGTGCCGGAGGCCTTCGCAGTGGTCATGTCCGCGGCACCGAAGAGAAGCCCAAGGTCCGACGGGTTGATCGGAGATGCCTCCACTCGGACGACGACCTCGTCGTCCTTGGGTTCTGGGACTGGGACAGCTTCGAGCGACAGCTCGAGCGTGCCCTCTTCGAGTACCTTGGAACGAAGTTGAAGGACGTCGCCCGCGGGGATTGCGGCCATGACACGGCTCCTGGGTTGGGGTATCGGGGTTGGCCGTAGGAACGTAGCGCCGTCCACGAGGCGCGCCTACCCCCAAGAACCCTGACCGGGGCAGTCCGTCCCCGGGGCGGGTCGCCCCAACAGGCGTCTACTGTACCCCTTCGGGTTGTGTGCTAGGAGCCCCGCTCCATGTCTGACTTACCTTGCCTCGAGCAGGCCCCCGCAGGCCTTGGCCCGGTTCTGCGCGAAGCCGGCTTCCGACGATTTACTTCCATTCAGCAAGCAATTTTGGACCCAAGGCTCTCGGACCGAGACCTTCGGGTGTCGTCCCAGACCGGATCCGGAAAGACGGTCGCGCTCGGACTCGTGATGGCTGAGACGGTCGCGGGCGCCCCGTATGGGCGAGCTTCGCGAAAGGTGCGAGGCCCTGCCGCGCCGATTGCTCTCTTGGTCGCGCCTACCCGCGAGCTCGCCGCCCAGCTTGGACGGGAGCTGACCTGGCTTTACGCCGCGCTACCTGCCCGAGTCGTGGTCGTGACTGGCGGCACGAGCGTGTTTCAGGAACGCTCCGAGCTCGCGAAGCGGCCTCAGGTCGTGATCGGGACGCCCGGTCGCCTGCTCGATCACCTGCGGGCCGGTGCCATGACGCTGGACGACCTCCACACGCTCGCGCTCGATGAGGCGGACGAGATGTTGGACATGAACTTCGAAGAGGAGCTTGACGGCATTCTTGGGTACGCCCCCGAGACACGCCGAACGCATCTGGTTTCGGCAACCTTCTCGACCGAGGTGGTCCGTCTGGCGGACAAACTCCAACAGGATCCCGTGAGCGTTCAAGGAACAGCGCTCGGTGAGGCAAACCAAGACATCGACCACGTACTGATGCGCGTAGCACCCACAGACCGTGTCGATGCTGCGGTCAACGTCTTGCTCCGCCACCCCGGAGACAAGACCCTCCTCTTCGTGCGGACGCGGGCCCAGACGGTCGCGCTTGCGGCGGAGCTCAGTTCGCTCGGTCTGGCCGCGCGCGCCCTCCACGGGGAGATGACCCAACGCGAGCGAACGGCCACCTTCTCTCAGTTCCGTTCAGGCTCCGTTCGATTCTTGGTCGCCACGGACGTCGCAGCGAGGGGCCTCGACGTGCAGGACATCCGTCGCGTCATCCAGGTTGACTTGCCGGACAATGGCGACGTGTTCACGCATCGCAGCGGGCGCACTGGGCGCGCAGGGCGGCGAGGCACCAACGTCATGTTCGCTGCGGCCCGAGCCGAGCAGCGGGTTCGTGGCATTCTTCGTCAGGCTGGGGTCAAAGCGCAACAACAGCCTATTCCCACCTCGGAAGAGATTCTTGCCGCGGCCGACGCCAGGCTTAGAGATGACCTCGTGCAAGCTTGCGACGGACAAGCGCAGGGAGTCGATTCGTCGACGCGCAAGCTCGCTCAATCTCTGCTCTCTGAGAGATCTCCCGCCGAGGTGGTCGCTTGGCTCCTGTCACGCGACGCGACTCGTACGAAGATGAAGCCTCGCGACGTGCGGGACGACGCCAAGAGAACTCGATCGCACGAACGCAAGCCGCGAAAGGCGACCTCACGCGCCCGGTTCCAGTCGTCGGACCGAGCAAACGGGGACTTCGTGACCTATCAGGTCAGCTGGGGTGCGCAGCGCGGCGCCGATACCCGCCGCCTGCTCGCTATGGTGTGCCGGCGCGGAGACATCGCAAGCAATCTGGTGGGCGCGATTCGTGTCGCTCCGAAGAGTTCGACAGTCGACATCGCGGCAAGTGCCGCAAAACGTTTCGAACGATCGGTGGCAAGGCCGGACAAACGGAACCCGCATGCCCGATTCCGCCGTTGGAACCCGGTCGCGGCGCAGCGCTCTTAACTCGGATCCGGCGCGGGCGCGCATCCTCGAGGCAAGACGGATCGCCCGGATCCTTGAGAAATCCGCGCCGTGCGGGGCTCGTCCGCCAGCCGACTTGTGACTTCTCGCAAAGTGAGGTTTACTCACGTTAGGAGGCTGCCCGTGGGCTTTTTCGGTCCGATAAGGTCTCGTTCACGCCGACCACTTCCCGCGCGCGGGTGGTCGTGGATCGGGGCATCGATCCTGTGCGGTCTCGTCGCGGGCTGCGGCGACTCTCAGGCCCGTGTCGGCCCCGGCGGGACCGGCGGCGACGGGCCGTCCGACCAGGTCATTGCGGAAGTGCTCCTCGATGCCTCACCTTTGGTGGGTACCCGGATCGGGCAGCGTTGGTCGCTTGTCGCGACCGCGATCGACACCCGGGGAGAGCCCATCCCGGATGTCTCGTTTGAGTGGGAGTCGTCTGCGAACGATGTCGCGATCGTCGACTCCGACGGCCTGGTCACCACGCTTGCGGTCGGCGAAGCTCGGATTACCGCGACCGCGCGAGGGCAATCGGCCGCCGTCGAGCTCTCCTCAAACTCGGCCGTCCCGAGCGATGCTGGGGAGATGTACACCGTTTGGTTCGCCCGATCCGATGAAGCCGCGATCGCCATCGTCGACGGGCGACTCGAGGTCTTCGACGTGGAGCCTGGCTCCGGCCTCGCCAAGACACCCTGGTCACATGGTGGGGTCGCCAGCTTTCAAGTCGAAGGCGATCGACTGGCGATTCTCACCGACGTCGCGGAGGGCCGAGGGACGCTCCGAGTTCTCGATCGCCATGAAGAGTGGAGCGTCGCGCGGCTCGCCGAAGCAACCGACTTCCAACTCGAAGGTGACCGACTGGCCGTGCTCGATGCGGACGGCTCGCTTCGGGTACGAGGGGGGCCTCAAGAGGAGTGGGCGACCGTCGCCCCGTCGGGCGTCCAGCAGTTTCAGTTCTTGGGTGCGCGCATCGCGATCCTGACTGACGATGGCGTGCTGCGGGCGAAAGACTCCATCGACGCCGATTGGGCGGAGTTGGCGACTGGGGTTCGGTCCTTCCTGCTCAGCGGGGATCGAATCGCGGTTCTCTTGGATGAGGGTGACGGCGAGCTTCGCATCAAAGACGGCCTCGATGGGCCTTGGACGGCGCTCGACTCCGGGGTGATCAAAGTCGAGCTCAGCGGTGATCGGATCGGTGTTCTCCGAAAGGACGGGGTCGCTCGCCTCAAGGAGGAAGTCGACGGGCCCTGGACGTTGCTCGCAAGCTCCTATGTCGAAGACCTTCAGCTCGACGGAGACCGGATCACGATGATGTTCGAAGGCGGGGACCTCCGCGCCAAGGACGAACTCGATGATCCGTGGACGGTGCTTTCGGCAAGGTCTCGCAACTACGTCCTGCAAGGCGATCGCATTGGGATGCTCACCACGGCGGGGGAGCTCTGGTTTACGGTTGGAATGGACGGTGTGTGGTCGGAGGTCTCGCCCGGTGGCGCGGTCACACAGCTCATTCCGGTCGCCGTTGTGCCAGTACCCCCCTTCCGAACGAGCGTTTCCCGCGAAGTCAGCGAGCCAGGCTGTGAAGATGTTGCCGATGGGCAGGGGTCTTGTCCCGCTCTCTACGCGGATGCCCAACAGGCGTGCATCGACGACGGATCGCGTTGCTCACCGGCGCCGGAACTCCTCGCGTCGACCACGCTTTACGGACGCTTTTGCGGGGACACTCGTCCGCTCGAGTCGGATTGGGCCTGGGCGAATGGACCGGACGCGGGTCCGATGGATTCGCTCGATGCGCTGTGCATGCACGAGGACAACGCCGACGCTTGGTACCCCGACGTCGATGAGGATCTCCGGGCGTGTATCGTCGAGTACGGCGTCGCTTTCGCACGTCTCACTCGAGATGGCGAGGTTATTGCTGAAAACACGGTCGCGTACGGGGAGATCATGGATCAGATGCCGAACCTGAGGGATGCGCTTTCGGGCAGGGCGTCTGAGGTTTCGGCGTGCTCCGCCGAGCAGCTCGACGCGTTCGTCGAGGCGACGGGGGCGAGGCGCTAATGACGCCCGCGCTGCGAAAGACCGAGGCCGTCCTGGTTGCGCTCTTGAGCGTGCTCTCGGTCGGCTGTGGCGACGCGAACACGGTTGCCGAAGGTGGGGCCGGCGGCGGTGCGGGTGTTGTGCCGGTTCTGCCGTGGCCCCTCGAGGAGTTCCCGGCACTCCCCAGTGAAGCCGTAGATGTGCCGGAGGAACGCATCGAGCTTGGCCGACTTCTCTTTAGCGACCCCGTGTTGTCGATCGACGACCAGACGGCTTGCGTGACCTGTCACAGTGAGTTCTGGGGAATGAGCGACGCCCTCGCCGTGGGCATCGGTCACGACGCAGGTTTGGTTGCGGGCCCCGATCGAGAGGGGCCGAACATCTCGCGCCGCAACTCGCTCGCGCTCTTCAACTTGGCGTTTCGAGAGACCCTGCTCTGGGATGGCCGTGCGACCACGCTGGAGGAGCAGGCGATCATGCCCCTGCTCGCGCGAGAAGAGATGAACATCGATCCCGAGGTCGCGGTCGAGCGGCTCGCTCGGATTCCGGAGTATGTGGAACGGTTCGCGGTCGCGTTTCCCGAGGACCCCACGGTGACCGTTGATCATCTTGCGTCGGCGCTCGCGGCGTTCGAGCGAACGCTTGTGTCCGACCGTTCGCTCTACGACACCTATGTCGCGGGCGCGGTCGAGGTCTTCGACGATGAGTTGATCGATGGGATGTTCCGTTTCGCCGAGATGGGCTGCGACGGCTGCCACACCCCCCCTCTATTCGAGTCGGAGACCTTCCACGATAGGAATGTGCCAGGCAGCGACGACGCCAACGACCCTGGGCGGGCGGAGGAGACCGAGCGCTTCGAAGACATCGGGAAGTTCCGGACGCCGACTCTTCGGAACGCATTCGTGACGGAGCCGTACTTCCATAATGGTGCGGTCAACGGGCTCCGCGATGCGGTCGAACACGAGTTGTCGCAAAGCGGATTGGAGTACGACGAGGAAGACGTTCGACTGATCCTAGCGTTCGTCGACCGAGCCTTGCGAGATACGAGTCGGGCCCTGCAGCGACCCCGATCGGTTCCGAGTGGCCTTCCACTGCCTCTAGATCGCGAACGGTAGCGTGGCGTTGCCCACGGACGGCGTCATGCGATCCGCGAGTCGTCGAGGGTGCATCGTTCGCATGGAGGCGATACGATCCTCTCGAGGCCGGCGATGCTCACCCAGATCGAGAACCAGCTGTTCGACCGAATGCAGGGCGCGATTCGATACGTATCGCCCGTCGCACCTGGTGAAGCCGAAGGTGTCACCAGGGAGGTCTATCGCCAGCTGCGCCGCGAGTTTCAACTGGCTCCGCCGCTGACGTTGCAGTCGCCCTCTTCGGAGCTGTTGGCCGGTGCTTGGAGCGTGCTTCGCGAAGTCGAGATCGTCCAAGGGGCACTCACGCGTCCTGAGAAGGAGGCGATTGCGGGGGCTGTCTCGCAGCGCAACCTTTGCCCGTACTGCGTGGATGCTCATACGGGCTTGCTGGAGGCCGCGACTCGATCGGGCGACGGCAGGGCAGTACGGGGCGCGAACCCTGATGCGATTGAAGACGTGCGGATGCGCGGTTTGGTGACATGGGCACTCGCCACTCGCAATCCTGATGATCCTGTGATTTGGAAGCCTCCGTTTTCGAGTGAGCAGGCACCGGAAGCGATCGGAACAGCGCTCTTCTACCACTACACCAACCGGATGGTTCAAGTGTTTCTCGGTGATGCGCTTCTCCCGGTGCCCTCCGCATTCCGGTCGGTCGTGCGTACCGTCTACAGCGCAACTTTTGCTCGTCGCATGGTTGAACGGAGTGGCGAGCCGGGAGAATCACTCGCGCTGCTCCCGGAGGCAGACTTGCCGAGCGACCTCGCTTGGGCGGAGTCGCGCCCGACGATTGGCAGTGCCTGGGCGCGTTTCGCATCCGCCGCCGAGGCAGCCGGTGTGCGGTCGTTGCCGGACTCAGTGCGGGCCGCGGTGACCGCTCGACTCGAGCAATGGCACGGCGAAGATTTGGACCTTTCCGGTGCTTGGCTGGACCACGCGCTCGAGGAAGTCCGTGAGGCAGATCACAGTTTCGCGCGGTTGGCGTTCTTGTCGGCCTTCGCGCCCTACCGCGTCGATGAGGCGGTCGTTGATGCGTTTCGCCAGGAAGACCCCTCGGATCGCGGGTTGGTGGAGGCGGTCGCCTGGTCCTCGTGGACTGCCGCCCGCCGGATTGGGCGCTGGTTGAGCCCTCAGTCGTAGCTTGCCGTCGAGATTTGTCGGAATGCTTCTCGAAGCAGAGAGGTTTCGTGCTCGCCGTGGGGCGCCCCCTCATCGACTACACCTTTGGGCGCCTTGCAAGAAGTGAGGTCCCATCCATGACTCGATTCCCTCTCCTTTTCGTACTGGCCATCGTCGTTGCGGCGTGTGGAAGTGAAAGTGCCATCGAAGACAAGGAACAAGATTCCGCCTGCGACGGGCTCTTCGACGGCGACGCCTGCGACCTTGGCGGCGGGCTTTGCCTCGAGATCGTCCGGACGGGCGCTGAATGCGAACCAGACCCAGGTATCTGCGAGTCCGGTATCTGCGTTCCGCTCGACGAAGCTGACGATCCCAACGACGGGGACGACCCGAACGATGGAGACGACCCGAACGATGGGGATGATCCCGACGACCC
>JBCCEK010000169.1:0-10320 GCA_039030295.1 Myxococcota bacterium | reverse complement strand
CTTCATCATGGACTCCCACCAGTGTGGGGGGAGTTACTGCAGTGGGCTAACTCGCCCGCACCTCCGGTGAGAGTCCGATTCTACTACTGTCCATATTCACATATCTCCCCCGGCGAGGCCGGCACCCTCGGGTCTCTGAGCGAACTTGCTCAGACCACAGAGAGTGTTCTTGGTGGTTAGACCCACGAAATTCGCAGGCGGTTGTACGACGACGCGTTGTCCTCAGAGAGGACGTTCGCACCATTGCGGGGCCATCGGCCCAACCGTCATCGCAATGTTGATGGTGGGCAAGTCGCACTGCGAAAAGGGAGTCCCTTTTTCGGGCAACGCCACTCACATCTCGAACATACAGCCAACCCGCAATCGCGCCAAGTCCAGAACGAACCTAGAGAAGAAATTCGTCGCCGAGTTGCAGGATCTGTAGGTTTCGATCTCGTAAACGCGCGAGTTCGCGGAGCACGCGCGCCTCGAACACAGGCTTGATGTGGTAGAGTAGAATCGGCAACTCGTCCCCGTGAACGAGTTTGTCGAGTTCAGCGTCGAGCGAGTTCGGCGTGTGGTGAAGTGATCGTGTCGCGAGCTCTTGCTCGTCGTTCGGGAACGACACTTCCATCATCAGTGCCTGCAAATCGTCGAGCGCGTTGACACGCTCCCAGAGTTCCTCGGTAGGGCCGGTGTCACCGCCGTAGACGAGGCTGCTCGCTCCGTGACGAATGATGAACGCGGAGGTGTCGACCGTGTGATTGACCAATACCGGCGTGACGTCGAAACCACGAACGGAACTCTCTGCGCCCGGTTCGATCTCGACGAAGCGTACCGCCGGGCCATCTTTGGAATCGATCTTGGTGAAGTCGGGCCAGATCACGTCGTTGAAGAAGTGCTGACGAAGCGCATGAATCGTTGCCGGGATCCCGACGATCTCGAGGGTCGTGCTTCCTTGCTGGCATCGGTTGTCGACCAACGTCGCGAGGTCTCGAATGTGGTCCATGTGCGGATGGCTGACCAAGACGGCTTCGACCCGGTCCTGTTCGTCGAGCGACAAAGTCCCGGTCATCGCCCCCGCATCGACGGCCAGCGTGTCCCCAACCAGGAAACTCGAGGTCCGATGCTTCGGGGTCTCGCCGCCATGGCATCCAAGAACGCGAAGCAGCATCAATCGCCTCCAGGGTTCCGGACGAAGTCGAGAAACTCGCCGAGCCGCGTACGATCGCGGACTAGTACGAAGCCGTCAGCAACCTCGATCACGCCGACGCGAATCAATCGACGAAGAGGCACTTCTAACGCCGCCTTGTCGAGCCCAAGGCCCAACGCGAGATCTTCATCGGTGATGTCGGGCGCCGTCGATCCACCTGCATCGACAAGGCGTTCTTGAAGCTCGAGGATCACCCGGGCGGTCACGTCGTCCTCGAGAAGCACGTCGATGAACCGGTTGGCGTTCTCGAGACGCTCGGCGAGGTTACGAATGAGACGAATCGCCACTTCACCGTGGTCGAGCACCATCTCTTGCAACTTGTCCGCGGGTACCTTCAGAAGCTCCGACTCCTGGACGACTTCGACCGTCGCCGATCGCGGTCGCCCAGTGACGACGGCCATCTCTCCGAAGAACTCCCCGGGGCCGAGCGTGGCGACGGCTCGCTGACGGCCGTGCGCTTCTTTCAGGACACGAACCTTGCCAGAGCGGATCACGTACATCGACCCTCCGGTGTCGCCTTGGCGAAAAACCGTCGTGCCCGCCTTCAGACGTACACCAAACTCCTCGACGAAAGTCGGATCCGCCATGCCCCCGCTCGATCAATGTAACGCGCGTCGAAGTCGACCGCCAGATCGGAAGGACGTACTCTGCAAGACAAGCTGTGATGTCGGTGGACTGGGAGCAACTCCAGGCTTTGTCCCCCTCGGTGGGCGTCGCCCTGACGATCTTGGTTGCGATCCTCGCGTCCGGGCACGTGATTCTGAACAAGCGTGACACGCGGGCGGCCACTGCCTGGGTGGGTGTGATCTGGCTCGCTCCGGTGTTTGGTGCGGTGCTCTATCTCTTCTTCGGGATCAACCGCATCCAACGGCGGGCGAAGGAGCTAAAATCCGGCGTCACACGATATGGCGTTCCGCTCGAGCAGGCACCGCGCTCGCCCGCCGACCTCGACCGAGAACTCGGGAGCGAGCGTGCTCGCATGGTCGAGTTGGCACGCGTCGTCTCCGACGTCACGGAGCGGCCTCTCGTCGTCGGGAACGATATCGAGATGCTCGTCGACGGCGATCGGGCCTACCCTGCCATGATCGACGCGATCCACCATGCGGAGCGAACGATCTCACTCGCGAGCTACATCTTCGAAGCCAGAGGCGTTGGCGCGGAGTTCGTCGACGCGCTGGCGTCTGCCTGCGAGCGAGGCGTCCGCGTCAGGGTGTTGGTCGACGACGTCGGGACGCACTACGGATGGCCACGGATCCACCACGTACTGGCGAGAAGAGGCATCACGGTCGCCCGCTTCCTCCCCGCTCTTCTTCCGAGGAGCGTCACCTACTTCAACCTACGCAATCACCGAAAGGTCATGGTGGTGGACGGTCGGTTTGGGTTTACCGGCGGCATGAACATTCGGCAGGGCTGCGTGCTCGCCTCGGCGCCCGAGGAAGCAACCCGGGACGTTCATTTCCGCGTGCTCGGGCCGGTCGTCACGCAGCTTCAGGAAGTCTTCGCCGAAGACTGGTCGTTCGCGACTGGCGAGAAGCTCGAAGGTCCGGACTGGTTCCCGGAGCTCGAGCCTTGTGGCGACACCCTGTCGCGTGGCATCGCGGACGGGCCCGACGCAAACATCGACGCGCTCAGTTGGGTCTTCCTCGGGGCGATCGGCGCCGCGCGCAAGAGCATCCAGTTGATGTCGCCCTACTTCTTGCCGGATCGCTCCCTGGTGAAGGCGCTTCGCCTGGCCGCCAAGCGAGGCGTCGAAGTTGACGTGATCGTGCCCGAGGTGGGCAACTTGCCGATCGTTCGTTGGGCGATGTGGGGCTACTACCACCTTGTAATCCAGGATGGGGTCCGGCTCTGGTTGACGCCCCCACCGTTCGACCATTCGAAGCTCTTCGTGGTCGATGAGTACTGGTCGTCGATCGGCTCGACGAACTGGGATCCGAGGAGCCTGCGCCTCAATTTCGAGTTCAACCTCGAGTGCTACGATGACCGCCTTGGTGCTGAGTTGAGCGCGCAGTTCGAACGCCGGCGGCGGTCCGCCAGGCTCCTGACGCTCGATGAGCTCGACCACCGTGCCGGGTGGCGAAAGCTGCGGGACGGCACCGCACGGCTCCTCCAGCCCTACTTGTGACCCGCGAACCCCAGCGCTTCTGCGGTGGCCGGGGCTGCACCAGGGTCGAGCGACAGATGGGCACGCAAGAGCTCGAGGTCTTCGGGCCGGTCGACGTCATACCAAGGTGCGGTCGCGGCGAAGGCTGTGTTCGAGTTGGCGCGGCGCGTGTCGGCATAGGTGTGCTCGGTCGACCAGCGAACGTGCTCGAAGCTCGGCGTACGTCGCGCGGACGCACCGATCGCGTAGTAACCGCCATCGCTCGTGGGGCCTAACACCAGCTGCGCGCGCGAAAGGGCGTCGAACGTCGACGCGAGGAGGCTTGCGGGAAGGGTCGGCGCGTCGCTCCCTATCGCCACCACGCTCTCGTACACCGAAAGCCCAGATGCAAAGGCGGCTTCGAGTCGGTCGCCGAGCGTGCCGGAGGGCTGGGCGTGCATGGTCGCCGACACCGTCTCCGCCCAGTGCACGATCTGATCGGTCCGCGGCCCCGCGTGCCAGAGCGCAATGTCAACGTCACCCGCCTCCGCGATCCGCTGGCACAGCGAGAGGGTGTCTTCGGCGAAGGCGGTGTAGAGCGTCACCGCGCGCTCGTCTCCGATCACCTGAGCCAGCCGGGTCTTGGTCTGGCCAGGGAGAGGCGTTCGCAAGAACACCAGCAGTTGCGCTACGGCCATGCGCTCCGGCCTAGCAGCCAGAGGATCTTGGCGCCCGCCTTGACCGAGCCGACGAGGGTACCGCTGATCTTGGAGTGACCGATCCGAGGTCGATACGACACCGGAACCTCTTCGTGGCGCACGCGACGCTTGGCTGCCTTGATCTGCATCTCGACCGTCCATCCGAAATCACGGTCCGCCATTGCCAACGAGCGGAGCGTGTCCCAGCGGATCGCTCGAAACGGTCCGAGGTCGGTGTACTCGGCGCCATAGAGCCAACGGAGCGCGCGACACGCGATCGCGTTGCCAACTTGCTGCTGGACGGTGAGCGCTCCAGCGGCTCGCTGCCCAGTCACGCGCGAACCGATCACGAGGTCGGCCCGTGCCGCCGCAATGGGGGCCACCAGGTCGACGAGCTCCTCGGGATGGTCGCTATAGTCCCCGTCCAAGAAGACCACCACGTCCGGAGGATCGGTGGCCACCTGCGAGAGGGCCGCCAAGCACGCGGCGCCGTACCCGCGCTCGGGCTCGAACACGACCTCGGCACCCGCCTCTTTGGCCACGGCGGCCGTGCGATCGGTCGATCCGTTGTCCGCGACGACCACACGGCGCACGAACGGGCGCGGGATATCGGCGATCACCCTCGGGAGCGCCTGCTCCTCGTTGAGGGCTGGAATCACGACATCGACGACCAACGTCTGCACAGAACGGCTCCCCGAGGGAGGCCTGTACTAGAGCCGCTTGGAGTAGTACTCGATGACGAGGTCGATCTCGAGCGGGAACGGGACGGAATCAGGCTTCGGCAGCTCTTTGGCCGTGGCCGTCTTCTTGCCCTCATCGAACTCGATCCAGTCGGGGCGCGCGATTCGAACATCTCCGAGCGCTGCCTCGACCGAGGCAAGGTTCTGGCTCCGCTCGCGGAGGGAGACGACGTCACCCTCGCGCACACGATACGATGGAATGTCGAGGCGCTTGCCGTTCACCAAGAAGTGGCCGTGGCAGACGAGCTGGCGCGCCGCGGGAATCGTCGGGGCGAACCCGGCACGGAAGACAAAGTTGTCGAGCCGACGCTCGAGAAGCTCGAGGAGCTTGTCTCCCGACGGGTCCTTGCTGTGGACGGCCTCCCGGTAGAGGCGCATGAACTGACCTTCGTTGAGCCCATAGTTGAAGCGCAGCTTCTGCTTCTCGAGAAGCTGCTTCTTGAAGTCGCTCATCTTGCGACGTCGTGCCGACTTCGGCCCGTGCACGCCGGGCGGGTACGGACGGTCCCACATGCTCTTGCGCGACAGACCGGGAAGGTCGATGCCGAGCGCGCGCATACGCTTTACGCGAGGTCCTGTGTATCGAGACATCTCTATTAGGCTCCTGGCGCGGAATCCTAAGGGTTTCGACCCGGTCCACGCGAAGGCGGCCCTTGTAGCGGCATTCGGCCAACGAGGCAAATCGAGGGGAACCGGCGGTGGCCTTGGGCCCTCGGAGCGGACGCCCGCGGCTAGCGGACGCCCAATTTTCCAAGTAATCAGCTTGGGTGAGCCCTGCGCGGACCATCCATTTCGTCTCCCTCGGCTGCGCCAAGAACCGGGTCGATACCGAGGTGATGCTCGGCGTGAGCGGCGAGTCTGGGTTTCGGCTCGTCGACAACCCAGGAGAGGCCGAGGTGATCGTGGTCAACACGTGCGGCTTCATCGGGCCTGCCAAGGAGGAGTCGATCGACACCATCCTCGAGATGGGAACCCACAAGACGGAAGGGGTCTGCGAGAAGCTGGTCGTCGCCGGCTGTCTTTCGCAGCGCTACCCCGAGCAGCTCAGCTCGGAGCTGCCCGAGGTCGATCACTTTCTCGGCTCGAGCGACATGCTGAAGCTTCGGGCGGTGCTTCAGGAGCGCCCGGAACGGATGCTGGTCGGCAACCCTGCGAACTACACCATGCGGGCCCAAGACCCGCGGATCCTGAGCGAAGCCGGCCATCGCGCGTACATGAAGATCGCCGAAGGGTGCAATCGGACTTGCAGCTTCTGCGCGATTCCGTCGTTCCGCGGGAAGCAGCGTTCGCGCTCGGTCGGCGACTTGGTCAACGAGGCCGAGCAGCTGGCCAAGGCTGGCGTTGTCGAAATCAATCTCATCAGCCAGGACACGATCGCGTACGGGCGAGACCTCGCGGATCGCGCGAGCCTCGCCGAGTTGCTCGCGGCCCTTGCCGGAGTCGACGGGATTCGATGGATCCGAGCGCACTACCTTTACCCGGAAACGCTGACCGACTCCCTCGTGTCGGTCATTGCCGACAACGACAAGGTGCTTCCGTACATCGACATGCCGCTTCAGCACGCGTCGGATTCGATGCTCCAACGGATGCGTCGTGGCCACGGCGGCGGGCGGATGGTCAAAGTCGTCGAGCGCCTCCGACGGGCGATCCCGGACCTCGTGTTTCGCACCACGTTCATCGTGGGCCATCCCGGCGAGACCGATGCCGACTTCGAGGAGCTGCGCCAGTTCGTCGAGTGGGCCGAGTTCGACCACGTCGGGGTGTTCCTGTACTCCACCGAGGAGGGCACCCCGAGCGGGGACATGCCCGATGTTCCCCCGAGCGAGGTCGCTGAGGCGAGGCGCGAGGCACTGATGGCGACCCAGCGCCCGATCAGCCGAAGCCGGCTCGAGCTGCGGGTGGGGACCGAACTCGACGTCCTTGTCGAGGGGGTGAGTGATGAGAGCGACCTTCTGCTCCAGGGGCGCTGGTGGGGGCAGGCCCCTGAGGTCGACGGGAGCGTGTACTTGGCGAACGGAACGGCGACTCCGGGTGAGATCCGACGCGTATTGGTGACCGACGCCGGAGACTACGACCTTCTGGGGGACTTCATCGACGACTCGGGCGGGCGGGACGCCCCTCCTGACGCAAAAGATCCCCGGCCGGCGAAAGTTAAGCTACGAACGCTAACGTGAAGTGGTCAGGGCTGGTCGGGGCGCTCCTGTCTCTCATGACCGCAACCGGTTGTGCGACGGCGGTGCCTGCCATGGTCGGCGGATCCACCACGCCCTCGAACCGAACGGACCTCGGTGTGGGCGGCGGCGCACGGGTACCCCTCGGCAAACTCAAGAACTGGGACGGGGCCGAGCCAAACTTCGAACCGGACGCGAGTGCCGGCGGGGTCGTCCCCATGGTGTACGGTCGATACGGGCTCACCGACACCTGGGATCTCGGGCTCTT
The DNA here is from genome assembly GCA_039030295.1 of Myxococcota bacterium. Classification (GTDB taxonomy): domain Bacteria; phylum Myxococcota_A; class Polyangia; order Polyangiales; family Houyiibacteriaceae; genus SG8-38. Next base: position 3,168 of record JBCCEK010000169.1, on the reverse strand, counting down.
GGTTGCCGGAACGATGATCCGCGCCGACTTCAGGCGGGAAGTCCTGCTCCAGGACGGTTCGACGCGGAGCGCCTTGGTGATGGGGTTGGCTCCTTACGGCGGCTGGGTCACCACAGAAGGGCCCGAGACGGAAGGCGGCCGCGCAGGATTCGAGGTGCCACTGACGTACGGTGTCGAGATCGGCGGGCTCTATGAGTTCTGGTTGGGCGCGAGGTTGAGTGGCGAGTGGGTCAAGGGCGACTTCGAACGGAACGACGTCGACGGCCTCGAATCGGGTTGGGGGGTGCGCCTCGGGCCGGTGATCGGCATGGCGCTGGGCGTCCGCCGCTTTCATGCGTTGGTGGAGCTCACGGCCGCCTACGAGCATTGGTCGATCGGAGACGTCAACGGCGGTCGCCTTCGGCGAAACGGGGTCGCCCTGATCCCGGGCTTCGCGCTCCGGCTCCGCCTCTAGTTCTCGTCCGGTTCTCGTCTAGTCCTCGCCTTAGGCCGGCTTCGCGCGGCGGGAGTTCTTCTTCCGCTTGTTCCCTTTTGGGGCTGACTTGGGCGCATCGCCATTCTTGAGGAGGTTGCCGACAAACGCGCCCATCAGCGCCATCATCGTCGCCATCAAAGTGCCGAGGACGTACGCACCGATCGACAGCTGATACACGTCGGCAATGCTCGAGAGGTACGCCATGGTCGGGATTGCCGCGAGAAACCCTCCGGCGGGCGGCTCGAGGAAGTGCTTCCCAGGCGAGATGTAGTTCACGACGGCCGCGCCGATGAACCAGAGCACGATCGCGATCATGATCCCGGAAAACCCCTGCGGGTCGTAGGGCGGAATGATCAAAGGCAAGAGGCCGAGGACGATCGCGGCCAGGACGATCAGGAGCCCGAACGAGATCGCAACCCAGCGATACTCGAACTCGTCGGGTTGATGGCGCCGTGCGTGCGCTTCTTCTTCGCTGAGCTCCACCTGAACTTCGGTGAGGCGCGCCCCACACGAGCGGCACCGCTCGGTCCCCTTGGCGTTGGCGGCGCCACAGACGTGACACTCGATTTCGTCGGCGGCCATATGTCCCCTGCTCCCGAAGTTCTCGATCCCCGGAGGCCATTGTCTACGGGGAGCCGCTCGAGTGCAACTGCCTGTACATGCGAGGAAAACCCCTCACTTGACGTGGCCTCGCGGCCGGCTACCTTCCCCGCCGCCCGTCAATCGAGGGCCTGGCAAGGAGGCCAACCGTGGCCCGTTTTATCGATGAGCTGAAGCGCACACATTCTTGCGGCGAGCTGCGAGAGGACCACATCGGAGAGGACATCGTCCTTTTTGGGTGGGTACAGAACCGCCGAGACCACGGGGGTTGTATCTTCATCGATCTGCGGGACCGCGAGGGGCTCACACAGGTGGTCTTCGACCCCGAGACGAGCGCGAAAGAGGCTTTCGAAACCGCCGACCGAGCCCGCTCGGAATGGGTTCTCGGAGTTCGAGGCCAGGTGCGGGACCGCGGCACCAAGGACGACGGGTCGAGCCTTCGAAACCCGCGGTTGGCCACCGGCGCGGTCGAGGTGATCGCGATGGAGGCCACGGTCTTCAACAAAGCCGACACGCCTCCTTTCGAGATCGAGGACGACATCTCGACCCACGAAGACAAGCGGCTCGAATACCGCTACCTCGACCTGCGTCGTCCGGCTTTGCAGAAGAACCTCATGATGCGCAGTCGGCTCAACCATGAGACCCGAGGCTACTTCCACGACGAAGGCTTCCTCGAAGTGGAAACCCCGTTCATGGTTCGGTACACGCCAGGCGGCGCACGCAACTTCTTGGTGCCGTCGCGTCTCTACGGCGGGCAGTTCTACGCCCTCGCCGAAAGCCCGCAGCTCTACAAGCAGCTCCTGATGGTGGCGGGCTACGACAAGTACTACCAGCTGGTGCGGTGTTTCCGCGACGAGGACCTTCGCATCGATCGGCAGCCGGAGTTCACCCAGATCGACGTCGAGATGTCGTTCATCAACCAGGACGACTTGTTCAGGGTCATCGAAGGCTTGGTCTTTCGGCTTTGGAAGGAAGTGCTGGGCGTCGACCTCGAGGAGCTCTACCCCGGAGGCACCTTCCCGCGCCTCCCCTTCGCGGACTCGATGGAGCGGTTCGGCAACGACAAACCCGACAGGCGGTTTGCCATGGAGCACGTCGACCTGACCGACCTGACGATCGAGCACAACGGTGGGGGGATCGGCATGTTGGAGCCGATCGCCAAGAAGTTCGCAGACGGCAGCTACCGGCGCGACCTGCCCACCGAGATCGTCAAAGCGATGGTCGTGCCATCGGGCCACGGGTTCTCTCGCAAGGACCTCGACGCGCTCGAGAAGTTCGTCCGCCAGATGGGCGCCAAGGGCCTGGCGCGAGCGAAGGTCGATGCCGACGGGAACTGGCTCCAAAGCCCACTCGCCAAGATGGTCACGTCCGAGTTCCGGACCGCGGTCAACGCCGCCGTCGATGCGAAGGACGGAGACCTCATCCTGTTTCAGTTCGGCCCCGCCCAGAAAGTCCACACCGTGATGGCCAATCTTCGGCTTCACGTGGCCCGCAAACTGGGCGTCATCCCCGAGACCGGAAGCGGGGGCGAATGGAACTTCCTCTGGGTGGTCGATCCGCCTCTATTCGAGCGCAACGAAGAGAAGAAGCGCTGGGACGCGGCGCACCACGTGTTTACGCGGCCCCACGACGAGTGCATCGAGCTCCTCGACACGGACCCGGGCAACGTCCTCTGCTACCGGTACGATCTCGTTCTGAACGGATTCGAGATCGCGGGCGGGTCGATCCGTCTCCACGACCCGGAAGTCCAGAAGAAAGTCTTCGAGGTCATTGGGCTCGGGGATGAAGAAGCCCGCGAGCAGTTTGGCTTCTTGCTCGACGCCCTCAACTACGGCGCACCGCCGCATGGTGGGATCGCATTTGGGATGGATCGCATCGCCATGCTCGCCGCGGAGACGGAGTCGATCCGCGACGTCATTGCGTTCCCGAAGACGCAGCGCGCCAACGACCTCATGACCCAAGCGCCTTCTCGCGTCGAAGCCGACCAGCTCCTCGAGCTGAAGATCAAGACGCTCGAATAGAACGCGGGCAGCGCGAAGGCGCGCGAGGCCTTACTTCTTGCACTCGCCGAAGGCTTTGAAGCCGCGTGCCGG
>JBCCEK010000168.1:0-10351 GCA_039030295.1 Myxococcota bacterium | reverse complement strand
TACACTTGCCTTTGGTCGACGAGGAGGTTGTCGTGAAACCACCGCAGGTCATCTCGCACGCCACGTACGGTCTGGCGCTGGCCGTGGCCCTCTCCCCCGCCGCGCTCCAAACGGGGTCGATGTCTTGCTCGGGCGATACGACGTTAACGTCTCTCGAGTTCGAGATCGACGACGTGAATCAAGTCGCCTTCACCGCGCCGAATCGCGCGTACGATCTTGGGTCGATCGATGCGCCGTCGGCGGTCTTGCGCGTGCAGTCGTCTGAGCCTACCGCGGCGGTGAGTTACCAGTGGTGGAGCCAAGGGGAGTATCTCCACGGAGGGCCGATTGGGGTGGGCGGTGGCGAGGTCGCCGTCAGCGTTCCACACGGCCAAACGACTTTGCGGATCAACGTCTCCGCATCGGGCGGAAGCTTGGGTTCCTACTCGGTGTCGATGTGTCGCTGCTCCGAGGTGCCGTACGATCGGACGGACCAATCGCGGCTGACTCCATTCCCAGGCGACTACTGGCTGGCGCCAGACCCATCTACGTCGACAGGTGGCCGCATCTATCTTTCGCCGCCCGTGACCTACACGGACGTGGGTGTTCTGTTCTCGGCGCTCATGAACGAAACGGACGGGCTCGATGGGTTCAGTCCCATCGGAGGGTTCGTGATCGAGCTGAATGACGAGCCCGACGCGAGCCTGCTTCCACTCACTCCGCAGGCGTCGGTCGATCCGACCTCCCCACTGGCGCTCATTGACCTCACGCCCACGAGCACAACCTTCGGCCAGCGCGTTCCATTCAAGTTGACCCCGGTAACCCGTACGCTCGCGGGCCAGCCCACCAACCATTGCCTCGTGCTGTACCCGTCGATCGCGCTTGCTTCTGGCGGGCGCTACGCAGTCGTGCTGACCAGGGAAGCAAAGGCGCTCGACGGTCGACCCTTCGGGCCTTCGCCGTTCATGCGGAGCGCGCTCGGTCCCGAGCAAGCGGACGAACCCAATCAAGTACGGCGTGTGCGGTCGCTGATCGAGGGAGTGTTGCCGGTGTTGGCCGACGGGGACCTGACTTCCTCACCGATCGACCCCGCGGACATCGCCCTACTCCTGCGCGTATCGATGCGCAGCACGGACGACATCCCCGCGACCCCGCTTTCCATGAAGGCGCAGATCGAAGCGCGACCCGCCCCCACGTACCAGATCAACAGCGTGACCTCGGGGCCAGGCGCAGTGGCCGCGATCATTCGCGGCACTTGGCAGGCGCCCAACTGGCGAGAAGATCAATACTTCATCGCACGAGATGCGAACGGTGATCCGGTGATCACGGGAACGCTCAATGTGCCGTTCGTCTTGACCATTCCTCAAGCGGCGTCGTCGGGGCCGGTGCCGATCGTCATGTTTCAGCACGGGAGCCCAGGAAGCGCGGAGCAAGTCGTGTGGGAGTCTCAGCTCTCGCTCTCTCAGGAAGGGTTCGCCGTGATCGGTTTCACGGACACCTTGAACCGAGAGCTTGGGCAGAACCTCGACTACCAAAACTCCGTCATGTTCCAGACTCTTCTCGCCGAATGGCGGTTCCCTCACTACTTGATGCAGGCGCACGCCGAGCAGATGTCGTTTCTTCGGCTGATTCCGCAACTCGGGGCGCTCGACTACGCTCCATATCCCGGTGGGGACGGCACCCCCGACATCGATCTCACCGCACCACTGACGTACGTGGGCCTGAGCATGGGTTCGAACCACGGCTCGGGTTTCCTGCCGTACGCTCCCGAGATCAAAGCGGCTGCCCTTGCCGCAGCCGCCGAACGTCAGGGCGAGCGATTCTTCGCAGGCGGGGACTTCATCAACATCTTTCCGCCAGAGCTTTCGAGCCTCATCCCGAACGCCACGCCTGCCGACTACTGGGTGGGCCTCGTGGTGTTTCAGATGATCTTCGACCACCAAGACCGTTACCTTCACGCAGAGCACCTCTATCGGAATCCCCTCGCCGTCTCCGGGACGACGCGCAAGGCGAGCATCTTGTTGCAATCAGGGTTGCGAGATGTGTTCGAGCACCCGCTTCGTTCGCTCGCCTGGAACTTCGGCCCGATTCCACACCTCGAGCCCATCTGGGAAGACACCGGGGTCCTCGAGCCCATCGTTGGTCCGGTGAGCGGGAACATCGATGCCGAGACCACGGCGGCCTTCTATCAGTTCGTCCCGTTTGGCGTTCCGGGTATCCCGCACACCCCCGGATGCCAGTTCGAACCCGACGGACACTTCTGCGTGCAAACCGCCCCTGAGGCGCGAACGCAACGCGCTCTCTTCTTGCGTTCCGCCGTGGAGGACCCGGTGCCGACCATTGTCGATCCGCTGTCGTTCTGAGGCACCGCACTCATCGCGACACGGGCCACCGTCCGCGAAGGGGGATGAACCAGCCGTGATCCAGCAGACGGCTCTGCCCGCAAGCAGCCGCGCGACTATTCTTCTGCTGGGTTGCAGATGAGAAGCGCCGCGCAAGCGGTCAGCTCTGCGGCCGATACGTTGCGCATCGAGTTCTGAAGGAGTACGGGCGGCTGGCAAGTGTTGTTCTCAAACGGTGATTGAACGGAGATGCAGTGCCCGCCAATGTCGTCGATGGACGCGACGGTCATGTACGTGTTCACGCATCCGTTCCGAGTGGCGCCCGTCAGCGTGTCGCTGCTGTCGGTCGTGAAAAGCTTGCAGGTGAGCAGGTTGAGCGCGGTGATGTCGCTTTCGTCGAAGCAGGGGCACACATCGCCAACTCCAGCGCACGTGCCAGGGTCGACGTTGAAGCCAAAGCGACGGAGGAAGTCGACGAGGCGGTCGCGACGGTCGCGGGGGACGTCGATGTCGATGCGGTCGCCGTTTCGGCGCTCCAGACAAATCGGGAGCGTGTCATCGCCATCGCCGCCACGGGCGGACGCGGCACTCGGTGCCAACGTCATCGAGGGAATCAGGAATAGCGAGGCGATGACCAGCGTCGCTACGAACGCGGTGGGAGGGTATTTCATGGATTCTCCTTCTTCGTTTCGCGCGCGAGGACGGGACGCCGCGCGGACGTTGAGAGTCTCCGAAGCGCGCGAGGAGTTCAAGAGCCCTTGCGGGTGAACACGGACACCACGGGCGGGCGAAACCATACATGAAGTTGTGCGAATAGAAGGCGGTCAGGCAAGCTCGCCGTCGGCCACCCATCTACGGGGCGAGCTTCCTTTTGATCGCCTTGGCGACAGGGGAAGGCACGGCGCCCAGGGCATCGAGCATGTAGGGGAGCGCCTTCAGTTTGAACCCCTCGTAGTCACTCGGAACGATCGCGTCGATCAGAAAGGGCCCCGGAGATGAGAACGCGCTTCTGAGCGTCGCGACGAACTCCTCCGCCCTCGAGACACGCCGGGCTGGGACGCCCATACCTTGTGCGATCGAGACGAAGTCGATGGAAGGTTCCGAAAGGTCCAGTTGCGCCTTTGCATCTGGACCGACACTCTCCGCACCGACTCGCGCTAGTTCGATGTTCAGGATTCCGTACGAACGGTTGTTGAAGATGACCGTGGTCACGTCCAGCGCCTCACGTGCGATCGTCCATAGCGCCTGAACGGTGTACATCGCGGACCCGTCGCCGACCAGCGCAACCACCGGCCGATCAGGGCACGCGATGGCAGCGCCGACCGCCGCAGGCAACCCTTGACCGATCGCTCCGCCGGTCAGCGCCAGGAGATCGTGTCGCGGCGCCCCCGCGGTGAAGTGGGGCAGCTTCACGCCCGACGTTTGCGCCTCGTCGGAGATGATCGCCTTCGGTGGCAGCAGCGCTCCAATCGCCTGGCACGCCTTGGCCGCGTTGAGTTTGCCTTTTGGCAGGTCAGGACGAGCGGCTCTTCGTAGCCTCGGTTTGGTCTGCGATGCGCCCACCGCGTCGACCAGTGTGAGCAGCGAACCTAGAGCGTCGTCTCGGGGTGCGACGAGGTTGTGAGTCGTGCAGCCGTCGGGAACCAGATAGCTCTTCTTTCCAGGGTACGCGAAGAACGAGACTGGCGCCTTTGCGTCGACCAAGATCAAGTGCTCGTAGCCATCGAGTTGCACGGACGCGAGCTCGGCGAGGTAGGCGATTCGCTCTACCTCTGGAAGCCCCTCGCCGCGCTCGAGCCTCGTCGGAAATACTTCGCAGAAGAGCTTGGCGCCGGTTTTCTCCACGATTTGCGACGCAGCCCGGAGGCCGGGCTCGAGAAGAACGCGGTTGCCCAAGAGCATCGCGACCTTCGTGCCACCTTGCCGAAGCACTTCAGCGATCGTCCGTATCGTTTCCTCGGGTGCGCCTGGCGTAATCACAGGGGGTACGGCGCCCTGCTCTCTTGCGTCGCTACCCCAAGAGACGTCGGCGGGTAGAATGAGCGTCGAGATCTGCGCGGGCGGTCCTTTCGCGACGGCAACCGCTTCTGCCGCGTCAGAGGCGAGCTCCGAAGTCTCTGTTGTCGTTCGAATCCACGTCGAGACGTTCTTTGCCACCGTCTCGATGTCCGACTGTAGCTGGGCGTCGTACTGGGTGTGGTAGGTAGCGTGGTCGCCCACGATGTTGAGCATCGGTACCCGGGCTTTGCGGGCGTTGTGAAGATTGGCGAGCGCGTTCCCGAGACCGCAGCCGAGATGCAGCAAGGTTGCCGCGGGCTTGCCGCTCATCCGCGCGTAGCCGTCCGCCGCTCCCGATGCGACCCCCTCGAAGAGGCAGAGCACGCCGCGCATGTCCGAGTCGTCGAGGGCTGCGACGAAGTGCATCTCCGACGTCCCGGGATTGGTGAAGCAGGTGTCGACTCCCGAGCTGACGAGAGTCTGAATGAGGGCTTGCGCACCATTCTTCATCTTCCGCGAGCCCCTCAACCTAGTCGTCAGTCGATATCTCGATCTCCGAGACCTTGTTGGCCTCGACGTCCGCAGCGCAGAAGGACAGCGCCGTCCACGACTTGCTCGAGTACACCTCTGTCCAATCCGAGTAGTGCGGCGACGCGGGATCAGTAGACTGCGAATGCGTCACGACGCCAAACGCCACGGGGCACGGGGTCTCGTCGAAAGTCACGGCCTGAATATACGTGTTCCCCTGTCGGATGTCGCTGTATCCCTCACCCTCGACGAAATTCGCGTTGATGCTGCTCCACATGAAACCACTCGCCCCACCGTGGATCGGAATGCGCTCGCTTCGGTCTCCGTTGAACCGGAACTGAACATCACCCCACGGTGAGTCGATCGGAATTCCTCCAGCGATCAAGAAGTCGACGCCGCCGCCGACAGCACATCGGACGGCTTCGACGACTTCGGGGTTGGATACGTTGAGCGTGCGCGGCGTCGAGACGGGATCGTTCGGGTCGAAAGGTACCAGCCACAGGTCCTCGGTACGCCCGATGGGGAACCAAGTCGTCCGCCATATCGCCGCCCCGACACTCTCCACGTTGAAAAGGCCGTCCCAATCCTCGAGGAGGCCGCACGCTCGCGCCGCCTGGTCGGGGTTTTCGCTGTAGGGCGCTCCTTCTTCGCCGCAACTGCCTGAACTCCAGTCCTCGACTGCGTCGCAGATCTCGACGACACCATCGCGAGCGAGTTCGCCGGCGATGTTTCGGTTCTGGTACATGATCTCGCGAAGGACGTCGATGTTGAAACCGGGGGCGCCGAGGCCATCGGTCCCTGCAATCCGCTCTTCAGCTTGAACGAAGCCCTGGCGAGTGCGGAGCGACTGCTCGATTCGCTCAGGAGGATCGAAGCCGTTGCGGGCAAAGATCGGAGAGAAGCCCTCGAGGAGCGAGTTGGGATTGCTGAGCCAGTAGCTATCGTTGGAGTTGCTGACGTACTCGACGCCCGGACCCGTCCTCAGCAGCGGAAGCTGACTGAAACCCAGTAACCCCGGGGGGGCGTCGTCATCCGAACCCCACTCGCAGTCGCTTCGGGAGCCGTCGAGCGCAGCGAGCCCCTGGCTGGTGATGGCCGCAGAGAGCAGACTGGTGGCGCACTCATCCATCAGCTCCTGGGTCACGTTGGGTACCGCGCCGAGGTCGCCGTACAGAGCTTCGCCCTCGCGATCGGCCGCAATGGTGTTCACCCAAGGCAACCCGAGGCTCCGCACCGCATCCTCGAGCTCGTCGACGGACCGAGATTGACCCATGTCTTTGAACTGATCGAGAACGCGAGAGTTGTCGAGGTTGGCGTCGCGGAGGGCGAACACCGTACCGGTGACCGTCGGCCATCCACCAGCGAGGGGGCTCAGCGCCGTGAGGTCGACAATCGGACCGAACTGGGACGTATAGAGGTTCTTGGTGCGCTCTTCGACCGAGCCGTCCTCGAGCCTTACCCCCACGGTCACCGGGTGGACTTCGATCTGGCGAACCTCTCCGTCGTAGAGGTATTCGAAAGGGCTGCCCTCGACTAGCGCAAGCTCGAACAACCCAAACCGCTGCGCGGTCGATACAGTGTGACCCCAAGCCATGTCTTCGTTGAAACCAATGTTCACCAGCGGCACGCCCTGTAGCGACGACCCATACACATCGTACTCCCCCGGGATGGTGAGGTGCTGCACGTACCATCGCCCAGGGCCCTGCCAGGGCTGGTGCGAGTTGCCGAGCAACAGGCCGGCACCCGTCTGCGACCCCTCGGCGCCGATCGCATACGCATTACTCCCAATGCCGTCTCGGGCAGTGAAGTCGAGAGCGGCCCAGTTGACGCTTTGACTCTCGAGCGGGACGCCAATCGCACTCGCGAGAGACTGGGCCGGCGCGACATCATCCGCCGCGGAGATCAGTTGGTCAGTGGCATCGATACCGGCCAGGACGGTCAGTTTCCAGTAGACCTTCCCTAGATCGATCTCTGAGATCTCCCGGACCCAGTCTTCGCCGCGACACCCTTCGGGCCCTTCCGCAAGATTGTCGACTCCTGTTTCTCCGAGGTACCTGTTGACTCCTGCGGCGTAGCCCCGCGCGAGCTGTCGGACCTCGTCGCTCGCGCCCGCCAAGAACTCATCCTCGATGAAGGCATCGTTCGCAAAGAAGGTGAAGACGTAATCCTTGCTGAGATCGCCCTCCTCTTCGCCGAACCAACGGGCGCTCTCACCGTTCGCGGCGATGACCTCGCGCATGAGGACGCAGAAGTTGTCCTGTGCATAGGCGTATCCGGCGCCGTAGCCGAGTCCACCATAGTCGTCGGCGACCACGTGGGGAACTCCAAACGGAGTTCGCACGATTCGCGCTGAGAAATCGCCGGCAGGTCCCGCGCTGTCGTCGCCGCATGCCGCGAAGAGCAGCGAAGAGAACAGCACTACCCAGCGAAGCCCACGGTCACGCGATCTCCGTCGAGACTTGCCGAGATCCGATTCCGTCGAACAAAGGGCATGGTTACGAAACCAATTCAGCATGATTGTTTCTCCTAATGACCAAAGAAAGGAAGGGGCTCAGAGACCTCGGAACTCGCGAGGAAGTCGAAGTCGCAGCCCTCGGAAGCTTGGCCCACGTGCTTCGCGAACAGGCTGCCGTAGCCCCTCGCGTAGCGAGGCGCTGGCGGACTCCACGCAGCGCGCCGACGGCCCAACTCCGCGTCGTCGACGTCGAGGGTCAACGTGCGCTTCGTGACATCGAGTTCAATCCAATCGCCCCCTTGGACAAGCGCCAAAGGGCCGCCAACGTAGGCTTCCGGTGCGACGTGCAATACGCATGTGCCGAAGCTGGTGCCGCTCATGCGGGCATCACTGATGCGCACCATATCGCGTACGCCCTCCCGGATCAGTCTCCCGGGGATGGGAATCATGCCGCACTCCGGCATGCCGGGCCCGCCTCGAGGCCCGCAGTTGCGGAGTATCAGTACCGACTGCGGTGTTATCCCGCGGTCCGGTGACTCGATGTTTGCGACAAGGTCTTCGTAGCCGTCGAACACGACGGCCCGGCCTCGGTGGACCATCAACGCTTCCGTGGCCGCACTTGGCTTGATGATCGCCCCCTCGGGACACAAGTTGCCGCGAAGCACGGCGAGCGCCTCTTTCGCCACAGGATCCTCAAACGGCCTGACGGCCTTGTCGTCCCAGACCTCGGCCCCCGACACGTTGGCGGACAACGACGCTCCCGTCACCGTCGCAGCATCGCCGTGAAGCTTGTTGCCGAGCCTGCACATGAGCGCGCGACTTCCACCCGCATGGTCGTAAGACTCCATCAGAAGCGAGCCCGCCGGCTGTACATCGACGAGGATCGGCACTTCGCGCGCGAGTTGATCGAAGTCACCAAGCGTTAACTCGACCCCGGCGCGACCAGCCATCGCCAAGAGGTGTATGACGGCATTCGTGGAACCCCCGAGGGCGAGGCACACGGCGACAGCGTTGAGGAAAGACTCACGTGTCAGGAGCGTCGAGGGCCGAATGTCATTCCAGGCGAGTTCTACGATGCGCCGGCCCGCGTCGACGGCAAGCCGCCCGGCACGAGCGTCGACTGCAGGGAGGGAGGACGCACCTGGAAGGCTGAGGCCAAGCGCCTCGGCCGCAGCGGTCATCGTCGATGCGGTTCCCATCGAGTTGCACGTACCGACGCTTCGGGCCTGAACTTGCTCGAGTTCGAGAACGTCGGAGATTGGCACCTTCCCGGCACGTAGGTCTTGCCCGAAGCGCCACAGATCGCTCGTGCCAACGGGCTTTCCGCGGAAGTAACCGGCGAGCATGAACCCTGCAGGGACGTAGATGAGCGGAAGATCCATCGAGAACGCCCCCATCAGCAACGCAGGCGTCGTCTTGTCGCAGCCCCCTAGGAGCACGACGGCATCGATGGGATGGCATCGCAACAACTCTTCGACCTCCATCGCCAAGAAGTTTCGATAGAGCATCGACGTGGGCTGCATCATGACCTCGCCCACCCCCATCGCGGGAAGCTCGACCGGAAAGCCACCCGCCTGGACCACGCCTCGTTTCACCTCCTGGGCGCGATCGCGCAGATGCCGATGACACGTGCTCATGTCGCTCCACGTGTTGATGACCCCAATCACCGGCTTGCCGTTGAATTCCTCCAACAGGTACCCGTTCTGCAGCGTTCGTGAGCGCTCCAGGAACGAGAACGGACCGCGTCCGTACCAGGTATGACTCCTCAGGTCGGACGGCTTCTTGCGCGAAGAATCAGACACTGGGGAACTGCTCCCATTAATTGACCTATAAGTCAATTTGTTTCTACGAGCTGGCCTTCGAAAGAAAAAACCTAATATAACCAGCGTCTTATAAGACACATCCGGTAGAGCTTTCTTGACCGTTAGGATAATTCTGCGAACTTAGATCGGTGGACAACGAGCGGTCGGTGAGGGTTCCGCGCCAAACGCGGGCACAACGGACGCGGGACAGTTTGGTGTTCCACGCACGGAGACTGTTCGCGGAGCGCGGGTACGCCAACACGACCGCGGCTGCAGTGACCGAGGCCGCCGAAGTGTCGAAGGGCAGCTTCTACAGCTACTTCCTCAACAAGGACGAGCTCCTTCGAGAGATCACGCGAGAGTACCTCGAGGACCACCATCGGCGATTGCTCAGGCTCCTGCGGCCGGTGGATCCTGAACGAGATGTTGAGGCCCAGACCCGTGAACGCGTTCGCGACATCGTCGTGCTCGTTGCGGATCATCATCGAAGCGCGCCCGAGCTTCACGCGACGATCACGGCCCGCCGTCATGCGAACGCGGAGTTCGATGCGTTCTGTCTGAGCTATGAAGAGAAGCACCTTGGCCGACTGGCTCAGCTTCTCGAGTCTCTCGGCTTCGAAGGCGATCCTGAAGCCACGGCGTTCGTCCTCTACACCATGGTCGAAGGCGCCATGCACACGCACATTCTCAGTCACGGCGCAGTCGAAGATGAACGGCTCTTCGGAGCTCTGATAGACGCGGTCCTGAAGGTCATCTTTCGAGGCCGCGCGTAGAGCAGGCCTCTTCGGGGTCGCTACCCTCGTGAACCAGGGAGTCCGGGCTTGGTGTCGTATTTGCCGGACAAATCACGGCCATCGACACGCGCCCGAACTTACGGCTCGGGCGAGCGCACCATGCCGAATGCCTGAAGCAGTCGGCCGAAGTTGAATAGGTCTACGGTGTTGGCTTCTGGGTCCAGCATGACCAGTGCGTCCCAGACGAAGCGCTGCGAACCAGCCTCTTCGAGAAGGCGGAGCGGCACGGCCAGCACGCCGTCGACGACATCGAACCCATGGATCACGGCAAACGAAATGACGGAGCCCTCGAATGGCACAATCGCTGCGAAAAATGGAATCTCGATTCGGGTGACGAGCGACGGAGGTTGAGGGCTGTAGTCACCCGCTGGTGCGCCTGGCCGGCGGGCGTAGGGGACGAACCAGATCGCGATGGAAACGAAGTCGCTGGACAACACGTAGAGCCCGTCGTCT
>JBCCEK010000167.1:0-10604 GCA_039030295.1 Myxococcota bacterium | reverse complement strand
CTCGCTCCCTAGAAACTCACCGAGAAGCGCATTCCCGACGGCGACATGCTGAAGTCGAAGTCAGGGCCTTCGACGTCGTTGTTGTAGTAGCGCTCGCTGCAGGCCATGCCGCGGTAGCTCTCCCAGTCCTCGACGAGGTTGCGGGGTGCGCTCAGCCCGGTCCCGGTCGCGAGGATCGGAGGGATGACGTACATGAGCGCCGTGTTGAGCCGCGTCTTGCCAGGCCACTTCACGGCCTTGACCGTGCCGCCCGCGACCCCGAAGGCGACGCCGAGTCCGATCAACTCGCCGCGGCTCATGAGTTCCTGCACCTTGGCGCCGCGCTCCATCAGCCGGGTCGCGTAACGGAGCTTGTCACGCCGAGCTTCTGGGGTGCTCGCATCGCGCTTGGCGAGCCGCTTCGCACCCCAGGTGTCGCGCGCAGGGATCACGGCGAGCCCAAGCGCCAGCGCAAAGCCGCCGGCGGCTTGGTACGCGAACGCGAAGCGGTCCCAGGGCCGGTCGTCACGCGCCGCATCGATCGCGAGGGCCGTCTGCGCGCTCGCGAGGGCGGCGTACCCGCCAATCCATCCGACGCGCCACCCGATTGCATCATGGCGACCTCGCTCGAAGCTGTGCTCGATGCGACGCAGCCGGTAGGAGACGGCGTCGTCCGAGAGTGAGTCGAGACAGAAATACGGGTCTTGCGCCTGCGCTCTCCCGCTCCACCCAGCCGCGATCACCAACAGCGCAAGGGTTGCGCTGACTGCTATAACTACCCGGAACCATGTGTGTATCGAAGGTACTGCCATGGGGTATCCGCCTCGCGATCAACCCCGACCTATCACGGGATTATTCACTTGACAAGGATTTATTCTGGATTTAGTGCATGTGAATAACCAAGCGGGAGAGTGTTCTCATGAGTCCATCGAGCAGTATCCGAACCGTCCAAGTGCTCCTCACCATCACCGCCTTCGAGTTTTTCGGCCCGGCCGTGCGCGATTCCGGGGTGTCGCACCTCCTGAACGTCGACTGGGTCGGCCACGCGCGACTCCACCTCGCGTGGCTGCTCGGCTTCATGGTGACGTCGGGGATCGTCAACTTGTACTTCCTCTGGCGCAAACGTCCCACGAAGGCCGCCGACCTCGGGATCTCTTTCCTCTGGCAGGGCTGCAACTTGGTTGGGTTCTGGATCGCCACCGTCTTCGTGGACGGCTATGGCGGCGCCATCATCGATCCGAAGCATCACCACTTGATCTTCGGGGTCGACGAGAACGTGCTGGCGTTCACGGGGCTCACCGCGATCTTCTTGGCCGCGCTCTTTGTCTTCTGGACCCGTGTTCTTCCAAGCGAAAGGGAGTCCGGCCATGCCCACGCAGCGTGACACCGATGTCCTCATCGTAGGCGGGGGCCCCGCAGGGATGGTGAGCGCGCTCTGTCTTGCCAAGCTCGGGGTCCGCAGCACCGTCGTTGAGCGCTACAAGAGCGTTAATCCCCACCCGAAGGCCCACGAACTCAACGCGCGCTCATTGGAGATCCTTACTTCGCTCGGCATCCCGATGGAAGAGCTCGAGCGCGAAGCATCGCCCGAAGTCGACGGATCGCGGATCCTCTTCTGCAAGACGATCACCGAGGAGTTCGGCCGAATCGACCTGTTCGAAGACCCGGCATGCGCAGCGAAGTACGACCGCCACGTCCGATGCCGGCGTCCTTACCTCAACCTGTCGCAGACCGAGCTTGAACTGGTGATGCGCGCGCGCGTGGAGCAGGAACCTCTGATCGACCTGCTCCTCGAGCACACATGGAAGTCGTTTACGGAGACCGAAGAGGGCGTTGTGAGCAAGGTTCAGCCCGTCGATGCGCCAGAGCGCGCGTTCGAGGTGTCGAGCCGTTTTCTCATTGGCGCCGACGGGGCGGCAAGTGCGGTTCGTGAGGCCGTCGGGATCGCCATGATTGGCCCGGATCGGATTCAAGACTTCGTGAATGCGTACTTCGAGATCGGGCTCCGCGACTACGTGCCGACCCCAGCCAAGCTCTACTGGATTCTTCATCCGGCGGCGGTCGGAGCCTTCATCGCGCATCATGTCGACCGTCGATGGACGTACAACGTTCCCATTGCCCCGCCGTACGAGTCGCGAGAGGATTTCACCGACGAAGTCCTGCGAGAGCGCATCCAAACGGCGCTCGGAACCGATCGCTACGACATCGACATCAAGTCGGTGTCCACGTGGCGCATGACAGTCCAGACTGCCGAGGCCTACCGGCGCGGCCGAGCGTTCCTGGTGGGCGATTCGGCACACCGTTTCCCACCGACTGGCGGCCTCGGGATGAACACTGGGATCGGAGACGCCCACAACTTGTGCTGGAAGCTCGCCGCCGTTCTCGAGGGTCGTTCCCCGGATGCGTTGCTCGACAGCTACGAAGTCGAGCGCAAGCCGGTCGCCGAGCGAAACGCGGCCGAGAGTCGCGAGAACTACGATCGCATCTTCGAGGTCATCGAGGCGTTCGGGTTGCCGCGAGACGGCCACGAAAGGATGGCCAAGATCGCGCACCAAGTCCGTCGGGTGCCCAAGCGCTTGCGCCGATGGCTGCTATCGCTGGTGAGGCTTCCTGTTCACTTCATCCTCGGACGCTTTCGTCGAAGCTCACGTGTGTCTGATCGCGTACGGGCGAGCATTGCCGACCAGACGCCGCACTTCGATCGCATTGGCCTCGATCTTGGCTACATCTACGACGGCGGCGCGGTGTTCCCCGAGGCCGGTGACACCGAGACGCATCCTCAACAGGTCACCGAATACCAGCCGACGACGCGGCCGGGAGCCAGGTTCCCGCATGTGCCGCTCAACGGCGTGTCGCACGGCCGGTCCAGTCACGACCTCTTCAGTTACGCCCGCTACACGCTCCTGGTCGGTTCCGACGGTGAGGGTTGGAAGCAGGCGCTGGCGTCCCTCGAACCTGCGATACGCACCGACGTCGAGATGGTGTCGCTCGACGAAGCCGGGGCCGACCAAGACGCCGTCGAGCGGCTGCGTAACGTGTCCGAGATCGAGTCGACCGGTGCGATCCTGGTCCGGCCCGATGGCCACGTCGCCTGGCGTCAGCGGGCGCTCGACGCCGACCCGACAGAGGCCTTGGCGAATGCGTTCTCGCATGTGGGGGTGGCGTGATGAAGTGGCTATGGCTCGGTTTGGTATTGCTCGGTGCAGTCGTTGTGACGCTCGCGGCGTACTTGTTTCGCCCGCTCGCGAACGCGCCTGCACCCGCGAGTTTCCACTGCCTCGATCTGTCCGAAGGGGCGTTCGTGCCTCTCGAGGCTCCGGCGAGAGCATACGGGGTGGGCCTCTCCTACGCGGGGCACATCCATGAAACGGCGTCGGACTTTGATCCTGACCAGCCCCCGCCGGTGTTCAAGAAGCACCCGCGTGCGTTCGCAGGAGACGGTGCGACCGTGCCTTTGCCGACGGGCGAGGCCATGTTCGCCGCGGCGGAGGCTCTCGAACCAGGGCTCGGCGCGGAGGCACGGGAGCGGCTCGGCGATGTGACGCCTCTCCTCGACTACGAGGTCGAGCTCGGGTTCGTGCTCCTCGAGGATGTTGATCCGAAAGACCTTGGCCAAGAAGACTACGTCCCGAAGATTGGGTTCTTCATCGCTAACGACGTGTCCTCGCGCACGGTTGCGCTCCTCGGCGAGGGTCAGTCCAACCGGTACGACTTCTGGGGTGCCTCCAAGAGCTTCCCGGGGTTCATGCCGGTGGGCGCCCAAGCGTTCGTTCCGCGCGACCCTCACGCCAACAGCCTGCCTTGCGTCGACATCGAGACCGAGGTCAATGGCGAGGTACGTCAACAGCAGAACACCCGGAACATGATCTATACTCCGCGCGAGATGCTCCGCTTCGTGCAGGCCAAGTACCCGGACCAACCCCTCGAGGCGGGTGATATCGTGCTGACCGGGACACCCTCCGGGGTCGCGGTCCGCGTGCCGCGTCCCCTCGTCCGTTTGGCCAACCTCGTGGGTCTCGACCGCTTCGACAAGCTCGAAGCCGCGCTCGGACGTGACCAGTCTCGGTTCTTGGCGTCGGGGGATGAGGTCGTGGTTCGGGGCGACGGCCTCGGCGAAGTGAGCATCACCGTTGCGCCTGCGTCGTCGGGGGCGACCGCGAGTTCTCAATCGGGAGGTCCTGCCGAGTGAAGCCTGCGAAGGTTGTTGCCGCGTTGGTTGGGCTGCTCGTCGTCCTGGCCGCGGCCGGCCTCCTCGCGATACGGTCCGAACGGGTCCAAGATGCCATCACGACGCGGATCATCGAGCGGCGCCTGACCGAACAACAGCACCAACTGCTCGAGCCCAATGCGCTTCGGGCGCTCGTGTGCGGAAGCGCGTCGCCAGTGCCGCATCCCACCCGCGAGAAGGCCTGCATCGTGGTGTTCGCGGCCAACCGTTTCTGGGTGGTCGATACGGGGCCTGGGTCGTGGAACACGCTTGGGGTCCTGGGCCTGGATCCGGCTCCCATTGGTGCGGTCCTGCTGACGCACTTCCATTCCGACCACATTGGCGCGCTTGGCGAGTTCAATCTCAACACGTGGACAGGTGGGCGGCCAGGGCCGCTCGACGTGTACGGTCCCCCGGGTGTCGAGCGCGTGGTCGCCGGCTTCAACGAAGCGTACGCGCTCGATTCGAGTTATCGAACGGCCCATCATGGGGCCGAGCTCATGCCGCCCGACATCTCTCAGATGCGCGCCCAGGTGGTCCCGCCACCGGGGGACGGCGAGTCCGTAGCGACGGTCTTCGAAGGGGAGGGGCTGACCATCACCGCGTTCCTGGTCGATCATGATCCGGTCCAACCTGCGTACGGTTACCGGTTCGACTACCTCGGCCGGTCGATGGTGTTCAGCGGTGACGCCAGTCCGTCCCCTTCGCTCGTCGCCGCCGCCGAGGGAGCCGATGTGCTCTTTCACGAAGCGCAGGCGAATCACATCGTGCGGCAGATCAGCGCCGTGGCGGCGGAGGTTGGCCGTCCACGCATCGCCAAGATCACCGAAGACATCCAGAGCTACCATACGACCCCAACCGAGGCTGCCGAGATCGCGAACGAAGCCGGCGTGGGTCTCCTCGTGATGGTGCACCTCACGCCGCCGCCCCCGGCCAAGTTGGTCGAGCGCATCTTCACGCGCGGCGTGGAGGACATCCGCGAAGATGGCTGGGTACTCGCGGACGACGGTCTGCTCGTCACGCTCCCAGCGGAGTCCAAGTCGTTCGAAGTCACCAACCTCTTCGACTGAGGCCCGCTCGACGAGTTGTCGAGTCGTGTCGCGTCGGGCGGGTGCTAAGACCCCAATTCGCCACTGGCGCGTCCGGGAAGGGCTCGTCGGAGAACGACGGGGGTGTCGCAATGACCAGGGAGCCGACGATGACTCTGCCGAACAGGACAAGCGCAGGCTTCTTCCTGACGCTGGGCCTCGCTTGGTGTTGGTCGGTCGGAGCGGACTCAGACGACGCCACGCCTCCGGCCAAAGACGACACCCTTCGCATCGAAGTACTCAACATTCAGAGCGACCGAGGGCAGATCGGTTGCTCGCTCTTCACGAAGGCTGACGGGTTCCCCAGCGACGCGAAGAAGGCGGCCTCGATGACGTTCGTGAAGCCGAAGGGCCGCAAGGCGACCTGTGTGTTCAAGAAGGTCAAGCCAGGGACCTACGCGATCTCGGTGTTGCACGATCTCGACGGTGATGGGGAGCTCGCGACCAGCTTGGTCGGCCGCCCGAAGGAGCCTTGGGGGGTCTCCAACGACGCCCCGGCGCAGCGTTTCGGGCCTCCGGAGTTCAAAGCAGCCTCGTTCAAGGTCACGGGCGAGGCGCAGACGCTGCGGGTCAAGCTTCGCGAATAGAGCACTCAGCCTCCGTCATGTTGTGCCCCCCGGGCCGGCCCTGATACCGTCCGCGCCACGAACCATGGCACGCGTCACCGCCCGCTTCCTTCGAGACAGCCTGTTCTCCATCGACACCCGCACGCTCGGCCTGACGCGCATCGCGATCGGCCTGATGTTGCTGTTCGATCTTGCAAAGCGGAGTACCGAGATATCGCTGTGGTTCGTCGACACCGGCCTGATCCCCAACGAGATGATCTTGGCCCATCCGATCCGTCCCTACGGGTACTCGTTCTTCAACTACATCGACTCGGAAGCGGGAGTCATCGCGGCCTTCGTTGGTGTGGCGGTCGTCTATCTGTGTTTCCTCGTCGGGTTTTGGACCCGCCTCTTTCACGTGCTGAGCTTTGCGTGCCTGATCTCGCTGCACATTCGGAACGACCTACTCGCGAATGGGGGCGACTATGTGTTTGGCGACCTGGTCCTGTGGACGGCGTTCCTTCCCCTCGGGGCGAGTTTCTCGGCGGACGCGTGGCGGCGTCGGCGGAGTGGAAAGCCGCCGCTTGCGTCGCCTCACGTGTCGGTCGCGGTCTTCGTGGCGCTCTTCCAACTTGCGATCATCTACTTCTTCAACGCGGTCCACAAAGGGGGGGAGACCTGGCGTGATGGGACGGCAGTCTACTGGCTCGCCCAACAAGAACGAATCGTCACCTTCGCCGGCTACTGGATGCGCGAGAACCTGCCGCTGTGGGTGTTCCAGTTCCTGACCTACCTCACGCTGGTCATCGAGTACCTGCTGCCCTTCCTGATCTTCTCCCCTTGGGGTCGGCCCTGGACCCGTCGTGCGGCGATCCTCGGCGTCCTGGCGCTTCATCTGGGCATCGCCCTCGTGTCGAACGTCGGGCTCTTCTCGTTCGTGATGATCGCGTACTCGACCCTCCTCGTGAGCCCCGAAGACTGGGAGTGGATGCGTGCGCGGCTGGCGGCAAAGCGTGGAGAAGACGCGCCGATCGTGAAGGCCATGACAGTCCCGTCTCCGAACGATCCGGTGGCGCCGAGGTCGCCTTGGCGTTGGGCGGCGGCTCCGCTCTTGGCGTTCCTGGTGGTGGTCGCCACCTCGCAGGTGTTGGTCGAGAACCCCGCCATCACCCGGTTCGTGAAAGTGCCGCAGCCGGAATGGATGCGCGCTTCGGTCATGATTTTCAGGCTCAATCAGGGTTGGAAGATGTTTGCGGCGAATGCGCCCCGCGACGATGCGTGGGTCGTCATCGATGCCGTCACCGAGGACGGGCGACACGTCGACCCGATGAACGAGCTTGCATCCCGCTATTCGGACCCGACGCTGAGGGAGATTCCCCCGTTCTTAGGGCACAACTACTACTGGTGTGACTACATCGTGCGCATCAAAGGGTTTCGCGCGTACTACCCGGCGCTCACCGATTGGCTCTTCCGCTACCATGAGCGCACCGGCAACGACGAAGATCGCATCGTGTCGTTCAAGGCCTATTGGATCACGCACATCCCGCCTGCGCCGGGGGAAGACGAGCCCCACGCGGTCAAGTCACGGGTGTTCCTGAGAAAAAGCCGTTGACGGGCGTTGTTCTTGGGGTCGCGGCCGCGTTTTGTTGGGCGGGGCTCGATGTGGTGCGAAAGGCGCTGGCCGACAAAGCGTCGCCGGTCGCGATCGCGGTCGTGCTGCTCCTCGGTCAGCTGCCGTTCCTGTTCGCGTGGGCGTCGATCGATGGTTCTTGGGTTGCGCGCGACGTTTACTGGGGCCCGGCGCTCGGGTCGATGGCGATGAATGCGCTCGCCAACGTGTTCTTCATGCGGTCGCTGCAGCTGTCGCCGATGAGTCGGACGGTTCCGTTCCTGGCGCTGTCGCCGGTGTTCAGCTTGTGGGTGGCGGCGCCGCTTCTCGGGGAGGTGCCGTCGATGCCTCACGTGATGGGGGTGGCCTTGGTCGTGGCGGGCTCGGTCGTTCTCAACAGTGACCTGGGTGCCCGTTGGTGGGGTGGGGTGATCGCGGAGCCGGGCGCTCGGTACATGATCGCGGTTGCGGTGCTGTGGGCCGGCTCGCTCGCACTCGACAAGGTCGCGCTCCCGCATGCGGCCCCCTCGACGCATGCCCTCATTCTCACGACCGGGAGCGGTGTGATGCTTCTCGGCTGGGTCGCGTCGCAGGGCCGGATTGGGGAGCTCCGGGTGGCGCTGCGGGCGCCCCGGCCATTGCTGTTCGGGCTGGTCGCGTTCGCGGTGGCGGCGATCGGGCTCCAGATGCTGGCCCTCGGTTTTTTGTGGGTGGCCGTGGTCGAGACCCTCAAGCGGGGCCTCGGAGTGGTCGGGAGCATCGTTTTCGGGCGAATTTTCTTCCTCGAGCCTTTTACCGGGCGAAAAATTGTGGCGGCGGGGCTCATGGCCGGCGGAGCTGCCGTTTTGGCGCTGACGTGACTCCTGAGCGCCCGGTCACTATGGCCAGAGGCCTTTTTCTACGCTAATCCTGGGGGGTGCCCGAAAGTGAAAAGCTCCCCGCGAAGCTCGAGGTGGCCCGGTATCTTCTGAGCCAGGGCAGCGTGTTCGTGCACCTCGATCCGCGCGATGTCGGGGTCGTCGTCCCGCAGTGGTATCGGGAGGAACCCCAGCTCGTCCTTCAGATTGGCCTCAACATGCCGGTGCCGATTCCCGACCTTCGGGTCGACGAAGAGGGGGTTTACGGCACCCTGTCGTTCAACCGTTCGCCGTTCACCTGCCGTATCGATTGGGACGCAGTGTTCGCCCTGGCAGGCGACGACGGCCGCGGGATGGTCTGGCCCGACTCCATGCCCCAAGAGATCTCCGAGGAGATCGAACGCGAAGCAGGACGCTCAGCGCCGCCACCCCTCCCTGAAGAGCGTCCATCCCTCCGAGTCCTACCCAGCGTCACAGACGACAACGATTCCGACCCCTTACCCACCAAAGCTCGACCCAAACCAAGCGAGCGCCCCCCCTACCTCAAAGTCGTCAAATAGGGGTCACTCCGCCCCTCCAAAACCACATTAGTTCCAAGCGTTTGCACACCGCACCGCGAAAACCCAATCGGCAACGGCCCGGCGGGGTCACTCCGCGCGTCCAAAACCGCAGCAGTTCCGTCTGTTTGCGCACCGCACCGCGAAAACCCGATCGCCGACTCAGGACGCGCGACTAGCTCCGGTCGTCCCTCCTTGGCCGCCCCACGGTCCCCTTGGCCGCCCCTCAGTTGCATACACCAGCTAGGCTGCTGGCTAGCGCGGGCGAAGAGAGGGAGCCCTGTTGCTAGCTAACCGGTTTTCGCGGTGTGGGGTGTAGATATCGGGAAGTATTCGTCTTTTCGGGGGGCGGAGTGACCCCTTAAAAAGTAACGACTCGGAAGGGGGGGCTTCCGAGCCGTTAGAGAGATGGCGATTTGGATGAAGTGGGGGGAAACAAACCAAATCGCCGGTCTAACAGCACTGCGGGGGACGTGGGGGGTACGTCTTCGCCGCAGCGCTTATGTCAGACATTGTATATGCGACGAACGTGCCAACTTGGCCACCCCCTGAATCACGAATGATCTCATGTACATGATTGGTGGTCCCCATCTGGGTTGAGTTCAGATCTGAAATTTTTTTGAAGTTCTAGGGACTTAACCCCTGAATTGCACCCGATCGCCCTAGCGGGCACCCTCAGTCGTGACTCGGATCACAAACGACACATGGGCTACGTAACCCTTACAGATGTAAAGCAAGGGTGGGCGGGCTGCACAGGCGTGAGGCAGCTCACTTTTCATAGTTGCAATCTGTTTTTCAGATCTGCAGTTAGGCGAGCGCGTAGTCGAGGAGCATGGTGTGGTCGGGCGATACCAGGAGCTCCGTGGCGGTCCCCTCGGGAGGGTCTACGAACCGGAAATCGCTCACAGAAGCACCCACCGTGTCCTGAACGAGGGCCGCGACCTCGCCACCCGTCCCCGATACCGACATTACCTCACCTGCACCCCTGACACGCGCAACTTTGATTGCAGAGTTGAAATCCAGCAAGGCTGGATCTTCATCGGCGCGCTCGGGATCGTCCCCGACGAGGAGTCGCAGGACCGACTGGTCGCTGCGGGGGACGTACTTTCGCCGGTGCTCATGGGGTACGTGCGAGTCGTCGTTGTGCCCAAGAAGCGCAATCCCGTCCCCCTCGAAGCGGAGGGTGGTGCGGCCGGTGTTCCGCATCCGGCCGAGCGGCCAGGGCCAACGCCCCCGTGCCGAAAGCAAACCCGCCATGATCGCGGCGATGATCCCTCCGTGGGTGAACACGATGGCCCGGCCGCCCTCAGGCAAGCGGGCACGAAGGTCTCGGAGGGCGCCATCCGCGCGGGCGAACACCTCGGGCCAGCTTTCCCCCCCGCCGACCGCAAATGTCTCCCGCCGCTTCAGGGCCTCGATCTGTTCGGGATAGCGCTTGAAGACCTCATCCATCGTCAGGCCCTCCCAGTCGCCGACGTGGATTTCCCGCCATGCCGCGTCGAGCTCGAGGTCTGGAAGAACCGCCCGCCCGGTTTCGGCGGCCCGGCTGAGGTCGGAGCTGACGGCCAGGTCCCAGGTGTGACCGGAGAGCGCCTGGCCCAAGGCTTCAGCCTGGGTGCGCCCTTTGTCGTTGAGGGGGGAGTCGCCCTGACCCTGCCACACCCCCGCGGCGTTCGACACGGACTCCCCGTGACGTACGAGACAGACTTCGAGCGCGCTCATGCCGCGGGCGCGACGCCTTCCTTGCGAGGCATGATCACGT